>VBCM01000147.1:0-20543 GCA_005883675.1 Betaproteobacteria bacterium
CGGCACGACCAGCGTGAACACCGACAGCCGATGGTAGAGGTCGGTGCGAAAGCCGCCCTTCTTCACTTCGCGGCGCAGGTCGCGGTTGGTGGCCGCAATGACCCGGCAGCGCGCGGTGCGTCGCTGCGTCTCGCCGACCCGCTGGTACTCGCCGTTTTCCAGCACGCGCAACAGCTTCGCCTGCAGGTCGAGCGGCAGCTCGCCGATCTCATCGAGCAGCAGCGTGCCGTCGGCCGCATCCTCGAAATAACCGGACTTGTTGCCGGCGGCGCCGGTGAAGGCGCCCTTCACGTAGCCAAAAAGGGTCGCCTCGACGAGCGTCGGCGCGATCGCGGCGCAATTGAGGGTGAGGTAAGGACGCTGCGCGCGCGGCGAGAGCCGGTGCAGGCTCCTCGCCGCCATCTCCTTGCCGCTGCCCGATTCGCCTTCGATCAGCACGGGGTAGGGCGCCGGCGCGAACTGGGCGATCTGATTTTTCAACTTGGCGAGCGCCGGGCTTTCGCCGACCAGCGCCACATCGCTGCCCGCCGGGGCCGCCAGCGCGCGCGCCAGCATGCGCTCGAGCTGCGCCGGATCGCTCGGCTTGGCGACGAACTCCCAGGCGCCGAGCGCGCGCGCGTGGCGCGCATTGGCGGCGTCGTTTTGCCCCGAGAGCACGAAGATCTTCATCTGCGGCGCGTGCGCCAGCAGATCGGCGATCAACTGGAAGCCCTCGTCGGGCGCATGCGGGGTCGGCGGCAGGCCGAGGTCGACGAGCGCGAGCGGCGGCGGGGCCTCCAGCGAGCGCACCAGGTCGATCGCCGCGGCGCGCGAGGCGCACGAGTGCACGGCGTAATGGACGCCGAGGGCGAAGCTCAGCGCCTCGGCGATGAGCGGGTCGTCGTCGACCAGCAGCAAGGCCGCGCGCGGCTGCGCGAGGCGCTCAGGCGCTGAGCGCACGCTCGCCATCGCGCAGGCATCGCATGAAGGCACGCTCGAGGCTTCGCTCGCCGTAGCGCTCGCGGAGCGAGCGCGGGCTGCCGCGAAAGCGCAGCCGCGCGCGCTCGAGCACGGCGATCGACGAGCACAACTCGTCCACGTCGGCGAGCACGTGCGATGTGAAGAACAGGGTGCGGCCCTCCCGGCTCAAGCGCCTGAGCACCGATTTCACCGCTACCCGCGCAGCAGGGTCAAGCCCGCTCATCGGCTCGTCGAGGACGTAGAGCTCGCGCTCGAGGGAGAGCGCGGCGGCGAGGCCGAGCTTCTGCGTCATGCCCTTGGAGAGCGTGCGCACCGGCCGCTCGAGCGCCGCGGGCTCGAGCTCGAGCTGCGCGATCAGCGCGGCGATGCGCGCCTCGTCGTGGCCCGCGCGGCCGAGCGCCGCGAGCGTGCGCAGGAATTCGCGTCCGGTCAGGTAGTGCGGCGGCATGAAGCGCTCCGGCAGATAGGCGAGAGGCGCGCGCGCCATGGGTTCGCGTGCGCGCCGGCCGAAAATCTCGATGCGTCCCTGGTCGCAGGCGGTGAGATCGAGCAGGCAGCGGATGAGCGTCGTCTTGCCGGCGCCGTTCGCGCCGACCAGGCCGAACGCTTCGCGTTGCGCGATGCTGAGATCGACCTTGTCGAGCGCGACGAGCGCGCCGTAGCGCTTGACCAGCGCTGCAATGCGCACCGCGGGCTCGGTCGCAGTCTGCGGATACGCGGCTCCCTCCCCCATGCGCGATAATATAACGCCGTGCAGCAATCCCCCGCCGCGCACCCGATCGTGGAGATTCGCAAGCTTTCGTTCGGTTATGACCGCTCGCGCCCGGTGCTGCGCGACATCAATCTCGAGATCCCGCGCGGCTCGGTGGTCGGCATCATGGGCCAGTCGGGATGCGGCAAGACGACCCTGCTGCGCGTCATCATGGGCGCGCTGCGCCCGAGCGCCGGCGAGGCGCGCGTGCTCGGCCACAGCACCAACACGCTCGACGCCGAGGGCCTGTACGCCATGCGCCGCAAGATGGGCATGCTGTTTCAGTTCGGCGCGCTCTTCACCGACATGTCGGTCTACGAGAACGTGGCGTTTCCGTTGCGCGAGCACGCCGCGCTGCCCGATGAGCTGCTGAACGACCTCGTGATGATGAAGCTGCATGCGGTCGGCCTGCGCGGCGCGGCGCATCTCGCGCCGACCGAGCTTTCGGGCGGCATGGCGCGGCGTGTGGCGCTCGCGCGCTCGATCGCCCTCGACCCGCAGCTCATCCTCTACGACGAGCCCTTCACCGGCCTCGATCCGATCTCGTTCGGCGTCATCGTGCGGCTGATCCGCGAGCTCAACGATTCGCTCGGCGCGACTTCCGTGATTGTCACGCATGACGTGCAGGAAGCGCTCGGCGTGGTCGACTACGTGTACTTCATGGCCGCCGGTCGCGTCATCGCGCAAGGCCGGCCGGACGAAATCCGCCGCAGCGGCGAGCCCTTCGTGCGCCAGTTCGTGAACGGCAGCTCCGAAGGCCCGGTGCCGTTTCATTACCCGGCGCCGGGCTACGACGCCGACCTCGAGCTCGCGGCGCCCGAGCCGCAGGCGAGCCCAGTAATGCCGCAGGCGAGCCACTAGGAATGCGGGTAGCCGACGTGCGCGCGCGCCTGGAGCGCCTGGGCTCCGGCGTGACCTTCCATGTGCTGCGCCTGGGCTTCGCGAGCCGCTTCCTCGCCTATCTGGTGCTGCACTCGGGCACGGCGCTGCGGCGCTTCCGGCTCACCACCGCCGAGATCTACTTTGCCGGCGTGCTGTCGCTCATCATCATCCTGGTGTCGGGGATGTTCGTCGGCATGGTGCTCGCGCTGCAGGGCTACGAGACGCTGCAGCGTTTCGGCGCCTCCGAGTCGCTCGGCGTGCTGGTGGCGCTGTCGCTCGTGCGCGAGCTCGGGCCGGTGGTGGCGGGGCTGCTCTTCGCGAGCCGCGCCGGCTCGGCGATCACGGCGGAGATCGGCCTCATGAAGGCCACCGAGCAGCTCTCGGCAATGGAGATGATGGCGGTCGACCCGATCGCGCGCGTGGTGGCGCCGCGCTTCTGGGGCGGCGTGCTGTCGATGCCGCTGCTCGCCGCGCTTTTCTCGGCGACGGGCATCTTCGGCGGCTACGTCGTCGGCGTGCAGCTGATCGGCGTCGATGCCGGCGCCTTCTGGTCGCAGATGCAGGCGGCGGTCGATGTGCGCAACGACATCCTGAACGGCGTCATTAAGAGTCTGGTGTTCGGCATCGCCGTGACCTGGATCGCGGTATTCGAGGGTTACGACGCGCCGCCCACCGCAGAGGGCGTATCCGGTGCCACCACCCGCACCGTGGTCACCTCGTCGCTCGCGATCCTGTTTCTGGACTTCATCCTGACCGCGCTGATGTTCACCGGAGGCACCCATCAATGAATCGCTCAACCATCGACCTTTGGGTCGGCGTGTTCGTGGTCGCCGGCATCGCGGGGCTGCTGTTCCTCGCCCTCAAGGTCGGCAACCTCGCCTCGTTCTCGACCTCGCAGATGTATCAGGTGCAGGCCAAGTTCGCCAACATCGGCGGGCTCAAGGCGCGCGCGCCGGTGAAGAGCGCCGGCGTGGTGATCGGCAGGGTCGCCGACATCCGCTTCGACAATGAAAGCTACGAGGCGCTCGTCGCGAGATCCTCACCTCCGGCATCCTCGGCGAGCAGTACGTCGGCCTCGAAGCGGGCGGCGACGGCGTGATGCTGAAGAACGGCGATCGCCTGCGCCTGACGCAGTCGGCGGTGGTGCTCGAGAACCTGATCAGCCAGTTCCTCTTCAACAAGGCGGCCGAGGGCAAGCCCGAAGCCAAGGAACCGGCGAAGTGACGGCGCGCATCGCGGCAGCCGCCCTGGTTGCCGTGCTCGCGGGGTGCGCGAGCACGGCGCAGCGCGATCCACGCGATCCGTTCGAGCCGCTGAACCGCGGCATCTACCGGTTCAACGACAAGGTCGACGTGGCGATCGCCCAGCCCGTTGCGCGCACCTACCGCCGCGCCGTGCCCGGCGAGATCCGCGACCGGGTGCGCAACTTCTTCGGCAACATCGGCGATTTCTTCATCGGCGTGAACAATTTCCTGCAAGGGAAATTCGAGGACGGTGTCAGCGATTGGGCGCGCGTTGCGTTTAATACCACAGTGGGGCTGCTCGGCATTCACGACGTCGCCACCGACATGGGCTACGAGAAGCATAACGAGGATTTTGGCCAGACCTTCGGCCGCTGGGGCGCGGGGCCGGGGCCTTACCTCGTGCTGCCGTTGCTCGGCTCGAGCGACCTGCGCGACGGCATCGGCACCGGCATCGATGTCTACACCGATCCGCTGGGCGAGGTGCGGCCCTACCATCTGCAGTACGGCCTGTGGGCGGTGCGCTTCACGCAGCTGCGCGCCGATCTGCTGGACGCGAGCCGCATCCTCGAGGAGGCGGCGCTCGACAAGTACGTGTTCCAGCGCGATGCCTATCTGCAGCGGCGCCGCAGCCTGGTCTACGATGGACATCCGCCCCGCGAGAAGGAACCCGACGAAGACAAGGGAGCAGACGATGACAAAGATAAGAAGCCTCGCTAGCGTAGCGCTCCTTGGCGTGCTGGTGGGTGTGGCGCCCGTGCGGGCGCAGGAGGTGTCGCCCGACCAGCTGGTGAAGACGGTGACGCTGGACGTGGTCGATCTCATCGCCAAGGACAAGGAAATCCGTGCCGGCAATCGCGCGAAGCTGGTCGAGCTGATCGACGCCAAGGTGCTGCCGCATTTCAATTTCAACGCCATGACCGCGCTCGCGCTCGGCCAGAGCTGGAACAAGGCGACGCCTGAGCAGAAAAAGCGCCTGACCGAGGAGTTCCGCACGCTGCTGGTTCGCACCTACGCCAGCGCGCTCGCCGCCTACAGCGAGCAGAAGTTCGACTTCCGGCCGCTGCGCGCGAAGCCCACCGACACGGACGTCACCGTGCAGGTGCGCGTGCTGCAGCCCGGCACGCAGCCCGTGCCGATCGACTACAGCATGGAAAAGACCGCCTCTGGCTGGAAGGTGTACGACGTCATGGTCGGCGGGGTGAGCCTGGTCGCCAATTACCGCACCGAGTTCAATAACGTGGTGCGCGAGTCCGGCATCGACGGCCTGGTGAAGAATCTCAACGCCAAGAACCGCGGTGGCCTTGAGGCGCCAGCGGCGCCGGCCGCGAAGAAATGATCCGGCGCGAAGGCCCGCGCATGATCGTCTCGGGCCCGGTGACGCTCGCCAACGCGGCCGCGCTGCTCGAGGAAGGGCGCCGGCACCTCGCCGACGGCGTGCAAACCGTCGATCTCGGTGAAGTGAGCGAGATGGACTCCGCGCTCCTCGCGCTGCTCCTCGTCTGGCTGCGCGAGGCGCGGAGCCAGGAGCGCACGCTCGGCTTTGCCAAGCTCCCCGAGTCGCTTCGCACCATCGCCCGCCTCTACGGCGTGGACCGGCTGCTGCCCGTCTCCTGAACGCGATAGAAGTCCGCGACATCGCCAAACGCTACGGCGACGTGCGCGCGCTCGCCGGCGTGTCCCTCGCCGTGCGGGAGGGCGAGTTCTTTGGCCTGCTCGGCCCGAACGGCGCCGGCAAGACTACGCTGATCAACGTCATCGCGGGTCTGGTGCGTCCGGACTCGGGCCACGCACGCGTCATGGGCGCGGATGTCGCGCGCGAATACCGGCGCGCGCGCCGGCTGCTCGGCGTCGTGCCGCAGGAGTTGGTCTTCGATCCGTTCTTCACCGTGCGCGAGACTCTGCGGCTACAGGCGGGCTACTACGGCTTGCGGCGAAACGACGCCTGGATCGACGAGGTGATGCACCATCTGGACCTCACCGCCAAGGCGGACGCCAACATGCGCTCGCTCTCCGGCGGCATGAAGCGCCGCGTGCTGGTCGCGCAGGCGCTGGTGCACAAGCCGCCGGTGATCGTGCTCGACGAGCCGACCGCCGGCGTCGACGTCGAGCTGCGCCAGGGCCTGTGGCAGTTCGTGCGGCGCCTGAACCGCGACGGCCACAGCATCGTGCTGACCACGCATTACCTCGAGGAAGCCGAAGCGCATTGCCAGCGCATCGCCATGCTGAAGGACGGGCGCATCGCGGCCCTCGATACCACACGCAACCTGCTCGGCAGCTTTTCGGGCCTCGAAGTCCGCCTGCACCTTGACCGCGATGGGCTGCCGGCCGGCCTGCCGGGCCGGGTGCTCGCAGCCGATGGCACTCAATTCCGGCTGCGGCTTGCGAACCCTGCGGACTTGGAAGCGGCACTCGCGCGCTTGCGCGAGGCGGGCGTGACGATCCGGGAAATGGAGGTGCATCCGCCCGATCTCGAGGAGGTGTTCCTGCGCCTCACCGGCCGACCGTCATGATGCGCTTCGCCACGCTTTGCACCAAGGAGCTCCTGCGCTTCTTCAAGGTGAGCGTGCAGACCGTCGCCGCCCCGGTGCTCACGGCGCTGCTCTATCTCGTGATCTTCGGCCACGCGCTCGAAGGCCGGCTGCAGGTCTATGAGGGCGTACGCTACACGTCCTTTCTCGTGCCCGGGCTCGTCATGATGAGCGTTCTGCAGAACGCCTTTGCCAACAGCTCATCGAGCCTTATCCAGTCCAAGATCACCGGCAACATCGTGTTCGTGCTGCTCGCGCCGATCTCCTATGTGGAATTCTTCGCCGCCTACGTGCTGGCGGCGCTCGTGCGCGGCATCGTGGTCGGCGCTGGCGTGCTCGTCGTGACCGTCTGGTTCGTCGAGCTGCGGCTCGAGGCCCCGATGTGGGTGCTCGCCTTTGCGCTCCTCGGGGCGGCGCTCCTCGGCGCGCTGGGCCTCATCGCGGGAGTGCTGTCCGACAAGATCGACCAGCTCGCCGCGTTCCAGAACTTCGTCATCATGCCGCTCACGTTTCTCTCGGGCGTCTTTTACTCGATCCATTCGCTGCCGCCGTTCTGGCAGCGCCTGTCGCACGCCAATCCCTTCTTCTATATGGTGGACGGCTTCCGCTATGGATTTTTCGGCGTATCGGATTTCCCGCCGCTGGCGAGCCTCGCGATAGTCGCCGGGTTCCTGCTGGTCGTATCCTTGCTCAATCTGGGACTGCTCAAAGCGGGCTACAAGCTGAGGTCGTGATGGTGACGCCAGAAAGCATCAAGCACTCGATCGAAGGCGGGCTTGCGTGCCAGCACGTCGAGGTGATGGGCGACGGCGAGCATTTCCAGGCGCTCGTCGTCTCCGACGAATTCGCTGGCCGCAATCGCGTGCAGCGCCACCAGCTCGTCTATGCGGCGCTCGGCGATCGCATGCGCGAGGAAATCCACGCGCTGTCGATGCGCACGCTCACACCGCAGGAATGGCGCTCCGGTGGATAAGCTGCGCATCCAGGGCGGCGTGCCGCTCGAGGGCGAAGCGCACGTCTCGGGGGCGAAGAACGCGGCGCTGCCGATTATGTGCGCGGCGCTTCTCAGCGTCGAGCCGCTGCGGCTTGCCAAGGTGCCGCAGCTCATGGACGTGCGCACCATGGCGAAGCTCCTGCGCCAGATGGGCGTCGAGGTGTCACCGCTCGCCGAGGGCCGCTTGGCGCTGCGCGCCGCGCGCATCACCGACCCCACGGCGGGCTATGACCTGGTGAAGACCATGCGCGCCTCGGTGCTGGTTCTCGGCCCGCTGCTCGCACGCTGCGGCCGCGCGCGGGTGTCGCTTCCGGGCGGCTGCGCCATCGGCCAGCGACCGGTCGACCAGCACGTGAAAGGCTTGCAGGCGATGGGCGCCACCGTCACCATCGAGCACGGCTACATGAACGCAGCCGCCGAGCGCCTGCGCGGCGCGCGCATCGTCATGGACATGGTGACCGTGACCGGCACCGAGAACCTGATGATGGCCGCGGCGCTCGCCGAGGGCACGACGCTCATCGAGAACGCCGCCCGCGAGCCCGAGGTGCTCGACCTCGCGCGCTGCCTCGTCGCGATGGGCGCGCGTATCGAAGGCGCCGGCAGCAATGTGATCCGCATCGAGGGCGTGCGCTCGCTGCGCGGTGCCGAGCACATGATCATGCCCGACCGCATCGAGACGGGCACCTACCTCGCCGCCGCCGCCGCTACCGGGGGGCGCATTCGCCTGCTCGGTGCGGCACCCAAGACACTCGATGCGACGCTGGAAAAGCTGCGCGAGGCGGGCGCGCGCATCCGCGTGCAGGACTCGACCATCGAGCTCGAGGCGGCCGGGCGGCCGAGCGCCGTCAGCGTGCGCACCGCGCCCTACCCCGGCTTCGCTACCGACATGCAGGCGCAATTCATGGCGCTCGCGGCAATTGCCGAGGGCACCGCGGTCATCACCGAGACCATCTTCGAGAACCGCTTCATGCACGCGCTCGAACTGCAGCGCCTCGGTGCCGACATCGCCATCCAGGGCAATAGCGCCGTGGTGCGCGGCGTCGAGCGGCTGCAGGGCGCGGCGGTCATGGCGACGGACTTGCGCGCGTCAGCCGGGCTCGTCATCGCCGGGCTCCTCGCCGACGGCGAGACGATCGTCGATCGCATCTACCACCTCGATCGCGGCTACGAAGCGCTGGAGAAGAAGCTCTCGGGCCTCGGCGCGCGCGTCGCGCGCGTGAGCTAGCCCCTTGCGGTAGAATCCGCCCCCTTCAGCACGTCTTCCAGGCGATTCCCGGATGGTTGCACATGGCGAGCATCAGCATAGCGTTGTCGAAGGGGCGGATCTTCGACGAGACCGCGCCGCTGCTCGCACGCGTCGGCATCCGGCCTAAGGCGAACCCCGACTCCTCGCGCAAGCTCGTCATCGCGACCAACCGCCGCGATCTGCGGCTGATCGTCGTGCGCGCGAGCGACACGCCCACCTACGTGCAGCACGGCGGCGCTGATCTCGGCATCGCCGGGCGCGACGTGCTGGTCGAGCACGGCGGCGACGGCCTGTACCAGCCGGTCGACCTCGGCATCGCGCGCTGCCGCATGGTGGTCGCGGTGCGCAAGGGCTTCGATTATGCCGGCGCGGTGAGCCAGGGCGCCCGCCTGCGGGTGGCGACCAAGTACGTCAACACGACGCGCGAGCACTTCGCCGCCAAGGGCGTGCACGTGGACCTCATCCGGCTTTACGGCTCGATGGAGCTTGCGCCGCTGACCGGGCTTGCCGATGCGATCGTCGATCTGGTGGCGAGCGGTCGCACGCTGCGCGAGAACGGCCTCGTCGCGGTAGAGGAGATCCTGCCGGTGTCGGCGCGCCTTATCGTCAACCAGGCGGCGCTCAAGACCAAGCGCGGTGCCTTGCAGCCGCTGATCGACGCCTTCGCCGAGGCGGCCGCATGAAGCTGAGGCGCCTCTCCAGCTCGGCAGCCGGCTTCGACGCGGCCCTCGACGGCCTGCGCTTCGCCACGGCGCGCGCCGCCGGCGTGGAGCAAGCCGTGCGCTCGATCATCGCCGAGGTGCGTCGGCGCGGCGATGCCGCGCTACTCGAATACGCGCGCCGCTTCGATGGCGCGGCCGCGGCGTGCGTCGCCGAGCTCGACGTTACGCCGCGGCTGCGCGCTGCGCTGGAGGCGCTGGCCGCTGCCGAGCGCGACGCACTGTGCGCCGCGCACGAGCGCATCCGCGCTTTCCACGAACGCCAGGTGCAGACATCCTGGGACTACCGCGAAGCGGACGGCACGCGCCTTGGCCAGCGCGTGAGCGCACTGGAACGCGTTGGTCTCTACGTCCCTGGCGGCAAGGCCGCCTATCCGTCCTCGGTGCTCATGAACGCGGTGCCGGCCAAGGTGGCGGGCGTGCGCGAGCTCGTCATGGTGAGCCCGAACCCCCATCCAGCGGTGCTTGCGGCGGCCGCGCTCGCCGGCGTCGATCGGCTGCTCACGCTCGGCGGCGCGCACGCCATCGCCGCGCTTGCCTATGGCACCGCCTCGATCGCTCGGGTCGACAAGATCGTCGGGCCGGGCAACGAGTACGTCGCCGAAGCGAAGCGCCAGGTATTCGGCGATGTGGGCATCGACATGCTCGCCGGGCCCTCCGAGATTCTCGTCATCAGCGACGGCGCCGCATCCTCCGAGTGGCTGGCGATGGATCTCTTTTCGCAGGCCGAGCACGACGAGGCCGCGCAAGCCATGCTGCTTTCACCGGACGCGCGCCACCTCGACGCCGTGGGCGCCGCCATCGAGCGGCTGCTTCCCAGCATGGCGCGCCGGGACGTCATCACGCGCTCGCTCGAGGCGCGCGGCGCCCTCGTCCAGACACGCGATCTCGCCGAAGCGTGCACGCTCGCCAACCGCATCGCGCCGGAGCACCTGGAGCTCGCCGTCGCCGATCCGCGGGCATGGCTGCCGCATCTCACCCATGCCGGGGCGATCTTTCTTGGCCGCTTTAGCTCCGAGGCGATCGGCGACTATTGCGCCGGCCCGAACCATGTGCTGCCTACCGCCGGTAGCGCGCGCTTTTCTTCCGCGCTCGGCGTGTACGATTTCCAGAAGCGCACCAGCATCATCGACGTGTCGCCGGCGGCCGCCGAGCGGCTGGGCCGCGTCGCCGCGACGCTGGCCGACGCGGAAGGCTTGCCCGCGCACGCGCGCGCCGCGCGCATGAGGTACGAATGAAGCCCGAGGATCTGGTGCGTCCCGAGATCCTGGCACTCTCGGCCTACGCCGTCGCGCCCGCGGCCGGCATGGTCAAGCTCGACGCCATGGAAAACCCGTACCGGCTGCCGCCGCCGCTGCGCCAGGAGCTCGCCGCGCGCCTCGCCGAGGTCGAACTCAACCGCTATCCCGAGCCCAATCCAGCCGCGCTACGCGAGCTCATCGTGCGCAAGATGCGCGTGCCGCCGGGCATGGACGTGCTCCTCGGCAACGGCTCCGACGATCTCATCCAGATCATCACGCTGGCGCTCGCGCGGCCGGGCGCTGCAATGATGTACCCATCGCCGACGTTCCTCATGTACAGCATGAATGCGACGTTCTGCGCCATGCGGGCGGTGCCGGTGCCACTGCGCGACGATTTCAGCTTCGATGCCGATGCATTCATCGCTCGGCTGCGCGCCGAGCGGCCGGCGCTCGTGTTCCTCGCCTATCCGAATAATCCCACCGGTGTCCTCTACCCGCGCGCCGATGTGCGGCGCGTGATCGAGGCGGCGCCGGGGCTCGTGGTGCTCGACGAGGCCTATCACGTCTTCGCCGGCGAAACGTTCATGGACGAGCTGCCCCGCTTCGACAACCTGGTGGTGCTGCGCACCGTGTCCAAGCTCGGGCTCGCCGGCATCCGGCTCGGCTATCTCGCCGGGCGGCCGCAATGGCTCGCGCAGTTGAACAAGGTGCGCCAGGTATACAACGTCAACGTCCTCACCGAGGCCGTCGCGCGATTGGTGCTCGAGCGGCTCGACGTGCTCGAGGCACAGGCGGCCGAAATCCGCGACGAGCGCGAGCGGCTAGGCACGGCGTTGCGCGCCATCGACGGCGTGACCGTGTTTCCGTCGCGGGCCAACTTTTTCCTGGTGCGCGTGCACGATGCCGAGCGCACCGACCAGAGGCTCAGGCGCCAGGGGGTGCTGGTGCGCAACCTCCACCCGGCGCTTGCCAACTGCCTGCGCATCACGGTCGGCACGCCGGACGAAAACCGTATACTGCTCAACGCGCTGAGGGAAGCAATCTAAAATGCAGGAAGCGCTCTGACATGCGTAGCGCCGAAGTCGTCCGCAATACCAAGGAGACGCAGATCCGCGTGCGCGTGGATCTCGACGGCACGGGGGTGGCGCGCCTCGCCACCGGCATCGCGTTCCTCGAGCACATGCTCGACCAGGTGGCACGCCACGGCATGCTCGATCTCGAGATCGACGCCAAGGGCGACCTGCACATCGACGCGCACCATACGGTGGAAGACATCGGCATCACGCTCGGCCAGGCCTGCGCGCGCGCCCTCGGCGACAAGGCCGGCATCGTGCGTTACGGCCACGCCTATGTGCCGCTCGACGAGGCGCTGTCGCGCGTGGTGGTCGACTTTTCGGGGCGCCCGGGTCTCGAGTACCACGTGAAGTTCGCCCGCAGCCTGATCGGCGAGTTCGATGTGGATCTGGTACACGAGTTCTTCCACGGCTTCGTCAACCACGCCCAGGTCACGCTGCACATCGACAACCTGCGCGGCGACAACGCGCACCACCAGTGCGAGACGATCTTCAAGGCGTTCGCGCGCGCGCTGCGCATGGCCGTGGCGCGCGATGCGCGCGCGCAAGGCGCCATCCCCTCGACCAAGGGCTCCCTGTAGTCCCACCGTGGCGCGCATCGCGGTCGTCGATTACGGCATGGGCAACCTGCGCTCGGTGTCCAAGGCGCTGGAGCATGTCGCGCCGCGCGCAACAATTGCGGTGACGGCGGATGCGCAAGTGATACGCGCCGCCGAGCGCGTCGTCGTCCCGGGGCAGGGCGCGCTTCCCGAGTGCATGCGCAACCTGGCGGCGAGCGGCGCTCGCGATGCGGTGCTCGAGGCGCTCTCCGCGAAGCCCTATCTCGGCATCTGCCTCGGCTTGCAGATGCTCTTCGAGCATGGCGAGGAAGGCGATACGCCGGCGCTCGGCGTGTTCGCCGGCCGCGTGCCGCGCTTCGCGTCGACGCCGCTCAAGATCCCGCACATGGGCTGGAACGAGGTGCTGCAGGAAAGCGCACACCCGCTGTGGGCCGGCATCAGCGACCGCAGCCGGTTCTACTTCGTGCACAGCTACTATCCCGCGCCTGCCGATCGGACGCTCAGCGCGGCACGTTGCGTGTATGGTGTGCCCTTTACCTGCGCCGTAGCCCGGGATAACATCTTCGCCGTCCAGTTTCACCCTGAAAAGAGCCAGTCCGCCGGCCTGCAACTTCTCTCCAACTTCGTCCGCTGGCGCCCCTGACTTACATCTGACCGACGGCCCGCTTCCGCGCCCTGCTCCTTGATCTGTTGCCGTGCTGATCATTCCCGCGATCGACGTGAAGGACGGGCGCTGCGTGCGCCTGCAGCAGGGCAGGATGGAGACGGCCACGGTGTTCTCCGAGAGCCCAGTGGAGATGGCCAGGCATTGGGCCACCCAGGGCGCGCGGCGCCTGCACATCGTCGACCTCAACGGCGCGATTGCCGGGCGCCCAAAGAACGAGAAGGTGATCCGCGAAATGGTCGCGGCGGTCGGCGAGCAGGTGCCGATTCAGGTGGGCGGCGGCATCCGCGACCTCGACACGATCGAGAGCTATCTCGATGCGGGCGTCACGTACATCGTGATCGGCACGGCCGCAGTAAAGAACCCCGGCTTTCTATCGGACGCTTGCTACGCCTTTCCCGGACACGTGATCGCCGGTCTCGACGCGAAGGACGGCAAGGTCGCGGTCGAAGGCTGGTCCAAGCTCACCGGCCACGATGTGGTCGACCTCGCCAAGAAATACGAGGACTACGGCATCGAGGCGCTCGTCTACACCGACATTGGCCGCGACGGCATGATGAGCGGCATCAACATCGAGGCGACTCTGCGTCTTGCGCAGTCCACCAAGACGCCGATCATCGCCTCGGGTGGCTTGAACAGCGTCGAGGATGTGCAGGCCGTTTGCATCAAGCTCGTACCGGAGGGCGTGATCGGCGCCATTGCCGGCCGTGCGCTCTACGAAGGGAAGCTGGAACTGAAGAAAGCCCAGGCCGCCGCCGACAAGGCGCTCGGCAAGGCCTGAGCGCCGTGGGGCTCGCCAAGCGCGTCATCCCCTGTCTCGACGTGACCGCGGGTCGGGTGGTCAAGGGTGTCAACTTCGTCGGCCTGCGCGACGCGGGCGACCCGGTGGAGATCGCCGCCCGCTACGACCGCGAAGGCGCGGACGAGCTTTGCTTTCTCGACATCACCGCGAGCTCCGATGAGCGCGACATCCTGCTGCATGTGATCGCGGCCGTGGCCGCCCAAGTCTTCATTCCGCTCACCGTCGGCGGCGGCGTGCGCAGCGTTGCCGATGTGCGGCGCCTGCTCAACGCCGGCGCCGACAAGGTGTCCATCAACACGGCCGCCGTGCAGTCTCCGCAGCTCGTAGCCGAGGCCTCCGGCATCGTCGGCGCGCAGTGCATCGTGGTGGCGATCGACGCCAAGCGCAGCGGCGAGCGCTGGGAGGTCTACACCCACGGCGGACGGCGCGCGAGCGGCCTCGACGCCGTACAGTGGGCGCAACGCATGTGCGCGTGCGGCGCAGGCGAGATCCTCCTCACCAGCATGGACCGCGACGGCACTCGCGACGGTTTTGACCTCGCGCTCACGCGCGCGGTGTCCGAGGCGGTCGGCGTACCGGTGATCGCCTCCGGCGGCGCCGGCAATCTCGAGCATCTTGCGCAGGGCGTGCTCGAGGGCAGGGCGGACGCGGTGCTTGCCGCGAGCATCTTCCATTTCGGCGAATACACGGTGCGCGACGCCAAGGCGCACATGAAGAGCCGAGGAATCGAGATCCGCGAATGAGCTGGCTCGACGAGGTGCCGTGGAACGAGCACGGGCTCATCGCTGCCGTGGCGCAGGACGCGACCAGCGGCCGCGTGCTGACCGTCGCCTGGATGAACCGCGAGGCGCTCAGGCAGACGGCCGAAAAAGGCGAGGCGGTGTACTGGTCGCGCTCGCGTGGCCGGCTATGGCGCAAAGGCGAGCAGTCCGGGCACGTGCAGAAAGTGCGCGAGCTGCGCCTCGACTGCGATGCCGACGCGGTGCTCGTCAGGGTGGAGCAGGTGGGCGGCATCGCCTGTCACACGGGACGCGAGAGCTGCTTTTATCGCAAACTCGAGAACGGGAGCTGGGTGACGACCGATCCGGTGCTGAAGGATCCCGCCACCCTGTACAAGAAATGAAGCCCGGCATCTACGAAACGCTGGAACGCATCGCCGCCACGATCAACGAGCGCAAGGGCGGCGACCCGACGAAGTCGTACGTCGCGCAGCTCTTCGCCAAGGGCGAGGACGCGATGCTGAAGAAAATCGGCGAGGAGGCCACCGAGACCGTGCTCGCCGCGAAGAGCGGCGACCGACTGGCGCTGGTGCGCGAGACCGCCGACCTTTGGTTTCACTCGATGATCGTCCTCGCGCGGCACGGGCTCGGGCCCGCGGACGTGCTCGCCGAGATGCACCGGCGCGAAGGCATTTCGGGCCTGGATGAGAAGGCGGGGCGCAAGCCATGACGGATCCCGACTGCATCTTCTGCAAGATCGCGCGCGGCGAGATTGCGGCGAAGAAAATCCACGACGACGCTGATGTGATGGCTTTCCACGACATCCGCCCGCAGGCGCCGGTGCACTTCCTGCTCGTGACCAAAGCGCACATCGCGTCGCTCTACGATGCGGGCCCCGCGCACCAGGCAGCGCTCGGCAAGCTGCTCGTGCTCGCCGGGCGGCTGGCGCGCGAAGCGGGCGCGACGGACGGCTTCCGCGCCATCATCAATAACGGCCGGGTGGCGCATCAGGAGGTGTATCATCTCCACATGCACGTCCTCGGCGGACCGGAATCGCTCGGCCCGATGCTCGCGAGGAAGTAAATAGGAGAAGGCACCATGGGTTCGCTCAGCATATGGCACTGGTTGATCGTTCTGGTGATCGTGATGCTGATTTTTGGCACGAAGAAGCTGCGCAACATCGGCGCCGATCTCGGCGGCGCGGTGCGCGGCTTCAAGGATGGGATGCGCGAAGGCGCCGACAAATCGGCTGACACGGCCCCCCCGCAGGTGACGGGCAAGACCGTGGAAGGCGAGGTGCGCGGCAAGACCGAGCAGAAGGCCTGAAGCGGCGGCCGGCCCGGCCGAGGCGCCCGCGTGGGCGCCTTTTTCGTCTCTAGCAATGTTCGACATCGGCTTCTCCGAGTTACTGGTCATCGGCATCGTGGCGCTGATCGTCATCGGGCCGCAGAAGCTGCCAGGCGTCGCCCGCACCGTCGGTCACCTGCTCGGCCGGCTGCAGCGCTACGTCGCCGACGTCAAGGCGGACATCAACCGCGAGATCGAGCTCGAGGAGCTGCGCAAGATGCGCGACTCGATGCAAAAGGCGACAAGCGAGATGCAATCGGCGGTCGACGCCGAGCTCACCAAGACCGCCGATGAGCTGAACAAGGCGGCCGCCGGCACGCCTGGCACAGAGCCGCCGCAGGAGAGCGCCAAGGCAGCCGAGCAGAAGCGGGCATGAACGACCAGGAAAGCTTCATCTCGCATCTCATCGAGCTGCGCCAGCGGCTGATACGGGCGGTCGGCGCGGTGCTCGCGCTCTTCGTGGTGCTCTTCATCTGGCCCGGCTCGGGCTACATCTACGATCTCCTTGCCGCGCCGCTCATGAGCGCGCTGCCCGAGGGCGCGAAGATGATCGCCACCGGCGTCATCACGCCGTTCATGGTGCCGGTGAAGGTGACGGCGCTCGCCGCGTTCCTGGTCGCGCTGCCGTACGTGCTCTATCAGGCGTGGGCGTTCGTCGCGCCGGGGCTCTACGAGCACGAGAAGCGCCTCGCCCTGCCGCTCGTCGTGGCGAGCACGCTGCTGTTTCTCGCCGGCATCGCGTTCTGCTACTCCTTCGTGTTCCAGAAGGTGTTTGCCTTCATCCACAGCTTTGCGCCCAAGTCGATCACGCCCGCGCCGGACATCGAGGCGTACTTCAGCTTCGTCATCACCATGTTCCTCGCCTTCGGCGTCACCTTCGAGATCCCGATCGCCGTCATCGTGCTCGTGCGCATGGGCGTGGTGAGCGTCGAGCAGCTGAAGCATGCGCGGCCCTATGTGATCGTCGCCGCCTTCGTCGTCGCCGCGGTCGTGACGCCGCCCGATGTGCTCTCGCAGTTCATGCTCGCGGTGCCGATGTGCCTGCTCTACGAGGCGGGACTATTCTTCGCCCGCTTCATCACCGCGCGGCGCAGCGCCGCCACGCCGGAGCCGGCGGAGAATCCCTAGCCGCCATTGCCGCGCGGGCGCGCGCGTGGCACCATCAGCGCGCCGTACCACCAAAGGGAGATCGACATGCGGACCCGTTTCGCCGGCGTCGCGCTGGCGCTTGCGCTTTTCGTGCCCCCGGCCTTTGCGCAGGCGCAGCTCATCACCGAGAAGAAGTTCTTCACCCTGCCCCAGTACACGACGCAAGGCGGAAAATCCATCAAGAACGTGCGCGTCGGCTACGAGACGTACGGCAAGCTGAACTCGAGCGGCGACAACGAAGCCGCCGGCTACTGGGACGCCATCATCGGCCCGGGAAGGGCGATCGATACCGACAAGTATTTCGTCGTCAGTGCCGACACGCTCGCCAATCTCAACGTCAAGAGTCCCACGGTTGGCACCACCGGCCCGGCGACGCTCAATCCCGACACCGGAAAGCCCTACGGCTCATCGTTTCCAGTGATCACCATGGGCGATTCCGTGCGCGTGCATAAGGCGTTGGTCGATTCGCTCGGCGTTAAGAAGCTCGTGGCGGCCGCGGGCGCATCGGGCGGCTCGATCCAGGCGATGGAGTGGGCCGCGCAGTATCCGGAATTCGTCGAGCGCGTGATCCACGTCATCGGCCCGGGACTCGACATTCATCCGTACGTGATCGGACTGCTCGACCTATGGATGATGCCGATCAAAATGGATCCGAACTGGAAAGGCGGCGACTATTTCGGCGGTCCCGAGCCGAACGAGGGCGTCGCGCAAGCGCTGAAGACCGTCACGCTGACGGCGCTGCACTTCGGCTGGGCGGAGAAGGTGCACGGCTACAAATGGGCGGCCGAAGGAAAAAACCCGGCCGATGCGATGAATAACCTTTTTGCGATCGAGGACTCGCTCTATAAGACGGGCCAAGCGCGCGCCGGCGCCACCGACGCCGCGCATTTCGTCTGGATGGCGAAAGCGAATCAGCTCTACAACCTGGAGAAGCAGCAAGCCCAGATCAAAGCCAAGGTGCTCTTTCTGCCGTCGAAGACCGACATGGTCTTTCCGCCCGAGCTGTCGCGGCGCTGGGCGGAAAAGCTGCGCGCCCAGGGAAATTACGTCGAACTCTACGAGATCGACGGCACCAGCGGCCACCTCGACGGTCTCTTCTCCATCGCCAAGGTAGGCGAGCAGATCAAGGCTTTTTTGACGAAGTAGCTCCTTTATTCGACGCGCGCCTGCGGTTTCGGACGCCGGCCCACCGTGATGGTGGCGTCGACTTCCTGGCCGTGGCGCCTGAGCTTGACCTTCGCCGACTGGCCCGGCGCGAGCGCGGCAATGAGGTTCAGCATGCCGGTGGGATCGGCGACCGGCTTGCCCTGCACTTCGAGCAGCACGTCGCCCGGCTTCACGCCGGCCTTGTCCGCCGGGCCGCCGCGCAGCACGCCGGCGATCAGCGCGCCGCGCGTGCTGCCGAGCTTGAAGGATTCCGCGACGGCCGGGTTGATCGCCTGGGCCTCCACGCCGATCCAGCCACGCGTCACGCTGCCGCTCCTGACGATCTGCTCGAGCACCATCTTCGCGGTCGATACGGGGATGGCGAAGCCGATGCCCATCGAGCCGCCGGAAGGCGAGAAGATGGCGGTGTTGATGCCGATCAGGTTGCCGGCCGCATCGATCAACGCACCGCCGGAATTTCCCGGATTGATCGCCGCATCGGTCTGGATGAAGTTCTCGAAGGTGTTGATGCCGAGCCCCGTGCGCCCCAGTGCGGAAACGATGCCGCTCGTCACGCTCTGGCTGAAGCCGAACGGACTGCCGATCGCGAGCACGACGTCGCCCACGCGCAGGCTGTCCGAGGAGCCGAACGTGATGGCCGGCAGCTTGTCGGCGTCCACGCGCAGCACCGCGAGATCGGTATCGGGATCGTTGCCGACCACCTTCGCCAGGAGTTTTTTTCCATCGGCCAGCGTCACTTCGATCTCGTCGGCCGCCTCGACGACGTGGTGATTGGTGAGCACGTAGCCAGTCGTGCTGACGATGACGCCGGAGCCGAGGCTCGAGGCGCGCTGCGCCTCGTCGGGCAGCGGGTCGCCGAAGAAGCGGCGAAACACCGGATCGTTGAGCAGCGGATGACGCGGCGAGCGGATCTCCTTGGAGGTGGAGACGTTCACGACCGAAGGCGTCGCGCGCTGCACGGCGTCGCTGTACGAGGCAGCTCGCGAGGTCGAGACCAGCATCGCCGGCGCGCTCTGGGTGAACGCGGGAGCCGCGCTCGAGCGTGCCGGCAGCCACTCGGGGCGAAACGTGGTCACTACAAAGAGCACGGCGACAGCAATCGTCGTGGCCTGCGAAAAGATGAGCCAAAGCCGCGCCATGGGGAGCGCGCCTAGTATACAAAAATCTCCTTGAAAACTAGGCGCTTACAGGCGAAATCGTGGACAAGGCACAAGCGCATCGCTAAAATCGCGTGCTTTTGCGCCCTCCCAGAAGAATTCCATCTCCATGAACGAGCAAGAAAAAGTCGACAAGACGCGGCGCAATCTGGTGGTTGCCACCTCGGTGGTCGGCGGCGCGGCGAGCGTCGGTGCGGTCGTGCCTTTCGTGGCGAGCATGTGGCCTTCCGAGCGCGCGCGCGCGGCGGGTGCGCCGGTCGAAGTCGACGTGGCGCGCATTCCGCCCGGCGAGCTGGCGGTGATCGAATGGCGCGGCAAGCCGGTGTGGGTCCTGCGGCGCACCAAGGAAATGCTCGAGTCGCTGAAAGCCGTCGAGCCGCGGCTCTCCGATCCGCAATCGAAGTCTTCCGAGCAGCCGAAATACGCGCAGAACGAATACCGCTCGGCGAGCCCTGAGCTGCTCGTGCTCGTCGGCGTGTGCACGCACCTCGGCTGCTCGCCGCAGGAAAAGCCCGCCGATGCGAAAGCCGAGATGGGAGCCGACTGGCTCGGCGGGTTCTATTGCCCTTGCCACGGCTCGAAGTTCGATTTCGCCGGCCGCGTGTTCAAGGGCTCGCCCGCGCCTTTGAACCTGGTGGTGCCGCCCTACACCGTGGTGTCGGAGACCAAGGTGGTGGTGGGCGAAGACGAAAAGACCAAGGGAGCCTGAGGCATGGCGATCGGGGTGTGGAAGTGGATCGATACGCGCATGCCGACGCTCGGAGCCGAGTGGCGCAAGCACGCGGCCGAGTACTACGCACCGAAGAACTTCAACTTCTGGTACTTCTTCGGCTCGCTCGCGCTGCTGGTGCTCGCGATCCAGATCATCTCGGGCATCTTCCTGACGATGAACTACAAGCCGGACGCCAATCTCGCGTTCGGCTCCGTCGAGTACATCATGCGCGATGTGCCGGGCGGCTGGATCATCCGCTACATCCATTCGACCGGCGCTTCCGCGTTCTTCATCGTCGTCTACCTGCACATGTTCCGGGCGCTGCTCTACGGCTCGCACAAGGAGCCGCGCGAGCTGGTGTGGATCTTCGGCGTGCTCATCTACCTCACGCTGATGGGCGAGGCGTTCTTCGGCTACCTGCTTCCCTGGGGGCAGATGTCGTACTGGGGCGCGCAGGTGATCGTGAATCTCTTCGGCACCATCCCGTTCATCGGCCCCGACCTCGCGCTCTGGATCCGCGGCGACTACGTGATCTCGGACGCGACCCTCAACCGCTTCTTTGCCCTGCATGTCGTCGCGCTGCCGCTCGTCCTCCTTGGGCTCGTGGTCGCCCACATCCTCGCGCTTC
>VBCM01000147.1:20759-35529 GCA_005883675.1 Betaproteobacteria bacterium
GCCGCATATCGCGCCGGTCTGGTACTTCACGCCGTTCTACTCGATCCTGCGCGCCGTGCCGCCGCTCTTTCACTCGCAGTTTCCCGGCGTGCTGGCGATGGGTGTAGCCGTGCTAATCCTCTTCTTCCTGCCCTGGCTCGACCGCTCGCCGGTGCGCTCGATCCGCTATCGCGGCACGCTCTACAAGGCTTGGCTGGCGGCGTTCGTCATCGTCTTCGCGGTCCTCGGGTATCTCGGCACCGAGCCCACCACGGTCTGGGGGCAGTTCGGCTTCGACGCCTTCTTCCTCGACACGAAGGACGTCGCCACCTGGGTCGCCCGGCTCTGCTCCATCGTCTATTTCCTCTTTTTCTTCCTCATGCCGTGGTACACGGCGCGCGACAAGGTGACGCCGCTGCCCGAACGGGTCCTCTGGCACGCATGAAGACGCTGCTCGCCCTGCTCGCCGCCGTGCCCCTCGCTGCCTTCGGCGCCGAAGGTTACCGGCTCGACCGCTCGCCGCACGATCCGCGCGATCTCGTGAGCCTGCAATCCGGCGCGCGCACCTATATGAACTATTGCCTGGGCTGCCACGGCCTGCAGTTCATGCGCTACGAAGGGCTGAAGGAGCTGGGGCTCAGCGAAGCGCAGATCCGTGACAACCTCATGTTCACGGCGGAAAAGCTGGGCGAGCCGGTCAAGATCGCCTTCAATCCGAAGGACGCGAAGAGCTGGTTCGGTGTCGCGCCGCCCGACCTCTCGGTGGTCGCCCGCTCGCGCGGCCCGGATTGGCTCTACACCTACCTGCGCACGTTCTACCGCGATCCCAAGTCGCCCACCGGCTGGAACAACGCCGTCTTTCCGAACGTCGGCATGCCGCATGCCCTTTGGGCGCTGCAGGGACAGCGCGGCCTCGAGGTCGTGGCGAACAAAGAAGGCGGGCATGCCGCCGTGCAGTACAAGTGGTCCGAGATCGCCAAGGGGACGCAGACTGCGGCGGAGTATGACGCCACCGTGCGCGACCTCGTCAACTTCCTCGTCTACGTCGCCGAGCCCTCTGGCATCGAGCGCCGGCCGATCGGCATCGTGGTGCTGTTCGTGCTCGGCGTGCTATTTGTGTTTGCCTACTTGCTGAAGAAGGAATACTGGAAGGACGTGAAGTAACTGCGGGCGCGCCGCGCCCGGTCTGCGGAGCCGCAACCAAGCCATGATGCAACTTTACTCGGGCACCACGTGCCCATTCAGCCATCGCTGCCGCTTCGTCCTCTACGAAAAGGGCATGGATTTCCAGGTCATCGACGTGGATCTCTACAACAAGCCCGAAGACATCGCGGTGATGAACCCGTACAACCGGCTACCCGTGCTGGTCGAGCGCGATCTGATCCTCTACGAGTCGAACATCATCAACGAGTACATCGACGAGCGCTTCCCGCACCCGCAGCTCATGCCGGCGGATCCGGTGATGCGCGCGCGCGCGCGGCTGATGCTCTTCAACATGGAGGTGGAGCTCTTCTCGCAGATCGAGGCGCTGGAATCGGGCAAGGAGAAGCAGGTCGAGCGCGCGCGCCAGCACGTCACCGACCGCCTGATCGAGCTCGCTCCGGTGTTCACCAAGACCAAGCACATGCTGGGTGACGACTTCACCATGCTCGACGTCGCGATCGCGCCGCTCCTCTGGCGCCTTGACCACTACGGCATCAAGCTCGGCAAGACGGCCGCCCCGCTGATGAAGTACGCCGAGCGTATATTCTCCCGGCCGGCGTTCATCGAGGCGCTCACGCCCTCGGAAAAGGTGATGCGCAAGTAATGAAGGAAATACCGACCAAGCCGTACGTGCTGCGCGCGCTCTTCGAGTGGTGCGTGGACAACGGCTATACACCGCATCTCGCGGTGAAGGTCGACTCGCGCACGCAAGTGCCGCCCGAATACGTCAAGGGCGGCGAGATCACTCTCAATGTCAGCCCGAACGCCGTGCACAAGCTGCAGATGGGCAACGAGCTCATCGAGTTTTCGGCCCGCTTCGGCGGCGTCGCGCGGCAGATTTCGGTCCCCGTCACCAACGTGTACGCGCTCTACGCCCGCGAGACCGGCCACGGCATGACCTTCGATGTGGAAGGCGCGAAGCCCGCCGTGCAGACGAAAGGCGAGACGGAGTCGGTCTCCGCCAACAGCAAGCCGCCCGCGGCGCTGCCGGCGCCTCCGAGCTCCGAGCCGCCGAAGAAGCCCGGCGGCGGCAAGCCCACCCTGCGCCGCATCAAGTAAGGCGCATAATTCGTTTCCCGAAGCCGGCTTAGCTCAGCTGGTAGAGCAGCGGTTTTGTAAACCGTTGGTCGGCGGTTCGAATCCGTCAGCCGGCACCACTGCAGTCGTCAAAGTTTTTCAACCCCGTACCCAAGCCGCCCGCCCTGGTAGATAGTTGGGCCTCCATGGCGAGCACCGACTGCATCTACCGGCGCACAGTAGCGGGCCAGAGCGCGTGGGATAGTGGCGCTCCGCTGGCTGCTCCATTGCTTCGCGTCCTGAGTCTCATCGAGGCGGAGATGCACTCGCATGTGCTGCGCCGGCTGCTGCGCCACCACGCGGAAAGCTCCGTCGCCGACTGGCTTTCGCAGCTCGAGAAACTCGGCCTCGTGGAAACGATTCCGAGCCATCTCGAGCACGACCTCGACTTCACCGGCAGCTTCGACTTCCGCAAATAAAAAAGCCCGCGTCCGCGGGCTTTTTTAGCGCACTGAATCGCTTACAGCGGCTTGATGTTCGCCGCCTGCAGGCCCTTCGGGCCACGCTTCACTTCGAACTCGACTTTCTGGCCTTCCTTCAGCGTCTTGAAGCCGCTCATCTGGATCGCCGTGTGATGCGCGAACAGATCTTCGCCGCCGTCCGTCGGGGTGATGAAGCCGAAGCCTTTGGAATCGTTGAACCACTTAACCGTACCGGTTGCCATCTACTCGTTCCTATTTGCGAATGCCGCGACATATCCGGGCGCGACGAAGCCGGGCATGACGATCAAGGAAGGGAACTGACTGCCAGTACTGACGCTACTTCGCGGACGCGGCCGGGTGCGGCGGTGCGGGTGCAAATTCGCTGCCTGAAAATCACTGCGGCCGGCAGTATACCACCCCGAGCGGCGCGGTCGACGTTCCGTTGGGGCTAGGGAGCCGCGCCGGCCCGCGAGGGGACTAACATGCGCGCCATGACCGACCTCTCCGCCATCGTCAGCTCCGCTTTCTGGCGCGTGAATCCGCCCGACTCGGACCCCGTCGAGACGCGCGAATGGCTGGACGCGTTCGATGCACTGGTGCAATCCGAGGGCCGCGAGCGTGCCACGTTCCTGCTGCGCAGGCTCCTCGATCACGCGCGGGCGCGGCGCGTGCCGCTGCCGCCGGTGCTCAACACGCCGTACAAGAACTCGATCGCGCTCGCCGAGCAGCCGCAGTTCCCGGGCAATCTCGAGCTCGAGAGCCGCATTTCGGCGATCGTGCGCTGGAACGCGCTCGCCATGGTGGTGCGGGCGAACCGCGCGCACGCCGAGCTCGGCGGCCACATCGCGAGCTATGCCTCGGCGGCCGATCTCTTCGAGGTGGGCTTCAACCATTTCTTCCGCGCCGGCCAGGCGGGGGACCTCGTCTACTTCCAGCCGCATTCGGCCCCCGGCGTGTACGCGCGAGCCTTTCTCGAAGGCCGTCTGCCCGAGGAACGCCTCGCCAACTACCGTCGTGAAACCGGCGGCAGGGGCCTGAGTTCCTATTGCCACCCCTATCTGATGCCCGACTTCTGGCAGTTCCCGACCGGCTCGATGGGCATTGGGCCGATCTACGCCATCTACCAGGCGCGCTTCATGCGCTACCTCGAGCACCGCGGCATTCTCGCGACCGCCGGCCGTAAGGTGTGGGCATTCGTCGGCGATGGCGAGATGGACGAGCCCGAATCGCTCGCCGGGCTGTCGCTCGCCGCGCGCGAGGGCCTGGACAACCTGATCTTTGTGGTGAACTGCAATCTCCAGCGGCTGGATGGGCCGGTGCGCGGCAACGGCTCGGTCGTGCAGGAGCTGGAAGGCCTTTTCGCCGGCGCCGGCTGGCACGTGCTCAAGCTTCTCTGGGGCTCCGACTGGGATCCGCTCTTCGCGCGCGACGAAGAAGGCGTCCTGCTAAAGCGCCTGCACGAGACGGTGGACGGGGAATTCCAGATGTATGCCGCCACCGACGGGCGCTTCAATCGCGAGCACTTCTTCAACAAGTACCCCGAGCTGCGCGATCTCATCGCTGGCATGAGCGACGCGGACATCGACCGGCTGCACCGCGGCGGCCACGACCCGGTGAAGATCTACGCCGCCTATCGGGCGGCGCTGCAGCACCAGGGCCAGCCGACCGTTATCCTCGCGCAAACCAAGAAGGGCTACGGCATGGGTCTCTGGGGCCAGGGCAAGATGGGCACGCATCAGCAGAAGAAGCTCGACGACGAAGCGCTGCGCGAATTCCGCGACCGCTTCGCGGTGCCGCTTTCCGACGACGACGTGGCGCAGCTTCGCTTCCTGCACCCGGGCGCCGACAGCCCAGAAATGAAGTACCTGCACGCGCGCCGGCAGGCACTCGCCGGCTATCTTCCGGCGCGCTCAAGCGAGGCGCCGAAAATGGCGGTGCCGGCGCTGCAAGTCGCGCCGCGCAACCAGTCCACCACCATGGCGTTCGTGCAGCTTCTCTCCCAGCTGATGAAGGACCCGAGCATCGGCAAGCGCGTCGTGCCGATCGTCGCCGACGAGGCGCGCACCTTCGGCATGCAGACGCTGTTTCGCCAGTTCGGCATCTACTCGTCGTTGGGGCAGCTCTACGAGCCTGAGGATCACGAGGAGCTGCTCTATTACCGCGAGGCTCAGGATGGCCAGATTCTCGAGGAAGGCATCACCGAGGCGGGCGCGGTCTCGTCGTGGCTCGCGGCCGCTACCGCCTACTCGGCGCACGGCACGCCGATGCTGCCGTTCTACGTCTACTACTCGATGTTCGGCTTCCAGCGCATCGGCGACCTCATCTGGGCGGCGGCCGATTCGCGTGCGCGCGGGTTTCTCGTCGGCGGCACCGCCGGTCGTACGACGCTCGCGGGAGAAGGCCTGCAGCATCAGGACGGCGCCTCGCATCTCGCCGCCTGCACGATCCCCAACTGCCGCGCTTACGACCCGTGCTTCGCCTACGAGCTCGCCACCATCGTCGAGGACGGCGCGCACCGCATGCTCGAGGCGCAGGAGGACGTCTTCTACTACGTCACCGTCGCCAATGAAAACTATCCGCATCCTGCCTCCCCGCAAGGCGTGGCCGATGGCGTCCGGCGCGGCATGTACCGGTTGCGCGAAGGCTCGCAGCTGCAGCTCCTCGGCTCGGGGCCGATCCTGCGCGAAGTGATCGCCGCCGCCGATCTGCTGTCGAAGGACTGGAGCTTGTCGGCCGGCGTATGGAGCGTCACTTCGTTCACCGAGCTGCGCCGCGACGGCATGCAGGCAGAGCGCGCGAGCCGCTTTGGCCGCAAGCGGACGAGCTGGGTGGAGCAGTGCCTCGGGCCGAACGTCGCGCTCGGTACCGACGGCTTCGGTCGCAGCGATACGCGCGCAGCGTTGCGCGCTTTCTTCGAAGTCGACGCAACGCACATTTGCGTCGCCGCGCTCGCCGCCCTCGACGAGCGTTTAGCCGCCGCCGCCCTGCACCGGTATGGGATCGACCCCGTGGCGCGCCCCCCCTGGGAGCGGTAGCGGCCGGGAGTCTGGTGCCGGCGCGGGCGCCTGCCGCTCGCTGAAAACCTCCGCATCGCGCTCGCGCGCCTGCGCCTGGCGCTCATCCGGCCGCGTCGGCAAATGGGCCTGATCGAGCGCCGTGTCCGGGGCGCGCAACGCCGGGTGCGCGAACTCCGCCGACTGCCGATCGCGCTGGATGAGCTCGCGCTGTATCGCGTCCGCCTGCTCGTCGGCGTGCGCGATGCTGAAGAGCGCCGCGAGTGCTGCGAGCGCGAGGCGCTTCACTCCACTTCCGCTTCGCGTCGCTCGCGAATCGCGGCGGCGAAATCGAGCACCTCCTGCGCGAGCACCACGCGGTCATCGATCGAGCGCATGATGGTCGGCAGCGCCACCACTTCCATGCCGAGCGAACGCACGCTTTGCGTGAGCGCCGCATCCTCGATGTCGAGCACGAAGCCGTCGATGAGGCGCAGGTATTCGCCCGCGACCGAGCGCGCGGAGAGCTCGCGGCCGAGCTCGCGCATCATCTTGCCGGCCGAGCCCCGCAGCGCCCGACCGCCGACGATCGGCGTCACCGCGATCACCGGCACGCCGCGCCGGCGCAGCAGCCGCTTCATGCCGTCGATTTCGAGCATCGGCCGGATCGCGTGGTACGGATTGGCTGGACCGATCACCACCGCTTCGAGGTCCGCCCCATGTAGGGCATCGAGCACCTCGTCCGGGATGCGCGCGAAATCCGCACCGGCGTACTGGAAGCCGCGCACCGCCGGCTCGCACCCGAGCTGGGCGAAGTAGTCGTGGAATGTAACGGCGCCGTCGTCGGTCAGCACATGAGTGCGCACCCGGTCATCACTCATCGGTAGCACGCGCGCGCTGATGCCGAGATGGCGGCAGAAGTCGAGCGTGATGTCGGTCAGCCGCCGCTCGCTGGCAAGGCCTTCGGCGCGCAGCAGCGGCGCAGCGAGTGAACGATCGCCCTGCACCGGTCGGTCGGGGCCGCCGAGCCTTCGCACCATGGCGTGCACGGCGTGGGTTTCGTTCTCTGGCTCCCAGCCGGCGCTCGGCGAGGCGATGCCCGCGAGCGTATAGAGCATCGTGTCGATATCAGGCGAAAACGCCAAGCCGAGGTGCTCGTAGTCGTCGCCCGTGTTGACGATCACGGTGAGCGCGTCGCGGCGCAGGCGATACAGGCCGTCGGCGAGCTTCGCGCCGCCGACCTGGCCTGCGAGGACCACCACGCTACTCATGCGGCCATTCTAGCCGCGAAGGACGAGAACTGTTCCAGCGGTAACCAGGAGAGCGCCGAGCAGCATTGCGACACTCAGAGCCTCATGTAGAAAGAGCGCGCCCCAAAGCACGCCGAACACCGGAATCAGGTAGGTGACGGTCAAGGCGCCCGTCGCGCCGATGTCGCGGATCAGGCGGAAATACAGGACGTACGCGAACCCGCTGCACACGATGCCGAGCGCCAGCATGGTCGCGACAATGCCGGGCGTGAATTCGCCTGGCGGCGCGGCTGCAAGCAATGGCAGCAAGAGCAGCCCGCCCATGAGCTGCGTGCCCGCGGCCATGGCACGCGAGCTCGCTCCTTGCCCGTAGCGCTTGAGCGCGATGCCGGTCAAGGCGTAGCAAAGCGCGGCGCCGAGGCCGGCCGCGACCGACAGCCAGCGCGCGCTCGCTTCCGGGCCGCAGACGAGCGCGACGCCCGCCATGCCGAGGATGAGGCCAGCAACGCGCTTCTTCGTGAGGCGCTCGCCCGGCGCGACGGCGCCGAGTAGCGCCGCCCACATCGGCGAGGTGGCGTTGAGCACGGCGAGCAGGCCTACCGAAAGCTCCAATGCGGCGTACGCGTAGAGCAGAAACGGTGCCGCCGAATTGAGGATGCCGATCGCGAGGTAATAGCGCCACCAGCGGCGCCATTGCGCATCGAAGCCAATCGCCGCGTGGTACACGGCGAGCGCGCCGCCGCCGATCAGCATGCGCAGATCCGCGGTCGCGACCGGGCCGATGGCCGGCGCGGCAATACGCACGAAGAGGAACGACGCACCCCAGATCGCCGCGAGCGAAATCAGCCGCGCCGCGGCCGCCGCCGTCACTTACGCCGGCGCTTCTCGATCTCGAGCAGCCGCTTCTTCACCGGCAGGCCCCAGGCGTAGCCGCCGAGCCCGCCATCGGCGCGCACTGCGCGATGGCACGGCACGACGAGCGCCACCGGATTCGCGCCGCACGCGCTGCCGACCGCCCGGACCGCGGCCGGCGCACCGATCGCCCGCGCGATTTCGCCGTAGGTGAGCGTCTCGCCGCGCGGAATGCGCCGCAGCGCCTCCCACACCCGACGCTGGAACACCGTGCCGCGGATGTCGAGCGGCACGCGCGCCAGGCTGCCTTCTCCGGCGATGAAAGCGCGGACCTTCGCTTCCAGCTCGGGCAGCGCCTCCTCGGCGAGCTCGGCGGCGCTGAACTCCTCGGCAAGCAAGCGCTTCAGCCGCTCACCATCTGCGCCGAGCTTGACCGCGCAGACGCCATTCTCAGTAGTTGCCACGAGCACGACGCCGAGCGAGGTGGCAAACGTGCAATAGCGGATCGACTGGCCCTTGCCGCGGGCACGGTAGGCGCGCGCGTGCATGCCGAGATGCGGCTTCTCGTAGAACCGGGACATGGAGCCGTAGCCTGCGTCGAACACGGCGTCGGCGACGCGGCTACCGTTCTGCAGCGATGCCTTCACCGCCTCGAGCCGGTGCGCTTCCTGGTAGTCGCGCGGCGACACGCCGAACGCCTCCTTGAAGCGCCGCTGCAGGTGAAACGGGCTCGTCCCCACCGCCTGCGCGAGCTGGGTCAGCGTCACGCGTTCGCCGCGTCGGCGATCGAGGTACGACTTCGCTTTTTCCAGCAATGCTTCCATAGGTGCAATGTAGCGCCCGTTGCGCCCCCGTTCTATCCGCTTCTTGCTCAGCCGGCCATTGTCAGGCCGCCCGAGACGCTGAGCACCTGACCGGTGATGAATGCCGCCTCATCGGAGGCGAGAAAGGCCACGACGCCCGGAATGTCGTCGGGCTGGCCGACCCGCTTCATCGGGATCGCCCGCACCAGCGCGTCGTATACTTTCTGGCCGGCTTCGCCTTCGCCGAGAAAGCCGCGCAGGATGGGCGTGTCGGTCGGGCCGGGGCACACTACGTTCACCGTGGTCCCCTTGCGCGCCACCTCGCGTGCGAGTGTCTTGCTGAAGGAAATGATGCCGCCCTTGCAGGCCGAGTAGACCGCCTCGCCTGAGGATCCGACGCGCGCGGCGTCGGAGGAGATATTGACGATGCGCCCGCGGCCGCGCTTTAGCATCTGCGGCAGCACGATGTGGTGCATGTTGAGCGGGCCGCGCAGATTGATGGCAATGAGCTGCTCCCAATCCTCGGGCTGCGTGTCGATGAAATTCTGGAACCGGTCCCAGCCGGCGTTGTTCACCAGCACATCGACCGCCCGCTCGGTGAGCGCGGCCTTGGCAGCCGCGTAGTCCGCAATGTCGAACACCAGCGCTGTGCCTTTGCATTGGGCAGCGACGCGCTCGGCCGCTTCGCGCACGCGGTCGGCAACGAGGAGTCGGGCTCCCTCGGCCGCGAACCGGCGGCAGATGGCGGCGCCAATTGCGCCGCCGCCGCCCGTCACGAGCACGGCTTTTCCGGAGAGACCTTTCACTTGGGCCGCTTGTCGATCACGCGCTTAGCCTTGCCGATCGAGCGCTCTATCGTGCCAATGCGCACATCGACGGTGATGCCGACGTACGCCTTGATAGCGTGCGCCAGCGCGCTCGCTGCATCGGAGCTTCCCTCGACGACCACGGTGAGGTGATCGAGCGGCCCGTCCTTCGACAGTTCCAGCACGTAGTGCGGCGCAAGGCCGGGATGCTTGAGGATGAGCTCTTCGATCTGCGACGGAAAGACGTTGACGCCGCGGATGATGAGCATGTCGTCCGAGCGGCCGGTAATCTTTTCCATGCGCCGCATAGCGCGCGCAGTCGGCGGCAGGAGGCGCGTGAGGTCGCGCGTGCGGTAGCGGATGACCGGCAGCGCTTCCTTTGTGAGCGAGGTGAAAACCAGCTCGCCTTTTTCGCCCTCCGGCAGCAGTGCGCCGCTTTGCGGGTCGATGACCTCCGGGTAGAAGTGGTCCTCCCAGATGGTGAGGCCGTCTTTCGTCTCGATGCATTCCTGCGCGACACCCGGGCCGATCACCTCGGAGAGACCGTAGAGGTCGATCGCATCGATGGCAAGGCGCTCCTCGATCGAGCGGCGCATCTCGTTGGTCCAGGGCTCGGCACCGAAGATGCCCAGGCGCAGCGACGTGCCGCGCGGATCGATGCCCTGGCGGTGCATCTCGTCGGCGATTGCCAGCATGTAGCTCGGCGTCACCATGATGATGTCGGGCTCGAAATCGGTGATCAGCTGCACCTGGCGCTCGGTCATGCCGCCGCCGAGGGGAATGACGGCGAGCCCGAGCCGCTCGGCGCCGTAATGGGCGCCGAGGCCGCCGGTGAAAAGCCCGTAGCCGTAGGCGACATGCACCTTATCCCCGGACCGCGCGCCCGCGGCGCGGATGGAGCGCGCCATGAGATGCGTCCAGCTGTCGATATCGCGCGCCGTGTAGCCGACGACGGCGGGTTTGCCCGTCGTACCCGAGGAGGCGTGGATGCGCACGATGCGGTCCATCGGCACGGCGAACATGCCGAAGGGATAGCTCTCGCGCAGGTCCGCCTTGGTGGTGAACGGGAAGCGCTTCAGATCCTCGAGCGTGCGGCAGTCCTGCGGCTTCACGCCCGCGGCGTCGAACTTGCGCCGGTAGTGCGGCACGTTGTCGTACGCGTGCTTGAGCGACCACTGCAGCCGCCCGAGCTGCAACCGGCGCAATTCGTCGTGCGGCGCCTTTTCAATCGGCTCGAGCGCAAAACGGTCCATTACTTGCCCTTGAAGCGCGGCATGCGCTTTTCCTTGAACGCGCTCACGCCTTCACGATAGTCCTCGCTCAAGCCGGCCTCGCGCTGCAGGTCGCGCTCGAGGTCGAGTTGCGCATCGAGCGAATTGCCGGCGGATGCGTACATCGCCTTCTTCAGCAGACCGTAACCCTTGGTCGGTCCGCTTGCCAGCGTTTGCGCGAGCGCCAGCGCCTCATCGGCGAGGCGCTCGTCGTCCACGGCTTTCCAGATCAGGCCCCATTGCTCGGCGCGCTCGGCGCCGAGCGGCTCGGCGAAGAGCGCAAGGCCCATGGCGCGCGCTGTGCCCACGAGGCGCGGCAGGAAAAACGTGCCGCCCGAGTCCGGCACCAGGCCGAGCCGCGCGAACGCCTGCACGAAGCTCGCCGAGCGCGCGGCGATGACGACGTCGCAGGCGAGGGCGAGATTGGCGCCGGCACCTGCAGCGACGCCATTCACAGCACAGACGATCGGCTTCGGCAACGCGCGCAGGCGGCGCACCAGCGGGTTGTAGTGCGAGCCCAGCGACACCGAGAGATCGATCGGCGCCGCGCCCGCGCTCACGTCGCGCTCGGCGAGATCCTGTCCGGTGCAGAAGCCGCGGCCGGCGCCGGTGACGAGCAGCGCGCGGATTTGCGGATCGTCGGTGGCGCGCTCGAGCGCCGCGCGCAGTTGCGCGTGCATTTCCGGATTGAGCGCGTTCAGCTTCTCGGGCCGGTTGAGCGTGATCGTCTCGACGCCGGCGTCCACGGAGACGAGGACCGAGGGCATGGGTTTAGAATTCTGCCGCATGCCCGAGGTCTACGCCATCGACGGCATCGTGCCGGTCGTCGATCCGACCGCATATGTGCATCCGAGCGGCGTGCTGATCGGCGACGTGATCCTGGCGCCGCGCGCGTACATCGGGCCGTGCGCCAGCCTGCATGGCTGCGTTATCCGCCGTGGCGCCCCCATCGGCCTGAACGCCTAGTTTTTATGCAAAGGTGATCTGCGTCCGTGAGCTATGACCTGATCAAGGTGCAGCAGAAGGGCCGCGTCGGCATCATCACGCTCAACCGGCCAAAGCAATTGAATGCGCTCAGCCCCGAGCTCATGCAGCAGCTCGGCGCGGCGCTTCAGGCGTACGACGCCGATGAAGGCGTCGGCGCCATCGTCATCACGGGCAACGAGAAGGCGTTCGCCGCTGGCGCGGACATCGCGGCGATGAAGGACTACAGCTACATGGCCGCCTTCCTGGCCGACTACATCACGCGCGACTGGGAGCACATCCGCCGCATCCGCAAGCCGGTGATCGCCGCGGTGGCGGGCTATGCGCTCGGCGGCGGCAACGAGCTCGCGATGATGTGCGACATCGTGATCGCAGCAGAGAACGCACGCTTCGGCCAGCCCGAGGTCAACCTCGGGGTGATGCCGGGCGCCGGCGGCACGCAGCGCCTGCCGCGTGCCGTCGGCAAGGCGAAGGCGATGGATGTCTGCCTCACGGCGCGCATGATGGATGCGCAGGAAGCCGAGCGCGCCGGCCTCGTATCGCGCATCGTGCCGCTCGAGAAGCTCATGGACGAAGCGCTGGCAGTGGCGGAGAAGATCGCGGGTTGCTCGCTGCCCGTCGTGATGATGATCAAAGAGTCGATCAACCGCGCCTACGAGAGCACGCTCGCCGAAGGCGTGCTCTTCGAGCGGCGGCTGTTCCATTCCCAGTTCGCGCTCGCCGATCAGAAGGAGGGCATGGCGGCGTTCCTGGAGAAGCGCAAGCCCACGTTCAAGCATCGGTGAGCGCGCCGGGTCTTGCCCCGGTCTACGCGCTGCTCGCAGCCCACATCGTCTCGATGCTGGGCTTCTCGACCTACGCCGCCCTGCTGCCGCAATTGCGCGATGCCTGGCACATGTCGAACGCGCAAGCGGGCATCGTGAGCGGCATGTTCTTCGCCGGCTATATCGGCACGGTGTCGCTCTGGACTTCACTCACCGACCGCGTCGATGCGCGCAAGGTCTACCTCGCGGGCGCCGTGCTCAGCGCAGCAGGCGGCGCGGGCTTCGGCTTCATCGCCAACGGCTTCGGCAGCGCTTTGCTCTTCCAGGTGCTTCTCGGCATCGGCATCGCCGCGACGTACATGCCCGGGCTGCGCCTGCTCTCGGATCGCATCGGCGGCCCGGCGCAAAGCCGCTACGTCGCGTTCTACACGTCGTTCTTCGGCATCGGCACGGCACTCTCGCTCGCCATGGCGGGCTTCATTGCGCCGGCATATGGTTGGCGGGCCGCGTTCCTCGTGAGCGCGTTCGGCCCGCTCGTCGCGGGCGCGATGGTCGTGCTTCTCATCGCGCCGCTGCCGGCACGGGGCGGCGAGCGGCTGTCGCTGCAGACGTTGTTCCCGCTGCGCGCATGGCAGCAGGTGTTGCGCAACCGGGGGAGCGCCGGCTACACGCTTGGCTATGCGGTGCATTGCCTCGAGCTCTTCGGCTCGCGCGCCTGGATGGTGGCGTATCTCGCTTACGCGGCGAGCCTGCAGGCCGTTGACACGTTTCCACGGCCTGCTGCCGCCATCGCCGCGGTCGTCAACCTGCTTGCGGTGCCCGCTTCAATCGTTGGCAACGAGGTCGCGCTTCGCATCGGCCGCCGGCGCTGGATCCTGCTCGTGATGGCGGCTTCGGGTACGTGCGGCATGCTGCTTGGCGCTGCGCCAGCTTCACCATGGCCGTTGGTGCTCTCACTGCTCGTCGTGTATTCGATGCTCGTCATGGCGGAGTCGGGTACCCTGACGGCGGGCCTCGTCGCGGCCGCCCCGACCGAGCTGCGCGGCGCGGCGATGGGTCTTTATTCGCTCACCGGCTTTGCTGGCGGCCTGGCGGGCCCGGTCGTGTTTGGCGCGGCCCTCGACCTCGCCGGCGGCGCAGCCTCGCGGTCGGCCTGGATCGCGGCCTACGCTGCCATAGGCGCGGGATGTCTCGCCGCGCCGATCGTGGCTAGAATCGCAGCACATAGGCGCCCGCCTAGGGGGAGAGATGGAGCGCATCTGGCTTAAGAGTTATCCACCCGGGGTGCCGGCCGAAATCGAGCCGCGCGAATACGGGTCGCTCGTCGAGCTCTTCGAGAAGAGCATCCGCGAGTTCGGCGATCGCCCCGCCTTCACCAATATGGGGAAAACGATCCGCTTTACCGAGCTCGATCGCCGGGCGCGCGACTTCGGCGCCTGGCTGCAGGCAAAGGGCCTCGCCAAGGGCGCGCGCGTCGCCATCATGATGCCGAACTGCCTGCAATATCCGATCGCGATGTTCGGCACGCTGCGCGCCGGTTGCGTGGTCGTCAACGTCAATCCGCTCTACACGGCGCGCGAGCTCGAGCATCAGCTGAACGACGCCGGCGCCGAGGCCATCGTGATACTCGAGAACTTCGCTGCCGTGCTCGAGCAGGTGCGCTCGCGCACGCCGCTCAAGCACGTCGTCGTCACGTCGCTCGGCGAGTTGCTCGGCCTGAAGGGTCTGGTGGTGAATCTGGTGGTGCGCCGCGTGAAGAAAATGGTCCCGCCCTACGACGTGCCTGGCGCGATCAGCTTCAAGCAGGCGCTCGCCGAAGGCGCGCGTGCGCAGCTCGTGACTGCCGTGCTCGGCCACGACGACATCGCCTTTTTGCAGTACACCGGCGGCACGACCGGCGTCTCGAAGGGCGCCATGCTCCTGCACCGCAACGTGATCGCCGCGCTGCTGCAGTACAAGGCGTGGCTGCAGCCCGCGATGGAGGGCGAGCGGCCGGTGATCATCACCGCGCTGCCGCTCTACCACATCTTTTCGCTCACCGTGAACTGCCTAAACATGATGGTGGTTGGCGGCGAGAACATCCTGATCACCAATCCGCGCGACATCCCCGGCTTCGTCAAGGAGCTCGGCAAATCCAAGTTCACCATGATCAGCGGCGTGAACACGCTCTTCAATGCGCTGCTCAACAATCCGGACTTCGCAAAGCTCGACTTCTCGCACCTGCGCTTTGCGCTCGGCGGTGGCATGGCGGTGCAGAAGATGGTGGCCGACCGCTGGAAGCAGGTCACCGGCACGACGCTCATCGAGGGCTACGGGCTGACCGAGACGGCGCCCGCGGCGACCGCCAATCCGCTGAATCTGGGCGA
>VBCM01000021.1 GCA_005883675.1 Betaproteobacteria bacterium
TGCCCGACTCGCTTTCGCTGATCGTGCCGGCGCTGCCCGCCTCCTGCAGACCGGCGGTACTCGCCTGTACTTCCGGCGCGGTCGCCATCTGATAGGTAACGAGGAGCAGCGCCGCGATGAAGAGGGCCGGCAGCAGCGACACGAAGAACTGTGCGATCACCGTACGCTTGTCCACGCCCTGCGCATTCCCCGCCACTGCGCGCCACAGGCCGACGAGCGCATTGCGGCTTGTGGTGCGCAGCCGCTCGGCGAACAAAGGCAGCGGCACGTGGCGCTCGCTCTCCGCCAGCGGCGGCATGAGCCGTGGCCGCCACTTGGCGAGAACGATGATGTAGCCGAGGTAGAGGCCGGCGAGCATGAAGCCGGGCAAGAATGCGCCGGCGTAGAGCTGCACCACCGAGACGCCGGCGGTGGCGCCGTAAACGATGAGTAGCACCGATGGGGGAATCAATATGCCGAGGCAGCCGCCGGCGGTCACGGCACCGGCGGACACCTGGATGTTGTAGCCCGCCTTGAGCATCGCGGGGAAGGCGAGCAGGCCCATCAGCGTCACCACGGCGCCGACGATGCCGGTCGCGGTCGCAAAGATGGCGCAGGTCACGACCGTGGCCACGGCGAGCGACCCGGGCACGCGCGCGGTGGCGAGGTGCAAACTCTTGAATAGCCGGTCGATGAGCGCCGCGCGCTCGACGAGGTAACCCATGAAGACGAAGAGCGGCACGGCGATCAGCACGTCGTTCGACATCACGCCGTATGAGCGCTGCACCATCAGGTCGAGCGTCTGGCCCATCGCAATGTCGGGATTCACCGAGCGATACGCGAGCCAGGCGAAGAACACGCCCAGTCCCATGAGCGTGAACGCCGTCGGGTAGCCGAGCATGATGGCGACGACGATCAGCGCAAGCATGATGAGGCCCAAGTGGCCGTTGGCGAGGTGGCCCCATGGCGTGAACCAGAGGATGCTCACGATGATGATCGCCATCAGCGAAAAGCCGAACCAGAGCTCCTTGCGCAGCTTCATCGCGCTTCGCCTTTGCCGGCGGCGTACGGATCGGCGCTCTGGATGTCTGCGTCCGTCACGTGCACCATTTCTTTCAGCTTGTCGACGTCAACTTCAACCACGTCGGCTTCGCGCGAAGGCCAGTCGCCGTTCTTCAGGCAGATGATGCAGCGCGCGATCTCCACGATGCCCTGGACGAGGATGAACGCGCCGGCGAGCGGGATCACCGTCTTGAACGGATAGATGGGCGGGCCTTCGGAAGTGATGTTCGAGTGCTCGTTGATGTGCCACGAGTCGGCGGCATAGTAATAGCCGGCGTAGGTGAGCGCGATTACGCCGGGGATGAAGAAGACGACGTAGAGGATGAGATCGATCGTCGCTTGCGTGCGCGGACGGAAAAAGCCGTAGAGGACGTCGCCGCGCACATGTCCGTTCTGCGACAGCGTGTACGCCCCGGCCATCATGAAGAGCGTGCCGTACATCATGATCATCGCGTCGAACGCCCAGGCGTGCGGCGCGTCGAGCGCGTAGCGGGAGAATACCTCCCAGGAAATGAAGAGCGTGAGGGCCACGATGAGCCAGGAAAAGGCCCGGCCCACGAAGGTGCTTACCTTGTCGATGAAGAGCAGCGCTCTTTGCATAAGAAAAAGCCACCCGGCTTGCGCCGGATGGCTCCTGGGCTAGGTAACGCCGATCAGGCCTTCTTCGCGGCGGGCTTCGCGCCCTTGCCGAAGTAGTGGTTGTAGGCCATCTCGCGGCGCACGTTGGTGTCGAGGTCCCACTTCACCACGCGCTCCGCGAAGCGCTTCTGCGACTCGGCGATCTCGACGAACAACGGGTTGTCCTTCCTTTTGTCGACCGCCTTGTCGTAGGCGTCGAGCTGCGCGCGCAGGATCGCATCGGGCGTCCTATAGAAGCGCACCTTGTCCTTGGCCTGCATCTCGAGATAGTCCTTCGAGTAGCGGTCGATCGACTTCCACACGAGGTCGGCCGAAGCCGCATCGACCGCGTGGGCGATGATCGATTTGATCTTGTCGGGCAGCGCGTCGTACTTGGTCTTGTTGAAGGTGATCTCGAACTGCTCGGCGTTCTGGTGGTAGCTCTGCAGCATGCACACCTTGGAGACGTCCGGGAATCCGAGGAGGCGGTCGGAAGTCTGGTTGTTGAACTCCGCGCCATCCAGCAGCCCGCGGTCGATCGCCGGCACGATCTCGCCGCCGGGCAGCGCGTTCACCGCGGCGCCCATGCCGGTGAACACATCGATCGAGATGCCGACGGTGCGGTACTTCATGCCCTTGAAGTCGTCGACCTTGGTGATCGGCTTCTTGAACCAGCCGAGCGGCTGGGTCCACATCGGGCCGTAGGGGAACGAAACCACGTTGGCGCCGATCGAGGCGTAGAGCTTCTGCAGGAGCTCTCTTCCGCCGCCGTAGCGGTGCCAGGCGAGGAGCTGGTTCGCGTCCATGCCGTAGGCCGGACCCGAGCCCCAAAGCGCGAGCGCGTTCTGCTTGCCGTAGTGGTAGACGAGCACGCCGTGACCGCCGTCGAGCGTGCCCTTGGTGACGGCGTCGAGCAGGCCGAAGGCCGGCACCACGGCGCCCGCGGGCAGCACTTCGATCTTGAGCTCCCCGCCCGTCATGTCGTTCACTTTCTTCGCGTAGTCGAGGGCGTACTCGTGGAAGATGTCCTTCGACGGCCAGGTGCTCTGCCAGCGAAAGCTGGTCGGACCCTGCGCCTTCACAATTGCGGGGAAGCCCAGCGCCGCGCCCGTGGCGGCGGCGGTCGCCCCCGTCAGGAACTTGCGGCGCGCGGGCGTCGTTTGCGTCTGCTGATCGCTCATGGAAATCTCTCCTCTCTCTGGCTTTTGAATTTACGCGCGAAGGGGCGAGCGATTCTACTCTCGGCTTTTCGAGAGCGGCAAGGCGATCTCAAGATGGGGAATAAGGCGAGCGCTCTTGTGTTTGCGCCGCGGGTGGCGCCTTGTGCGGCGCATTCGGGTGCCAGCCGATGATCGCGTACATCAGGAAGAAGCCGATCACGTACGCGAGGGCGACGTGCCAGCCGTGCTTGAGCCAGAGTCCGACCGAGCGGCCCTGCGGGTACATGCTGCAGAGCGCGACGCCGGCGGAGGAACCGAACCAGATCATCGAGCCGCCGAAGCCCACCGCGTAGGCGAGATACCCCCAGTCGTAGCCGCCCTGCTTCAGCGCGAGCGCGGTAAGCGGGATGTTGTCGAACACCGCCGAGACGAAGCCCAGGCCAAGCGCCGTCGGCCACGCGGCGGCGGGCAGCTTCTCCACCGGCATGAGCGAGGCACAGAGGATCAACGAGAGGAGAAAGATGCTGCCCCTGAAGGCGCTCGGCAAGAGCGACCATTGCGGGCGCCGCCAGGGCGCGGTAACCGCGAGCGCCACCCATACCGCCGCGCCGATGAAAGGGAAGCGATCGGAGAGCTCTGCATACTTCACGTTGACGAGCACGTTGGCGATGATCGCCGCGATCAGGATCAGCGCGACGATCGCGACGCGCGGCCAGTCGACGCGGATGCCCGGCGCCGGATCGGCGCTGATCGGCGAGTAGCGCTGCTGCTGCAGCGCCGCCGGTATGCCGAAGACGAACATCGCCGCGCCGGCGGCGACGAATGCTTCGAGCACATCGAGCGGATCGACACCGTCGATCCACATCATGGTGGTCGTGGTGTCGCCCACCACGCTGCCCGAGCCGCCGGCGTTCGAGGCCGCGACGATCGCCGCGAGATAGCCGATGTGCACCTTTCCCCGGAACACGGTGCGCGCGATCGTGCCGCCGATGAGCGCCGCGGCGATGTTGTCGAGGAACGATGAGAGCACGAAGATCATGAAGAGCAGCACCA
>VBCM01000148.1 GCA_005883675.1 Betaproteobacteria bacterium
TCGGCAACGCAGTGCTTTTCTCCATCGGCCGCGCGCTGCGCTCCGCGGGCTCCAAGGTCATTTACTTCGCCGGCTACCGGCACGTCGGCGATCGCTACCGTGTAGAGGACATCGAGGCCGCTTCCGATGTCGTGGTCTGGTGCTGCGACGAGCCGCCGGGCTTCGCGCCGCGGCGGCCCCAGGACCGCGCATTCGTCGGCAACATCGTCCAGGCGATGCAGGCTTACGCGAGCGGCGCGCTCGGCGCCCAGCCCCTCGCCTTCGGAGCCGCCGACCGCATCATCGCCATCGGCTCCGACCGCATGATGGCGGCGGTCGCCGCCGCGCGGCATGGCGTGCTCGGTCCCTATCTCAAGCGCGATCACCTCGCCATCGGCTCGATCAACAGCCCGATGCAATGCATGATGAAGGAGATCTGCGCGCAGTGCCTGCAGCCGCACGTCGATCCCGCCACGGGCAAGACGACCTACGTCTTCTCCTGCTTCAACCAGGACCAGCCGCTCGACCAGGTCGACTTCGAGGCGCTCTCCCAGCGCCTGGCGCAGAACGGCGTGCAGGAGAAGCTCACCGCGCTGTGGATCGACCGCTGCCTCAAGCAGCTGCCGCCCCCGGCGGAACGCGAAGCCGCTTGACCCGATATACAAGTTTTATATAAGATTTGTATATGCCGAAAGGCAAGGCGAGGATCAGCACCTTTTCCGCGACGCCGCGCGACCTCGAAATGCTGGAGGTCGTCGCGCGCTATCACGGCCTCAATAAGAGCGCGACCCTCGTGAGCCTCGTACGCAAGGAGTTCTGGCGCGCCTTTCCCGGCGGCACGGACAAGATCCGTCCCGACCGCGGCGCCAAGGTGGAGGGCAAGAAATGAGACTGCTCGTTTTCCTGTCGGGTGTGTTGCTCGCCGGCGGCGCCGCCGCGCAGACGGTGAAGATCGGCGAGCTCAACAGCTACAAGGTATTTCCCGCGTTTCTCGAGCCCTACCGCAAGGGCATGCAGCTCGCCCTGGAGGAGATCAACGCGGCGGGCGGCGTGGCGGGCAGAAAGCTCGAGCTCGTCGTGCGCGACGACGGCGGCACGCCGGGCGACGCGGTGCGGGTTGCCGAGGAGCTCCTGGCGCGCGAGAAGGTCAATCTCCTCATGGGCACGTTCGCCTCCAACGTCGGGCTGGCGGTGGCCAATCTCGCGAACCAGCGCAAGGTGCTGTTCCTCGCCTCGGAGCCGCTCACCGACAAGCTGGTCTGGGAAGACGGCAACCGCTACACCTTCCGCCTGCGCCCTTCCACTTATATGCAGACCGCGATGCTCATCGGGCAGGCGGCCAAGCTCGGCAGGAAGCGCTGGGCGATCGTGTATCCGAGCTACGAGTACGGCCAGTCGGCGACCGCCTCCTTCAAGAAGCTGCTCGCAAAGGCGCAGCCCGGCGTGCAATTCGTCGCCGAGCAGGCGGCGCCGCTCGGCAAGATCGACGCGGGCGCCGTGGTGCAGGCGCTCGCGCAAGCAAAGCCCGATGCGATCTTCAGTTCGCTCTTCGCCGCCGACCTGCAGAAGTTCGTCCGCGAGGGCAATACGCGCGGCCTTTTCCGCAACCTGGCGGTGTTCAACCTGTTGGGCGGCGAGCCGGAGTATCTCGACCCGCTGCAGGACGAGACACCGGAGGGGTGGTGGGTGACCGGTTACCCGTGGAGCGCGATCGACACCCCCGAGCACCGGCGCTTTCGCGACGCGTACCAGAAGCGCTGGCAGGACTATCCGCGCCAGGGCTCGGTGGTCGGCTACACCGCGGTTCATGCGGCGGCGAACGCCATCACAAAGGCCAAATCGGCGGACAGCGAGAAGCTCGTCGAGGCGCTGAAGGGCCTGCAGATGCAATCGCCCTTCGGCCCGATCACCTGGCGGCCGATCGATCATCAGTCCACCATGGGCGCCTACGTTGGCCAGCTCGCGAAGAAAGGCGGCAAAGGCGTGATGGTCAATTGGTACTACGCCGACGGCGCGAAGTACCAGCCGCCCGACCAGGAGGCCCGCGCCCTGCGCAAGGCGCCCTGAGCGCGCGAGCCCGTGAGCGGCTCGGCGCTCCTGCTGCAATTCCTGAACGGCCTCGCCGGCGCCAATTCGCTTTTCCTCGTCGCCGCGGGCCTCTCGCTCATCTTCGGCGTGAGCCGCATCGTCAACTTCGCCCACGGCTCGCTCTACATGCTCGGCATGTACGTCGCCGTGTGGCTCGCGCCGGCCACCGGATTCTGGGCGGCCGTGCTGCTCGCCGCCCTCATCGTCGCCGCGACCGGTGCCTTGGTCGAGATCGGCGTGCTGCGGCGCCTGTACCAGGCGCCGGAGCTCTTGCAACTGCTCGCGACCTTCGCGCTCGTGCTCATCGTGCGCGATTTCGCGTTGTGGGCGTGGGGGCCGCAAGACATGCTCGGGCCCCGAGCACCGGGCTTCGGCGATGCCGTATTCATCGCCGGAGCGGCGTTTCCCCGCTACGACTTGCTGCTCATCGCGCTCGGACCGCTCGTGTTCGTGCTGCTGCATGCGCTCCTTACGCGCACGCGCTGGGGCACGCTGGTGCGCGCCGCGACCGAGGATCGCGAAATGGCCGCGGCGCTCGGCGTCAACCAGCGCTGGCTCTTCACCGGCATCTTCGGGCTCGGGGCGCTACTCGCCGGCGCCGGTGGCGCGCTCGCCGTGCCGCGCGAGCCCGCCAGCCTTGCCGTGGACTTGGCGGCGATCTCCGACGCCTTCGTGGTTGTGGTGGTAGGCGGCCTGGGGTCGGTCCCCGGCGCTTTCCTCGCCGCGCTCGTCATCGGCGAGGTGAAGGCCTTCTGCATCGGCTACGGCTACTCGGAGATCACGCTCGCGGTCGAGTTCATCGTCATGGCGGTCGTGCTGGTGCTGCGGCCGTGGGGCTTGCTCGGCAAGCCGCTGCCCGCGCCCCGCGGCGCAGCCGCGGTCGAACCGCCGCTCGGGCGCATCGATCGCAAGGCGGCGCTCGCGCTCGCTTGCCTCGCCGCGCTGCTCGCCGGCCTGCCGCTGGCGGGTGACGAATACACGCTCGTGCTCGCCACCGACATCTTGGTGTTCGCGCTTTTCGCGGTGAGCCTGCATTTCATCATGGGCCCGGGCGGACTCGCCTCGTTCGGCCATGCCGCGTACTTGGGCCTCGGTGCGTACGGCGCGGCGCTCCTGCTCTTGCGAGCACACGCGCCGACGGAAGCGGCGCTCGCGCTCGCGCCGTTACTCGCGCTGGGCGGCGCCGCCCTGTGCGGCTGGTTCGCCGTGCGCCTCGCCGGCGTCTATCTCGCCATGCTTACCCTCGCCTTCGCGCAGATCGTCTGGTCGATCGCGTTCCAGTGGGACAGCGTCACCGGCGGCTCGAACGGCCTGATCGGCGTGTGGCCCGCGCCATGGCTCGCATCGAAGAGCGCCTATTACTATCTCGCGCTCCTCGTATGCGGCATCGGCATCGCGCTGTTGTGGCGTGCACTGGGGGCGCCGCTCGGCTACACGCTGCGGGCTGGGCGAGATGCGCCACTGCGCGCCGATGCCATCGGCATCGACGTGCGGCGCGTGCAGTGGATCGGCTTTGCCATCGCCGGCACGTTCGCCGGCATCGCGGGCGCGCTCTATGCGTTCTCGAAGGGCTCGATTTCGCCCGAGACGCTGTCAGTGCCGCGCTCGGTCGATGCGCTCGTCATGGTGCTGCTTGGCGGCGTGCAGACGCTGACTGGCCCGGCGTGGGGCGCTGTGCTCTTCGTCTGGCTGCAGGATGAGCTTGCGCGCGAGGTCGAATACTGGCGCGCCGCGATCGGGGCCGTGGTGCTCGCGCTGGTGCTGGTCTTTCCACGCGGCCTCGCCGGCTATCTCAAGGAGCGCTTTGCCCGGTGACGGCGCTCGTGGTCCAGGGACTCACCAAGAGCTACGGCGGCGTGCAGGCGCTGCGCGGCGTCTCGTTCAGCGTCTCCACGGGCGAGCTCGTCGCCATCATCGGGCCAAACGGCGCCGGCAAGACGACGTGCTTCAATCTTCTCAACGGCCAGCTCGCGCCCGACGCCGGCGACATCACGCTGGATGGCCGGAGCCTCGTCGGGCGGGCGCCGCGCGATATCTGGCGCCTGGGCGTGGGCCGCACCTTCCAGATCACCGCCACATTCGGCTCGATGAGCGTGCGCGAGAACGTGCAGATGGCGCTCGTGTCGCGCGAGCGGCGGCTGTATGCACCGTTCGCGGCTTTCCCGCGGCTCTATGCCGCAGAAGCGGATGCACTGCTCGAGCGCGTGGGCATGCTCGAGCAGGCGGCGCGGCCCTGCGCCCTCCTCGCCTATGGCGACCTGAAGCGCGTGGAGCTCGCCATCGCGCTCGCCAATCGCCCGCGCCTCCTGCTGATGGATGAGCCTACGGCCGGCATGGCGTCGGAAGAGCGCGGCGCGCTGATCGCGCTCGCCCGCGCGCTGGCGAAGACCGACGGCATCGCCGTGCTTTTCACGGAGCACGACATGGAGATCGTCTTCGGCCACGCCGATCGCGTGCTCGTGTTGCACGCCGGAGAGCTGATCGCAGTGGGCGCGCCGGAAGTCGTGCGCGTCGATGCGCGCGTCCAGGAGCTGTACCTTGGCGCTCCTTGAGGTGCGCGGCCTGAGCGCGGGCTACGGCCGAGCGCGCGTGCTCTTCGACGTGGAGCTCGAGCTCGGCGCCGGTGAAGTGGTCATGCTCACCGGGCGCAACGGCGCCGGGAAATCGACTACCCTCAAGGCCATCATGGGTCTCATCGCGCGCGAGGGCGACCTGCGCTTCGGCGCCACGCCGCTCGGGCGGCTCGAGGCCTTCGAGATCGCGCGGCTCGGCCTCGGCTACGTGCCCGAGGACCGACGCATATTCACAGCGCTCACGGTGGCGGAGAACCTGCAGGTGGGACGCCGGGCGCCGCGCCCCGGGCTGCCCGCCTGGGACGAGGCGCGCGTCTTCGCGCTCTTCGCGCCGCTCGCTGCAATGAAGGAGCGCCCTGGCGCGCGCATGTCCGGCGGCGAGCAAAAGATGCTCGCCATCGCCCGCACGCTGATGGGCAATCCGCGTGCGGTGCTGCTTGATGAGCCCTCCGAGGGTCTCGCGCCGCTTGTCGTGCGCCAGATGGCGGCGGCGCTTGCCGAGCTCAAGCGCGCCGGGGTGAGCGTGCTCGTCTGCGAGCAAAATGCGCAATTCGCGGCGCGGCTTGCGGATCGCGCCTACGTGATCGAGAGAGGGACGGTGCGCCCGGCATGACGAACCGCGGACTGCTGCTCACCATGACCGAGCCGCCGGGCGCGATGGAAGAGGAATTCAACGCCTGGTACGACACCGAGCACCTGCCCGAGCGGCTCGCGATCCCGGGCTTTCGCTCGGCGCGGCGCTGGGTCGCGGCCTGCGCACCGGGTGAAGGCAAGTATCTCGCTACCTACGAGCTGGATTCGCCGGGCGTTCTCCAGTCGCCCGAGTACCTGACACGCTTCGCCAACGCCACAGCTTGGACGCGCCGCTGCCTCGGCCGAACGGTGCTTTTCAGGCGCTGGGCTTGCGAGCAGGTCGATCCGGGAGCGGCGGACTCGCATCCGCTCGCGAAAGCGCTGTTTCTCATCGGCGGCGACGCCGAACTCGAAGTCCCCCGCATCACCGGCGCCTTGCAGGCCCGTCGCTTCGTCGCGCAGGCAGGCAAGCCCGCGCATATCGTGCTGGTCGAATTCGCGTGGTCGGCGCCCTCGGGCGTGCCGCCGGCTCAGGCGGGCCAGCTCATGCGCCTGTATCGCGACTATGCGGCTTGAACGCTACGCCTGGCTATCAGTAGCCGCCGCCGTCGCCACGATCAGCCTGAAGGCGCTGGCGTGGCGGCTCACCGACTCGGTCGGGCTGCTCTCCGATGCGCTCGAGTCGCTCATCAATCTGGCGGCTGCCCTCCTCGTCCTGTCGATGCTGCGGCTTGCCGCCTCGCCGCCGGACGAGAACTATCCGTACGGCCTCTCCAAGGCCGAATACTTCTCCGCCGGCATCGAGGGCGCGCTCATCGTGATCGCGGCGGCGGGTATCGTCTGGGCGGCGCTACCGCGCCTTATCAACCCGCGCGCGCTCGACATGCCGTTCGAGGGGCTGACGCTCACCGTGCTCGCTTCCGCGATCAACTACGGCGTGGCGATCGTGCTGCTGCGGGTGGGGCGCGAGCACCACAGCATCACGCTCGAGGCGGACGGCCGCCACCTGATGACCGACGTGTGGACCTCGGCCGCCGTGATCGCGGGCGTGGCGCTCGTCTACATCACCGGCTGGCTGCGGCTCGACGCGCTGATCGCGCTCGCCGTATCGGCGCACATTCTATGGACGGGCTTCGGGCTCGTGCGCCGCTCGGTGCGCGGGCTCCTCGACCCGGCGATCTCGGCGCAGGACCAGGCCGAGGTGACGAAGCTGATCGACGAATATTCGCGCCGCTACGGCGTGTCGTTCCATGCCCTGCGTACCCGCCAGGCGGGAGCGCGGCGCTTCGTGTCGTTCCACCTGCTCGTGCCGGACGCCTGGACGGTGGCGCAGGCGCATCGGCTCTCGGAAGAGATCGAGGCGCGCATGCGCGCCATGGTGCCGAACGCCGCGATCTTTACCCACATCGAGCCGATCTCCGATCCCGCGTCGTACGAGGACCAGGAGCTCGACCGCTGAGCCATGGACCTGAGCGTCATCTGTCCGGGCGATGCGTTGATCTGGGGCCAGGCCTGCGCCGAGCCGCAAACGCTGGTGGAGGCGCTGATCGCGAAGCGCGCCGCCCTATCCGGCTGCCGGATCTTTCTTGGCTCGAGCTATTCCGGCCTGCTGCAGCCCGAGCACGCCGACCACCTGCGCTTTAGCTCCTATTGCGGCACGGGAGCGAACCGCGCCCTCGCCGAGTCGGGCGTGCTCGACATCGTGCCGGCACCGTATTCGCAGCTCGGGGCGCTCGTCCGCAGCGGCCACTTGCCATGCGACGTGGTGATGCTGCAGGTGAGCGCGCCCAATGCGCGCGGCGAGTACAGCCTCGCCCTCGGCGTCGAATACCTCGCGCCGGCACTCGAGATGGCGCGCGCGGTGATCGCCGAAGTAAACGACCAGGTGCCATGGACCTATACGCAACCGCTCTTGCGGCGCAAGGACTTCGACCTGCTGGTCGAAACCTCGCGCGCACCGGTCGAACTGCCTTACGGCGCACCGAGCGAGCTCGAAAGCCGCATTGCGCAGCAGGCGGCGCCATGGGTGCGGGAGGGAGCGACCGTCGAGTGCGGCATCGGCGCATTGCCCAATGCCATCCTCGGCGCGCTTGCCGGGCGCAGGCTGGATTACCACTCCGGTGTGATCTGCGAGAACGTGCGTCTGCTGCAGGTGACGCGCTGCGTCGGCGGCGCGCTCATGGGCACACGGGCGCTCTTTGACTGGGCGCGCGAAAACCCGGCAGTGACGCTCGCCTCCTCGGATGTGACGCACGGCGCGGCGACGCTCGGACGTATCGAGCGGTTCGTCGCCATCAACTCGGCGGTTGAGGTGGACCTCACCGGGCAGGTGAACGGCGAAGTGGCGCGGGGCAGTTACGTCGGCGCGGTCGGCGGCGCGCTCGACTTCATCCGCGCCGCCAACCAATCGCCGGGGGGCCTCTCCATCATCGCGCTGCCTGCAGCGCGCGTGGTGGAGCGCCTGTCCGGGCCGGTCTCCGTGCCGCGCAGCGAAGCGGGCATTTTCGTCACCGAGCACGGCGCAGCCGACCTGCGCGGCTGCACGCTCGCAGAGCGCGAGCGGCGCATGCGGCGTATCAGCGGAAATTCTTGAGCGCGGGCACCGTCCAGAACGGCGTCGAGGCGATCAGCACGCAGACGAGCGCGACCGCGAGCCCGGCGCGATAGCCACCGGTGAGGTCGTGGAGCAGCCCGCCTATCAGCGAGCCGAAGGCCGCGCCGATGGCGTTCGAGGCGTAGATCGTGCCGTAAATGGTCGCCACGTTCGGCCCGGCGAAGTAGCGGGTCGAGATCGAGGAGACAATCGGGCCGCGCACCCCCATGCATAAGCCGAAGATCGGCACGAAGAGGACCAGCAATAGGCGTGACGGCAGGTACGTGAGGACGAGGAGCAGCGCCATGCCGGTCGCCGTGCCGATGAAAGTCGCGGTGATGGTCTGCCGGTAGCCGAAGCGATCCGAGGTGAAGCCGCTGCCCATCACGCTCAACGCCGACATGAGGCCGAGCGCGCCGAAGGCGCTCGCCGCCGTGATGGGTGAGAAGCCGACGTCGACGAAGAAAGCGACGAGCTGGACGATGACGGTGAACATGGCGCTCGCCGTAAAGAAGAACACCTGGCACAGTCCCCAGTAGAGCGGCGTGCGCGTCGCCGTGCGCAGCGTCCAGCCCTCGGCGCGGCCGCCCACCCGGGCGGACTGCACTCGTTCCGGATGGCCGGCATAGAAGCGCTTCCATGGCACGAGGAACGCGACGATCGGCACCATCGCGAGCAGCGCGCCTCCGAGCACGCGGTAGGCAAGGCGCCAGCCGTATTCGCCGACCAGATGCTGCGTGAGCGGCACGAAGATGATGGTGCCGACACCCGCGGCCGAGAACGCGATGCCGATCGCGGTGGAGAGCCGCTCGCGGTACCAGCGCGCAATCAGCGCCGAGCCGGGTACCATGCCGGTGAGGCTCACGCCGATGCCGACCATCCCGCCGACGAAGAGGTAGAACTGCCACAGGTTGGAGAGCCCGGCGGCGAGAAAGAACGCGCCGCACATGCACGCGAGCCCCGTGGTGTATACCCAGCGCGGCCCCAGCCGGTCGAAGATCATGCCCACGAGCGGCGAGGTGAAGCCGTGCATCAAGAGGTAGATCGAATAGACGCTGGTGAGCTGCGAGCGCGTCCAGCCGTAGTCGCGCTCGAGCGGCAGGACGAACACCACGTAGGTGTCGCCGAGCCCGCGCCCGAACATGTTGAGGGCGAAGCAGGCGGCGAGCACCGCGGCCGCGGTGCGGGAAACAGGAGTCAGATTTTCTCGGCCGGCTCGAGGCCGAACACCTGGCGAAGATAACGCAGGTAGCCCGCGTCCTTGCTCACCGTCTTGCCGGGTGAATCGGAGACCTTGGCCACCGGCTGGCCGTTGCACTCGGTCATCTTGATGACGATGTTGATCGGCTCGTAGCCTAGGTCGTTGGTGAGGTTCGTGCCGATGCCGAAGGCGGTGATGGCGCGGCCGTGGAAGCGCCGGGCGATGGCGATGGCGAGCGGGAACGAAAGCTGGTCGGAGAAGATGAGCTGCTTGGTGCGCGGGTCGACGCGGTTGCGGCGGTAGTGGGCGATCAGCTTCTCGCCCCACTCGAACGGGTCGCCCGAGTCGTGGCGCGCGCCGTCAAAGAGCTTGCAGAAGTACATGTCGAAGTCGCGCAGGAAAGCGTCCGTGCCGTAGGTGTCGGCGACCGCGATGCCGAGGTCGCCGCGGTACTCCTGCGCCCACTTGTCGAAGGCGAAGGTCTGCGAGTCGCGCAGCCGCGGCCCGAGCGCCTGGCAGGCCTGCATGTACTCGTGCGCCATGGTGCCGAGCGGCGTCATGTTGTTGCGCATGGCGAACCACACGTTTGAAGTGCCGGCGAAATACTCCGGCACTTCGCGCTTGAGCGTCTGCAGCACCTCCTCGTGCCAGGCGCAGGAGAAGCGCCGGCGGGTACCGAAATCCGAGATGCGGAAATCGAGCTCGCGCTCGACCGTGCGCACAAGCTCGATCTTCGCTTTCAGGCGCCGCCGGCCCTCCTGCAGGTCGGGCCGCGGCTGCGTGCGCCGGAAATAGATCTCGGAGACGAGCGCGAGCACGGGGATTTCGTACATGATCGTGTGCAGCCAGGGACCGCGAATGGTGATGTCCATCTCGCCGGGGCGCTCGCCGTGGCCGATGCGCACGTACTTGTCGTTGAACTGGAAGAGCGCCAGGAAGTCAACGAAGTCCGACTTCATGAAGCGCAGCGAGCGCAGGTAGTCGAGCTCGTCCTCGCGAAAGCGAAGCCGCGAGAGCGCCATCACCTCGTCGCGGATCTCGTCGAGGTAAGGACGGAAGTCGACGCCCTCGGTGCGGCACTTGAACTTGTACTCGACCTGCGCGCCCGGGAAGTGATGCAGCACGACCTGCATCATGGTGAACTTGTACAGGTCGGTGTCCAGCAGCGACTGGATGATCATCCGGGATGCATTGTACGCTGCGGCCATGTGCGGCCGTTACGCGCTCCATGCAAATCCCGAAGTGGTCGCGCTGCAATTCGGACTGCAGGAAGCGCCCGAGTTCAAGGCGAGCTACAACGTCTGCCCCGGGAACGAGATCCTCGTCGTGCGCGCGGATCGCGAAGGACGGCGCGTGGCGCGCGCGCATCGCTGGGGGCTGATTCCGCACTGGGCGAAAGACCCGGCCATCGGCAACAAGCTCGCCAACGCGCGCGGCGAGTCGCTTGCCGAGCGCCCGGCGTTTCGCGATGCCTTCCGGCAATGGCGCTGCCTCGTGCCGGCGAGCGGCTTCTACGAATGGCAGACGCGCGGCGGCCGCAAGCATCCCTGGTACGTACGGCCGCTCGACGCCGAGCTCTTCGCGCTCGCCGGCATCACGGCGCTTTGGCGCGGCGTGCGCAGCGTATCGTTGATCACGACGGAGCCAAACCCGGTGATGCGACCGATCCACGACCGCATGCCGGTGATCGTCGCGCCGCAGGACTACGCCGCCTGGCTGGATCGGGCGCAGCGCGATGCGAATGAACTCATGCGTTTCGTGCGTCCTTACCCGGCCGAACGCATGAGCGCCTACCGCGTGAGCCCGCGGGTGAGCAAGCCCGAGAACGACGATGCCTCGCTCATCGCCGAGGTCCCCAAGGCGCCGGCCCAGCGCGAATGGCTCTGATACTGTATATAATGCCAGTTCATGGAAGCTTTGACCGAGCGCCAAGCCGAGATCCTGCGCCTCGTGCGCGAGCTGACCGAGGTGTCGGGCTATCCGCCGACGCGGGCGGAAATCGCGCAGAGGATGGGCTTTCGCTCGGTGAACGCCGCCGAGCAGCACCTGCGCGCGCTGGAGAAGAAGGGCGCGATCGAGATTTCCTCGGGCGCCTCGCGTGGCATCCGTGTGCGCGATACGCGCACCGGCAGCCGCGCCGGCCGCCTGCTCGAGCTGCCGGTCGTGGGACGGGTCGCTGCAGGCGCACCGATCCTCGCCGAGGAAAACCTGCAGGGCCACTACCAGGTCGATCCGAATCTCTTTACGCCGCGCGCCGACTATCTGCTGCGCGTGCGCGGCCTGTCAATGCGCGATGCCGGCATCCTGGAGGGCGACCTGCTCGCCGTGCACCGCACGCAAGAGGCGCGCAGCGGCCAGATCGTCGTCGCGCGCCTGGGAGACGAAGTGACGGTGAAGCGGCTGCGCCGCCGCGGCCACGCGGTGACGCTCGAAGCGGAAAATCCGGAGTTCGCGCCGATCGAAGTCGATCTGCGGCGCGAAGCGCTCGCCATCGAAGGGGTCGCCGTCGGCGTGATCCGCAACGGCAAGACGTTCTGATAAGCCTTTAGAATTGCGCGCAGGGGTCTCGCGCCTGCGCCAATGAGCAGTCTCGTCAACGGTATCGAGAGCGCCGCAAGCGGCGCCAGCGAAGTCGCCGCGCGTAGCGTGGCGGCCGCCATCACCGCGGACATTCGCGGCCGAGCCGACCCGGCGCTGGTGCGCGCCGACCGCGTCGAGCAGCTCTATAGCCAGCTACCGCTCGGCATGGCGGCCACCGTCGTGATCGGCGTGATTGCCGCGGTGGAGCTGCACGAGGGCCGCCTGATCGAGCTGGTCTACTTCTGGGGGAGCCTCGTCGGTCTCGTCGTCGTGCTGCATGGGCTGCTGTATCTCGGATATCGCAACGACGCACGCCGGCACGAGAACACCGGGCAGTGGCTGCGCTGGCTCGGCATCGGTGCCTTCGCTGCGGGCGCGGTGTGGGGCTTCGCGGGCGCGGTGTTCTTCCCGTCGCACGCCGACGAGCGCCAGGTGTTCCTCGCCTTCCTGCTCGCCGGCGTGATCTCCGGCGGCATACCGATGTATGCCGCCTCCTGGCCGATCTTCGCCGCTTACGCGGCGGCGATCGCGCTGCCCATCACGTACGTGCTGGCGACCTTCGGCAATCGGCTTTTCGCCGAGATCGCCCTGCTAATCCCGCTGTTCTACGCCGTGAGCGTGGCCATCGCCTTCCGGCTGAACGGCGTATTTCTCTCTGGCTACCGGCTGCGCCACGCCTACCAACGCCAGCTCGTCGAGCTCGATGAGGCGCGCCGGCAGATCGAAGCGAGCGGCCGCAAGCTCGCGCTTTTCTTCGAGCGCTCGCCGATCGCCGTGCTGGAGCTCGACGCGGCGGGCATCATCCAGGAGATCAACCACGCCGGCGAGCTCCTCTTCGGCTATGCCGCGGCGGAGCTGATCGGCCAGCCGGTGACGCGGCTGGTGGTCGCGAAATACCAGGGCGAATTCGACGCCGAATGGCGCAAGCTGGTGGCGACCCGCGAGCCACTCGCCGGGCTCAAGGTACGCAATCCGCGGCGCGACGGGCTTACCGTGGTATGCGAGTGGACCGTCACGCCGCTCGTCAACCGCGAGGGGCAGCTGATTTCGGTGATCGCGCAGGGACGCGACATCACCGCGCAGCTCGAGGCCGAGCGCCTGAAGAAGGAGTTCACCTCGACCCTCTCACACGAACTGCGCACGCCCCTGACCTCGATCATCGGCTCGCTACAGCTCATCAACGCGGGCGTGCTCGGCGAGGTGCCGAAGGACGTGGGCGAGCTAACCGAGGTCGCGGAGCGAAACGGCCAGCGCCTGCTCGACCTGATCAACGATATCC
>VBCM01000022.1 GCA_005883675.1 Betaproteobacteria bacterium
GATCTCGCCGCCTGGTTCTCGAGCCAGCCGCGCACCTCGCTCCACGACCAGCGGTAATTCCGATCCAGGGTCGTAATTAGCTTCGGCGGTGGCGCGCTGCGCGTGTCCGAAGAATTACGACCCTGGATCGGAATTAGATGGTGTTGGCTTTGCGCTCGCAGCGGCCGACGAGCTCTTCCCACAGGCTGTCGGTCGTCTTGCGCAGGAAAAGATCGGGCTGCGGATCGAGCACGTACCACAGGCCGCGCCGCACTTCCTCGTCGAGCTCGCTCGGTGCCCAGAGCACCATGCCCGCGAAGAAGCGCGCCTGCTGTGGCTGCGTCTCGATGATGCGGTCGACCACGGCGCTGTCGAAGGCGAGATAGACCCCGGACATGAGCTGCAGCGAGCGGCCGCCCGGATTCTTCGCGTCCTTCACCATGGCGAAGATCACCTCCGGCCCGGTCGGCCCGCCGAGATAGACCGGATCGATGACCTTCTGCGAAGGCGCGTGCTTGGGGAAGAGCTTGCCGAGCGTGACGGTGGTCGGCTTGTTGACGATGAAGCCGACGTGGCGCGCGTCGCCGATCGGCTTGGCGACGAGGATCGTCGAACCGTAGAGCCGGTCGCGCAGTTCGCGCTTCGCGACGAGCAGCACGGTTTCGGTGAGGTCGGCGGCCGCGGCGAGCGGCGCGCCGAGCGCCAGGATCATCGCGGTAAGGAGGGACAGGATTCTCATGGCGCCATCTTCCGTACGGTCGCGCCATGATGCCGAGCCGAGGTTTACGCCCCGCGCCGCAACGCCCTAGTCCGTTCAGCGCCGCCCGCGCCGCTCGAGACACTCGAGGTAGGCCTGCGCATCCGGGGGCGCATGGTCGCGGCTCGCGCGCCAGACCGTCTCGGCGAGGCACTCGATCGCCTCGTGCAGCGCCTCGTGCCGCTCGCCCGTGCGCATGATGAGCTGCTCGAATCGAGCCCTGATGCCCGGCGGCTGGTCGATGGAGAGCTGTTCCTCCAGGGCGACATGCAGGCTCATGTGCAGGAACGGATTGGGCTCGTCCGCATAGTCCTGGTCGCGATAGCGCTCCGCATCGGCCAGCAGGGCGTGGTATTCCGGGTGGGCGAGCATCACCTCGAGCGCGATGGTCTCGATGCCCGCGAGCGGCTCCCCGGCGCGGTACTTGCGCCAGGCGCTGAAGAAGGTGTCGCGGACCTGCTCGCGCGAGGGATCGAACATGTCAGGCCTTGGTCTTCTTGCGGTACTCGCAGAGGTCGCGGATCAGGCACTCGGGGCATCCCGGCTTCCTCGCGGTGCAGATGTAGCGGCCGTGGAGGATGAGCCAGTGATGCGCGTCCTTCAGGTACTCGGCCGGCGTGAACTTCACCAGCCGCTCCTCCACCTCGCGCGGATCTTTGCCGGGCGCGATGCCGGTGCGGTTCGCGACGCGGAAGATATGCGTGTCCACTGCCACGGTCGGCTGGCCGAACGCGGTGTTCAGCACCACGTTGGCCGTTTTCCGTCCCACGCCGGGCAGTTCCTCCAGCGCTTCGCGGCTCGCCGGCACCTCGCCCCCGTGCTTCTCCACCAGCATGCGCGAGAGCTCCACCACGTTCTTCGCCTTGTTGCGGTAAAGGCCGATCGTCTTGACGTACTGCTCGAGTCCCGCGACGCCGAGCTTCACGATCTTCTGCGGCGTGTCGTACTTCTGAAAGAGCACTTCGGTCGCCTTATTCACTGACTTGTCGGTCGCTTGGGCTGAGAGCACCACGGCGATCAGCAGCTCATAGGGCGTGCGGTACTTGAGCTCGGTCGTCGGATTCGGGTTCGCGGCACGAAAGCGCTCGTAGATCTGGCGGCGCTTCTGCGGATTCATTTACGCCCGAGCAGCGCGGCGAGGATGTGCTTTCGCTCCTCGGCGCCATGCGAGCGCACTTCGTCTTTCGCGAGCCGCTCGCGCCGGCGCGTGCCGCGCGCGCCGGCCGCGCGGCGCAACGCCGTCGTCCACTCGCCGCGGCGCGCCACCATGTCGATGCAATCGACCGGGCAGGGCGGCACGCAGAGCTTGCAGCCGATGCACCACGGCTCCACCACCGTATGCATAAACCCTTGCGCGCCGACGATCGCGTCCACCGGGCAGGCATCGATGCAGCGTGTGCAGCCGATGCAGCGCTCTTCATCCACCACGGCGACCGGCACGCGCTTCATCGTCCCGCTCATTTTCCTGTATCCCGCGCGAGCTGCTCGTGCACCACTTTGCCGCGCGTGACTTGCACTCCGGTATGCAGGTCGTCGTTCATTTCCCCGCGGGCCAGCATTTCCACGTAAGGTAACACCGCTTGCTCGAGCGCCAGGCTTGCGGTGCGTGCGCATGCCGCCGGCATATTGGGGACGCAGTAGTGCACCACGCCTTCGGCGATGTAGATGGGCTCGCTGTGCGAGGTCGGCCGCGAGGTTTCGGCGATGCCGCCCTGGTCGATGCCAACGTCGACGAGCGCCGAGCCCGGCCGCATGGCGCCGAGGAGCTTGCGACTGATGAGCTTCGGCGAGAGCTGGCCCGGCGTGAGGACGCCGCCGATGATGAGATCGGCATCTGCGAGCACCGCCGCATCCAGGCCGGCCCGGTATTTGGCGGCGGGAAAGCGGCGGCGCAGCTCCGGGAAGCGGCGCTCGCTCTTCGCAAACACGGTGGTGTGCGCGCCGAGCCCGTGCGCCACCGCGAGCGCGTTCGAGCCCACCTTGCCCGCGCCGAGGATCACGATCTTGCCCGCCGGCACGCCCGCGAGGCCGGAAAGCAGCACGCCGCTGCCGCCGTTCTGCTTTTGGAGGCACCACGCGCCGACCTGCACCGCCAGGCGCCCGGCGATGGCGGACATCGGCGCGAGGATCGGTAGCCGAGCGTCGCGCTGGCCCACGGTCTCATAGGCGATGAACGTGGCGCCGCGTGCGAGCGCCGCCTCCAGCAGCTCGGGCTCGGGCGCGAAGTGCTGGAAGCCGAATACCGTTTGCCCGCGCCGCGGCTTGCCATATTCCGGCGCTTGCAGCTCCTTCACCTTGACGACGAGGTCGCACGCCCAGGCGTCGCCGAGCGTCGCGCCGGCCGCGACGTAATCGGCGTCGGTGAAGCCCACGCCCAGTCCCGCGCCCGGCTCGACCACCACGTTGCGCAGCGCGGCGACGCCGCGCGGCGTGAGCGCGACGCGGAACTCGCCGTCCTTTATCTCGCGCGGTATGCCGATGCGCATTCAGCGATGAGCCCGGGCCCGCGGTAGATGAGCCCTGTATAGAGCTGGACCAGCGTCGCCCCGGCCTCGAATTTTGCCGCAGCGTCGGCTCCGGACATGATGCCGCCCGCGCCGATGAGGCAGAGCTCGCTTTTCAGGACGTCGGCAAATGCGCGCAGCACGGCCGTCGAGCGGTCGCGGAGCGGCGCGCCGGAGAGGCCGCCGGCTTCGGCTGCGTGGCGCAGTCCCTCGACGCCCTCGCGTGAGACCGACGTGTTGGTGGCGATGAGCCCGTCGATGCCGTGCCGGCGCACGGTGTCCGCGATCGCCTGGATCTGCGCGTGCTCCAGATCGGGCGCCACTTTGACCACGAGCGGCACGCGGCGGCTGTAGCGGTCGGCAAGCGGCTCGCGCAGCCGCGTGAGCCGCGCGAGGAGCCGCTCGAGCTGGTCGGCCTGCTGCAGGTCGCGCAGCCCCACGGTGTTGGGCGACGAGATGTTGATCGTGACGTAAGAGGCGTGCGGGTAGACCTGCTTCAGCCCGAGCTCGTAATCGTCGATCGCGCGCTCGGCGGGCGTGTCCGCGTTTTTGCCGATGTTGATGCCGAGCACACCATTCCAGCGCGCGCGGCGCACATTGTCGATGAACG
>VBCM01000023.1 GCA_005883675.1 Betaproteobacteria bacterium
TGAACCGCGAGCAAGGCACGACGCTCGTCCTCGTGACGCACGACGAGGCGCTCGCCTCGCGCTGCACGCGCATCGTGCGCCTCATCGGCGGCCGCCTCGCGTGACGCGCGCCTGGCGCATGCTGCGTCGGGACTGGCGCGCCGGCGAGCTCGGCATCCTCGCTGCGGCGCTCGTCATCGCGGTCGCCGCCGTTACCAGCGTCGGCTTCTTCGCCGACCGCGTCAGCCAGGGCCTGGCGCGCGACGCGCACCAACTCCTCGGCGCCGACGTGGTGCTGATCGCCGACCATCCGTGGAGCCCGGCGATCGTCGAGCGCGTGCGCCGCGCCGGCAGCGAAGCAGAAGCGATGAACTTCGTCAGCATGGCGCTTGCCGGCGGCGACGCGCAGCTCGCCGGCGTCAAGGCGGTGAGCGAGAACTATCCGCTGCGCGGCCGGTTGCGCGTTGCGAGCGCGCCCGGCGCGCCGGATGCGGAAACGCCGCACGGCCCGGCGCGCGGCACGGTGTGGCTGGAAGAGCGCCTCATCACCGCGCTCAATGCGCCGGTGGGCGCCACTATACGATTGGGCAGCGTGCAGCTGCGCGTCGCCGCAGTGCTGACGCTCGAGCCCGAGCGCGGTGCGAATTTCTTCAACCTCGCGCCGCGCCTGATGATGAACGTCGCCGATGTGCCGGCGACCGGCCTGGTGCAGCCGGGAAGCCGCATCTCGTACTACCTCTACGCCGCGGGCGAGCCGGACCGGATGGGCGCGCTCGAGCGTTCGCTGAAAGGCGAGTTGGGACGCGGCGAGCGCATCGAGACGCTGGAGTCCGGTCGCCCCGAGCTGCGCGCGCCGATCGAGCGCGCGCAGCGCTTCCTCGCGCTGACGGCGCTGCTCGCCGCGGTGCTCGCCGGCGTCGCCATCGCGCTCGGCACGCGGCGCTACGTCGAGCGCCATCTGGACGGCTGCGCGGTGATGCGTTGCCTCGGCGCGACGCAAGGCGCGCTGGTGCGGCTCTACGCCGGCGAGTTCGCCCTCCTCGGCGTCATCGCCTGCGCGATCGGCGCGGCGCTCGGCTATGTCGCGCAGGCGGGCGTCGGCGTGGCGCTCGCGCGGGTGATCCGCGCCGAGCTGCCGCTCGCCACGCCGTGGCCCGCGCTGCAGGGCTTCCTCGTCGGGCTGGTGCTGCTCTTGAGCTTCGCGCTGCCGCCGCTGCTGCAGCTCAAGAACGTGCCGGCGCTGCGCGTCATGCGCCGCGAGGCGGGCGCGCCCAAGCGCAGCGCGCTCGCCGCGTACGCGCTCGGCTTGGCGGCGCTGGCGGCGCTGCTCATCTGGCAAGCCGGCGACCTCAAGCTCGGTGTCTACGTCGTCGGCGGCTTCGCCGGCGCGGTGCTCGTGTTCTATGCAGTCGCCTGGCTGGCGCTGGCGATGCTCAGTCGCTTGCGCGTGCGCAATCGGTCGCTCCGCTACGGGCTTGCCAATCTGCGCCGCCATGCGCGCGGCAACGCGCTGCAGGTGGCAAGCCTCGCGCTCGGGCTGACGGCGGTGCTGCTCCTCACCTTCACGCGCAACGATCTCATCGCCGCCTGGCGGCGCACCGCGCCGCCGGATGCGCCGAACCGGTTCCTCCTCGGCGTGCAGCCCGACCAGGTGGCGGCGATGAAGGCGTTCCTTCATACGCGCGGCCTCGGCGACCCGGAGCTCTATCCGATGGTGCGCGGGCGCGTGGTTGCCGTAAATGGTCGCCCAACGAGCGAAGGTGACTATGCCGATGAACGCGCCCGGCGGCTGATGGAGCGCGAGTTCAATCTCTCGTACATGGATGAGTTGCCGGCGCACAACGCGATCGCCGCGGGCCGCTGGCTCGATCCGGCGGCGGACGAGCTCTCGGTAGAGCAGGGCATCGCCGAGCGGCTTGGCTGGACGCTCGGCGACGAGCTCAGCTTCAGCATCGGCGGCGAGCTGATGCGCGGCCGCATCACGTCGCTGCGGCGCCTGCGCTGGGACTCGATGAAGGTGAACTTCTTCGTCATCGCGCCGCCGCGGCTGCTCGCGAAACTCCCGGCGAGCTACATCAGCGCCTTCCGCGTCCCGCCGGGCAAGCAGCGCTCGATCAATGAGCTCGTCGCCCAGTTCCCGAACGTGACGCCGGTGGATGTCGGCGCGCTGCTGCGCCAGGCGCAGGCCGTGGTCGACCAGCTCATCGCCGCCGTGCAGTTCATCTTCCTCTTCGCGCTCGGCGCGGGCCTCCTCGTGCTCTACGCGGCGCTGCTCGCGACCGAGGACGAGCGCCGGCGCGAGGCGGCGGTGATGCGCGTCTATGGCGCCTCGCGCGCGCAGGTCGCGGGCGCGCAACGCGTCGAATTCCTGGCCATGGGGGTACTGGCCGGCGTGCTCGCCACGCTCGGCGCCGCGCTCATTGGCCAGCTCATCGCGCGGCGCATCTTCGAGCTGGATCTCACGCCGAGCACGGCGCTGCTCGTCGCCGGGCCGCTCGCCGGGCTCGCGCTGCTCTCGCTCAATGCCTGGCTCTCGGCGCGCAAGGTGGTGCGAGCGGCGCCGGCGCTTACGCTCCGGGAATCGGTCTAGCTCTTGCGCGACGCCGTCCAAACCGCGACAGCACGCGCGGCTGCGAGCGGCGCGCTGCAGCCGATCGCCACGCAGAGCGAAGTGATCGAGGACGCCGGCGCGCGCTTCGTCGTGCGCGCTGCGTCCACCATCGCCGCCAAGGCGGCTGCGGCGCACCGTGCCGATCCGCTCGGCGACTACGAGCCGGAGCTCTACGTCGCCGACGTTGGCAGTGCGCATTACGTGCTGCTCAACAAATATCCGGTGACCGCGAACCACCTGCTGCTCGTCACGCGTCGCTTCGCGCCGCAGGAGGAAGCGCTCGACACCGCCGATTTCGCCGCGCTCGCCGCGCTGATGGCCGAGCTCGACTGGCTGGCGTTCTACAACGCCGGCCGCGCGGCCGGCGCGAGCCAGGCGCGCAAGCACCTGCAGCTCCTGCCGCTGCCGCTCGCGCCCGAGGTGCCGGCGCCGGTGCCGCTCGAGCCGCTTTACGCGCGCGGCGCGCTGCCGTTCCGGCACGCGTTCGCTGCGCTGTCCGGCCTGGAAGCGATGGCCGAGGTCTACCGCGAGCTCATCGCGCGCTGTCCCTTGGCGCCGTACAACCTGCTCGTCACGCGCGACTGGATGCTCGTCG
>VBCM01000024.1 GCA_005883675.1 Betaproteobacteria bacterium
ATCCCGGACCTGCAACGCGAGATCGAGGCCCGCAGCCTCGGCCTCACGCAGCTGCAGCGCACGGTGCTGGAAATCACGCGCGAGAGGGAGTCGCTTGCGGCCACCATCGAGGCGGAGCGCCGCGGTTACGAAGAGAAGCTGAAGCTGCTGGAGCAGGCGAAGGCCGCCCTGTCTGACGCCTTCAACGCCCTCTCGGCCAATGCGCTGAAAAGCAATTCGCAGGAGTTCCTGAAGCTCGCGCAGACCTCTGTGGCTCCCATCCGGGAGGCGCTCGAAAAGTTCGAGGGCAAGGTCCAGGCGCTCGAG
>VBCM01000157.1 GCA_005883675.1 Betaproteobacteria bacterium
AGGTGCCCCAGGCGACCGACTGTGCGAACTGCTCGCGCGGCACGAGGAGCGGCGCGAGCGACTTCGACGCCGGGCCGGCGAGCGCGCGCGTGGTGCCGGAGAGCACCAGCGCGCCGTAGAACGGCCAGGTTGCGCTGGTCTTCACCGCCACCAAAACCAGCAGCAGCGCTGCGGCCAAAGCCTGGATCAGGTGCGCGGCGAAGAGCACGAGGCGCCGATCGGCGCGGTCGGCGAGATCGCCCGCCGGCAGGGTGAGGAGCGCGATCGGCACATTGCATCTGCGCGGCGAGCACGTTGCAGAAGCGCCCGGAGAGGAATAGCGCGAAGTCGCGGATCCGAAGGACGTGCGTCACGGGCGGCGGAGATAGAACTGCGTGCCGACCATCTGCACGACCACCTCGTCGCGCTGGTTCAAGAGCTCCCAGCGGAACTTGACGATGCCGCGGTCGGCCCTGCTCGCCGAGGGCCTTGACTCGAGCACGCTCGCGCGGTAGCGCAGCGTGTCGCCCGGGCGCACGGGAGCCGCGAAGCGCCACTCATCGATGCCGGGCGAACCGATGCAGGAAGACTCGTTGAGATAGGCATCGCACATCAGGCGCATCATCACGCAGCCGGTATGCCACCCGGAGGCGATCAGGCCCCCGTAAGGCGTTTCTTTGGCCGCCTGCGGATCGACGTGATAGCGCTGCGGATCCCAGTCGCGCGCGAAGGCGATGATCTCGCGCTCACTGAGGGTACGCGATCCATGCTCGAAAACTCGCCCGACAGGAAAATCCTCCCAGTAGTAGCGAAACCGTGTCATTCGCGCTCCAGCAATGAGGACGCCGCGAGGCCCAGCACCAGCCCCCAGAATGGCGCGCCGATATTGAAGATCGGCACGTCGGCCACCGTCACGAGGAAGCAGACGAGCGCGCCGAGGCTGAAACGGCCGGCAAAGGAAGCGGTGAACGCGCTTTGCAGGATGCGCAGCATCGCGAGGCCGGCGAGCGTGGCGATGAACGCGGGCGGGGTGGCGAGCAAAAGCCGGGTGAAAAATGGCGCGAGCAGGCCGAACGCGGCCGCAAAGAGGCAGAAAAATAGCGCCGAGCTGTATTGGCGCTCGCGCTCGCCGCTTCCCGCGAGGATCGCGTTCACCGGGCCGGTGAGGCAGGTCGAGACGGCGCCGAAGAGTCCGGTCACGATCGAGCCGACGCCGCAGGCGGCGGTGATGGCGTTGATCGGCGCGGCATGGCCGTTTGCGGCGAGCACCGCGATGCCCTGCCCGTTCTGCACCACGAGCACCGTGATGGCCAGCGGCACGACGAGCTCGATCATCGCGCGCCAGGAGAATTGCGGCACGTAGAAGTTGGGCGCCGCAAGCGCGAAGAGTGTGCCCGCGGGCGGCCTGAATGTGCCCAGCATGACGACAGCAATGGCGCCGATGATGAGCGCACCGATGAGCGGTGGCACGGCGCGCGCAAGCCGCGGAGCGGCGCTCAGGGCGAAAAATGTGATGCTCATCGGCGCCGCAATCCAGAGCGCGTCGCGGAACGCAAATACGAGATCGATGCCAAAGCGAAGGAACACGCCGGCGACCATCGCCATGACGATCGGCATCGGCACCGCCTGCATCGCGCGGCGCACCCAGCCGGAGAGACCAAGGAGCAGCATGAGCACGCCGGTAGCCATGAATGCGCCGATCGCCTCGGCGAAGGCGAGGTGCCCGAGCGCGGGTCCGAGCAGCACCGCGCCGGGAATGCTCCACAGGAAGATGAGCGGCTGGCGGTAAAGCAGGCTGAAGCTGGCCGAGATGAGCGAGTTGAGGACGAATGCGCTGAAGATCCACGAGGCGATGTCGGATTCCGACAGGCCGCCGCGCGCGCCGACGGACAGGATGATCGCCACCGGGCCGGTAGTGGCGAAGAGAAACGCCACCACGGCAGTCGCGGCATAGTGCACGCCGAAGTCGTGCGCGATACGACGCAGCGTCGGAAAGGGCTGACTTGGCTTTTCGAGCGCCATGGAACTGCGGGGCCGATTGTCGGCGACGTGCGGCCGCAGCGCGCGGCTGTTTCGCGGGCAGGTATCATTGGCACATGCAACGAGCCGTGATTCACAGTGATCCTGAGATCCAAGGTGGAACGCCGGTCTTCGTGGGCACTCGCGTGCCGGTGAAGAACCTTTTCGATTGCCTTGAAGCGGGCGATTCGCTGGAGGAGTTCCTCAAGTCTTTTCCGTCCGTGACCCGCGAGCAGGCGGTGGCCGCATTGGAACTCGCGCGCGAAGCGCTGACGCCTGATGCGCGTGCTGCTTGATGAATCGCTGCCCGATGAGCTGAGAAGCGAGATCGCCGGCCACGAAGTGTATGTGGTCCGTCAGTTCGGCTGGTCTGGCTTGAAAAATGGAGAGCTGCTAAAACGAAGCGCGGGTCGCGTTGATGTATTTATAACGGCCGATCAGAACCTCGAGTACCAGCAGAATCTGCGTGATTTACCCGTGGCCGTAATCGTCCTCATGGCAAGAACCAACCGCATCCAAGATATGCGGCCGTTGATTCCTCGCTTGCTGCAAGAGCTGGCCCAGCTTGCGCCTTGCACGCTCGTGCGCGTTGGACCCTAACGAAGTCTTGATCTGAGCCCTAATTTGCCCTACCGCGGTCGCATCGTCAGGTTTCTTGGGTACGCGGTGCTCGCCGGCCTGCTCGGCATGAGCGCCTTCACGCTCTACCTCGACCTGCGCGTGAAGTCCGAGTTCGAGGGGCGGCGCTTCGCGCTGCCCGCGCGCATCTACGCGCGGCCGCTCGAGCTGCACGTGGGCCTGCACATCGCGAGCGGCGACGTGGAAGACGAGCTGAAGGACCTCGGCTACGCCTACGGGCCGCGCGAGGCGCCCGGCTGGTACGTGCGCGCGGACAACGCGCTCGACATCTCGGTGCGCCCGTTCCTCTTCGCCGACGGCCCGCAGCCCACGCGGCGCGTGCGCGCGACGTTCGACAGCGGCACGGTCTCCGCCCTTACCGACGCCGAAGGACGCGAGCTCGCGCTGGCACGCCTCGAGCCCGTGCCGATCGGCGGCATTTATGCGGCAGGGAACGAGGACCGGGTGCTCGTGCGACTGCGCGACGTGCCGCCGCTGCTGGTGAAGGAACTGATCGCCACCGAGGACCACAACTACTACACGCACCACGGGTTCGACCCGCGCGCGCTCGCGCGCGCGGTGCTCTCGCTCGGCTCGCAGCGCGTGCAGGGCGGCAGCACCATCACGCAGCAGCTCGTGAAGAACTTCTTCCTCACGCCGGAGCGCACGCTGTCGCGCAAGTTCACCGAGCTCGTGATGGCGGTGCTGCTCGAGCTCCATTACGGCAAGGAGGAGATCCTCGAGACCTACCTCAATGAGATCTACCTCGGCCAGGACCGCGACCGCGCCATCCACGGCGTCGGCCTCGCCGCGCAGTTCTATTTCGGCAAGGAGGTGCAGTACCTGACGGCGGCGGAGTCGGCGGTGCTGGTAGCGCTGGTGAAGGGTCCGGCGGTCTACGATCCGCGCCGGCACGCGGCGCGCGCGCTCGAGCGGCGAAATCTCGTGCTGCGCGAGACGAAGGAGCAAGGCTCGCTCAGCCTCGAGGAGTATGCGCAGGCCCGGGGCGCGCCGCTCGGCATCACCACGCGCGCGCCGACCGGCACGTCGCCCTACCCCGCTTTCGTGCAGCTCGTACACCGGCAACTGCGGCGCGATTACGACGAGGCGGACCTGCGCTCCGAGGGGCTGCGCATCTTCACGACGCTCGATCCGCGCGTGCAGGGCGCGGCCGAGCGCGCCTTGGCGAAGCGCCTCGCGCAGTTCGACAAGGAGAAGCGCTTCGGCGAGCCCGGGCTCGAAGGCGCGATCGTCGTTACCGACCCGCAAAGCGGGGTCGGGTCGCTCCTCAAGCCCGCCATCTATCTCACCGCGCTTTCCGACCCGGGGCGCTACACGCTCGTCACGCCGCTCGACGACGGCCCGTTCGTGTGGAAGAGCCGCGGCGCGCCGGACTGGCAGCCCGCGAACTACGACCGCAAGTTCCACGGCATGGTGCCGCTGCGCACGGCGCTCGCGCAGTCCTATAACACGGCGACCGCGCGGCTCGGCACCGAGCTCGGCATCGACCGCGTGCTCGCCACGGTGCAGCGCCTGGGCGTCGAGCGGGAGCTGCGGCCGCTCGCCTCGACGCTGCTCGGCGCCGCGGAACTGTCGCCTCTCGAAGTAGCGCAGATGTACCAGACCATCGCCGCCGGCGGCTTCCGCTCGCCGCTGCGCGCGATCCGCGAAGTGACCACGCCGGAGGGCAAGCCGCTTCTGCGCTACGCGCTGAAAGTGGAGCAGGCGTTCCCGGCCGAGCCGATCTACCTCATCACCGCCGCGCTGCAAGGCGTGGTGCGCGAAGGCACCGCGCAGGGCCTGCGCAGTTTCCTGCCGCCCGAAATCGGCGCCGCCGGCAAGACCGGCACCACGGACGAGCAGCGCGACGCCTGGTTCGCCGGCTTCACCGGCGACCATCTCGGCGTCGTGTGGATCGGCTACGACGACAACCGTGCCGCGCGGCTCCTCGGCGCCACTGCCGCGCTGCCCGTTTGGGGCGACACGATGGTCGCGCTCGCGCCGCAGCCGCTCGCGCTGCCGAAGCCCGACAGCGTCGAGCAGGTGTGGATCGACCCGCAGACCAACCTGCGCGGCGACAGCCAGTGCGCGGGCGCGGTGGAGCTGCCGTTCATGCAGGGCACGGCGCCGCGCGACTTCTCGCCGTGCGCGAGCCCTGCCGGCGCCGTTATCGACGCCGTCGACCACACGGTGCAGAAGGCGAAGAGCTGGCTCGACCGGCTGCTCGGGCGATGAGACGCGCTGTCGCGCTGCTCGCGCTCATTGCTGCCGCCTGCGCCGCGCCGCAGCCCGCGCCGGTCGGCGAGGCGCCGCCCGCACCGCCGGAGCCAGCGCCGGCGGTAAAGGAAAGCGTGGCGATCGCGGGGCTCATGGACAGCGCGCGCAGCGATGCCGCCGCCGGGCGTCTCGCGGAGGCCGCGGCGACGCTCGAGCGCGCGCTGCGCATCGAGCCGCGCAATCCGCGCCTCTGGCAGGAGCTCGCCCGCATACGCCTGCAGCAGGGCGACTTCCCGCAGGCAGAAAGCCTCGCCCAGCGCTCGAACTCCTGGGCGGGAGGCGACGGCGCGCTGCGCGCGGAGAACGCGCGCATCATCGAGCGCGCGCGCGCCGGCCAACGCTGATTCGAGGACCGAGCCCTACTTCGTCCCGGGGCCGGTCCGCGCCAGCAACTCGATGAAGGTCGCGATGTTGGTGCGTGCCGCGCCTTCGTTCGCCACCCGCAGCCTTTCCGACCCGATAAACGCCTCGCCGACGGTAGCCGTGTACGGCCGCGTGATGGTCTGCTTCCACGCGACCATGTTCGTCGAGCGCTCGATCAGCTGGTAGTCGACCGTCATCGTCACCGTCATGTTGAATCCCATGAGCGGCTGCGCGACATTCTGAATGCTCGCCGCGACGATATAGCGCGACGCCTGGTCGCTGCCCGCGAGGCCCGACTTCTTCAGCGACGCGGTGAGCGCGTTACGGAATCCTTCCGAACCGACGTTCGACGCCCAGAGCGGATTGGTTTCCTTGCCGCCGATGACATCCTTCACTGCCACCTGCCCGCGCAGCTCCTGCGGGATGGCTTGCATCGCCACCGGCGCCACGGCGGCGGTCATGCCTTCCTCGCTCGCCGGCGTCGCACAGCCGGACAACAGCGCCGCGACCGCCACGGCGCTCAAGACAGCGAACCGCCAAGACCGGATCCGATTCATGTTTGCCTCCCCTTGGTTTACTACGAGGCAACTATAGGCTCCGGCAGCCGCTCGTGCCAATCCGTTTCCTGCTGATAACGATGACCGGCGGCGAGCAGCGTCGACTCCGCAAACGGCCGCCCCACGAGCTGCAGGCCGATTGGCAGGCCGCGCGAATCAAAGCCGCACGGCAAAACGAGTGCCGGCACGCCAAGGTAGTTCACCCACCTCGTTAGGCGTGTGACCTGCGCCAGCCGCTGCGGCATCTCGGTTCCGCCGCGCGGACCGGTCTCCTCGCGCGTCGGAACGGGCACCGGTACGGCCGGACAGAGATACAGGTCGGCGTCAGCGAGCGTCGTGGCGGTGAAGCGCTCGAGCCACATCGTGCGCAGCCGTAGCACCTCGAGGTACTGCGCGGCCGGGATGGCGTATCCCGCCTCGAGCCGCACGCGTACCGCGGACGAATAATCCTGCGAGCGCTCGCGCATCCACTGCACGTGCTGCGCCGAGGCCTCCGCCTGCATCACGGTCAGGCAGTGCGCCGAGAGCAGATCGAACTCCGGCGCCTCCACCTCCCTCGCCGCGAAGAACCGCGCCGCCGCCAACACGGCGCTTGCCACCTGCGGATGGGCATTGCGCTCAATCCAGGCACTGGAGACCGCCACCCTCAGCGCACGGGCGCCGAGATCCACCTGCACGGGCGCCCGCGACGTGATCGGATCGCGGTCGTCGTGCCCGGCGATCGCCGCGAAGATGAGCATGCAGTCCTCGGCGCTGCGCGCGAGCGGCCCGATGGTGTCTAGCGAATGCGAGAGCGGCATGGCGCCGAAGCGCGACACGCGTCCCCAGGTAGTTTTAAGCCCCGTCACCCCGCACGCCGCCGCCGGCACGCGGATCGAGCCGCCGGTATCGGAGCCGAGCGCGCCGAACACTAGCCGCGCGGCGACCGCCGCGCCCGAGCCGCTGGAGGAGCCGCCGGTGATGTACTCCGGCTTCCAGGGATTGCAGCAGTCGCCCCAGTGCTCGTTGTGCCCCGTCGGACCGTAGGCGAACTCCGCCATATTCAGCGTGCCGATGTCGGCAGCGCCGGCGGCATCCAGCCGCTCGAGCACCGCAGCGGTGGTGCCCGCCATCCAGCCTTTGCGGATGCGCGAGCCGCAATTCGAGACGCGACCGGCACGATAGAACATGTCCTTATGCGCGAGCGGGATGCCGCCGAGCGCGCCGCGCTCGGTGCCGGGAAAGCGGAGCTCGGTAGACACAAAAGCGTTGAGGCGCGGCTGCCAGCGCTCGATTCGCCGGCGGCAGGACTGCAAGAGCTCGGCCGCCGAAAGCTCGCGCCGCTCGAGCGCCGCGCGCGCTTGCGCGAGCGAGAGCGTTGCGGGCTCGCTCACCTCGCGCGTTCCTGGGCGATCAGGTACGTCGTGGGATCGACGTCGAATGGCAGCTTGTCGCGCAACGGATCAGCCACATTCAGGGCGTTCACGCCGGGCGCGAGGCGCTCGGCGCGCCCCGCCGCGAGCGGCACACCCTGCGCGGCGAGCAGGTTTTCGATCGTTTCGCTCGTCAAGGTTTTCATGCTCGCTATGATAAGTGCTCGTACGAGGAGGGACGCATGCCCCACGCTGCCGCCCGGGACGGCACCCGGCTCTATTACGAGGAAGCGGGAAGCGGCACGCCCGTGCTCTTCATCCACGAGTTCGCGGGCGACCTGCGGAGCTGGGAGCCGCAGCTGCGGTTTTTCTCGCGCTACTTCCGCTGCATCGCGTACAACGCGCGCGGCTTTCCACCCTCCGACGTGCCCGACGACGGGAGCCGCTACTCGCAGGAGCACGCGCGCGACGACGCGATCG
>VBCM01000158.1:0-12089 GCA_005883675.1 Betaproteobacteria bacterium
CGTCGCCTCGCTCTCGTCATGCCACATGCTCTGGTTCCTGCACCTCGCGTGCAATCGCAAGTTCGTGATCGAGCGCTACGTCGACGAGGCGGTCGGCGTGCTCGACAAAGACTGGATGTCGCAGGTAACGCTGCGGCCGCGCATCACGTTCTCCGGCAAAGCGCCGAGCGAAGAAGAGCATCGCGCGCTGCACGAGAAGGCGCACGAGAAGTGCTTTATCGCCAACTCGGTGAAGACCGAAGTGCGCGTCGAGCCGAGCATCACATGAACATCATCGTCGAGCGCAAGGACAGCGTCGGCTGGATAACGCTCAACCGGCCCGAGGTGCGCAACGCGTTCGACGATGCGCTGATCGCCGGGCTCGCCAAGGCCTTCGCCGAGCTCGATGCCGACGGCAGCGTGCGCGTCGTGGTGCTGGCGGGCAACGGCCCGGCATTCTGCGCCGGCGCCGACCTCAACTGGATGAAGCGCATGGCCGGCTACAGCTACGACCAGAACCTGCGCGACGCGCGCGCGCTCGCCGACATGCTCGCGGCGCTCGACCGGCTGGACAAGCCGACGATCGCGCGCGTGCACGGGCCTGCCTTCGCCGGCGGCACCGGGCTCGTCACTGCCTGCGACATCGCCGTCGGCACGCCAGAGGCGAAGTTCTGCTTCTCCGAGGCGAAGCTCGGGCTCTCGCCCGCGACGATCAGCCCCTATGTGCTGCGCGCCATCGGGCCGCGCGCGGCGCGCCGCTATTTCCTCAGCGCCGAGGTATTCGACGCCGCCGAGGCGCTGCGCATCGGGCTGCTCTCCGCCGTAGTCCCGGCCGCAGAGCTGGACGCATTCATCAGTCAGTTGCTGGAGCAGCTGCTCGCCGGCGGCGCTGCCGCTCACGCCCGCATCAAGGACCTGGTGCGCGACATTGCCGGCCGGCCGATCGATGATGCGTTGCGCGCCGACACCGCGCGCCGGATCGCCGAGATCCGCGCTTCGCCCGAGGGCAAGGAAGGCATCGCGTCGTTCCTCGAGAAGCGCAAGCCCTCGTGGAAGCGCTAGCGTGTTTCGCAAGATCCTGATCGCCAACCGCGGCGAGATAGCCTGCCGTGTGATCCGCACCGCGCAGCGCATGGGCGTCCGCACGGTGGGGGTGTACTCGGATGCCGACCGCAACGCCCTGCACGTGCAGCTTGCCGACGAAGCGCGGCGTCTCGGGTCGGCGCCGGCAGCCGAGAGCTATCTCAGCATCGACGCCGTGCTGGCCGCCGCCAAGGCGACGGGCGCGCAGGCGATCCACCCCGGGTACGGGTTCCTGGCTGAGAACGAGCACTTCGCGGCGGCGTGCCAACGCGCCGGGATCGTGTTCATCGGCCCGACGCCCGAGGCGATCGCCGCGATGGGCGACAAGGCGGCGGCGAAGCGGCTGATGGAGAAGGCCGGCGTGCCGCTCGTACCGGGCTACCACGGAGAAAACCAGGACGCCGCACTGCTGGAGAAGGAGGCGGAGCGCATCGGCTTTCCGGTGCTCATCAAGCCGACGGCGGGCGGCGGCGGCAAGGGCATGCGCATCGTCGCCGAGCGAAAAGCATTTGGCGCCGCGCTCGAGGCGGCGAGACGGGAAGCAAAGGCGGCGTTCGGCGACGAGCGCGTGCTCATCGAGCGTTACCTGGAGCGGCCGCGGCACATCGAGATGCAGGTGTTCGGCGATACGCACGGCAACGTGCTGCATCTTTACGAGCGCGACTGCTCGGTGCAGCGGCGCCACCAGAAGGTGCTCGAGGAGGCGCCGGCGCCGCGCTTTGCCAAGGGAGAGGAAATGGCCGCAGCAGCGGTGGCGGCGGCGAAAGCGATCGGGTACACGGGCGCCGGCACCGTGGAGTTCATCGCCGAGCAGGACGGGCGCTTCTACTTCATGGAGATGAACACGCGGCTGCAGGTCGAGCATCCGGTGACGGAGATGATCACCGGCCTCGATCTGGTGGAGTGGCAGTTCCGCGTCGCGGCCGGCGAGCGGCTGCCCCTCACGCAGGACGCGGTGCGCATCACCGGGCACGCGATCGAAGCGCGGATCTATGCCGAGGACCCGGAGCGCGATTTCCTGCCCGCGACCGGGCGCCTAGTCCACGTCAGTTTTCCCGCCGATGCGCGGATCGACACCGGCGTGCGCCAAGGCGACGAGATCGGCGCGTGGTACGACCCGCTGATCGCCAAACTGATCGTGCACGGGGATGACCGCGCCGCCGCGCTCGCCAAGCTGACGGCGGCGCTGCGCGACACACATATCGCCGGCGTGACGACCAACGTGGAATTCCTGCGGCGCGTCTGCGAGAGCGCGGCGTTCACCGGCGCCGAGCTCGACACGGGCCTCATCGAGCGGCACCGCGCGGAGCTCTTCCGCTCGCGCGGCGCTGTACCGGCGCAAGCGCTGGCGGCGCCGAGTATCGTGTGCGCGTCGCGTTCGGCGGGCAGGGCCGGCGGCTGGCGATCGACGGCAAGCCGTATGGCCCGAACGTCAGCAAGGCCAAGACGGTGCGCGACGGGCGCAACTGGCACGTGTTTCACGACGGCGAGCACTGGACGCTCGTGCTGAAGGAGGAGCTCGCCGGCGCGGACGTCGACGCAGCCGGCGGCTCGCTCGCGGCGCCGATGCCCGGCCGCGTGATCAAGCTGCTGGTCGAGCCCGGCGCCAAGGTGAAGAAGGGCGCGCCCCTCCTCATCCTCGAGGCGATGAAGATGGAGCACACTATCACCGCGCCGGCCGACGGGCTGGTGAAGGAGATCCGCTACGCGGCGGGCGAGCAGGTGCTTGAAGGCGCAGAATTGATCCGGCTGGAATGAGCGAGTCTGTACGCATCGTGGAGGTCGGCCCACGCGACGGGCTGCAGAACGAGCCGGGCGAGGTGCCTACCGCGGTGAGCCACCGCGTTCGTCTCGCCGAAATGGGTGCCGCAGATGGCCGATCACACCGAGGTGCTCGAGCGCATCCGCCGCAAGCCCGGCGTCGATTATCCGGTGCTCGCGCCCAACCTCAAGGGCTTCGAGGCGGCGCGCGCGGCGGGCGCGACCGAGGTGGCGATCTTCGCCGCCGCCTCCGAATCCTTTTCGCGCCGGAACATCAATTGCTCGATCGCCGAGTCGCTCGAGCGCTTCCGGCCGGTCGCGCAGGCGGCGCGCGAGCACGGCATCAAGGTGCGCGGCTATGTGTCCTGCGTGCTCGGCTGCCCTTACGAGGGCGAGATCGCGCCCGCGCGGGTGGCGGAAGTGGCGGCCGCGCTCTACGAGATGGGGTGCTACGAGATCTCGCTCGGCGACACCATCGGCACCGGCACCGCGCAGAAAACCAAAACGATGATCGCAGCCTGCGCCAAGCGCGTGCCCATCGATAAGCTGGCCGGTCATTACCACGATACGTACGGCCAGGCGCTCGCCAACATCTACGCGTCGCTAGAGCTCGGTGTACCCACCTTCGACGCTTCTATCGCCGGCCTCGGCGGCTGCCCCTACGCAGCCGGCGCCACGGGCAACGTGGCAACCGAGGACGTGGTGTACATGCTGGACGGCTTAGGCGTGCGCACCGGCATCGATCTCGCGCGGCTGGTCGACATCGGGCAGTGGATCAGCGGCGTGCTCAAGCGCGAATATGGCTCGAAGGCCGGCAAAGCGCTGGCCGCAAAGCGCAAGCGGTGAAGTCGCCCTGCAACAACGTGTGCCAGCTGGATCCCAAGAGCGGCCTGTGCATCGGCTGTGCGCGCACGAGTGACGGCCGAGCTACCGCACCGGAATCGGGGTCAGAGCCCTATTAAAAATCGGGGTCAGAGCCGCATTTAAATAGGGCTCTGACCCCGATTTCAGATGTCACGGAAGTCCCCGTGGCGCCCTTTGCCGGAGGCGAAGCGCGAAGCGCCGGCGACGCCGTCGGTCTCGAAGGCGGGAAAGCCGTTGTACCACTCCTTGCGCATCGCCTCGCGAAGGGGCAGGCCCTGCTGCATATAGGCGGAGCGCCGGTCGGCGCGCACGCAGGCCTGCGGAAAGCGCGCGATCTCGTGGGCGATCGCTTCGGCGAACTCCCGCGACCTGCCATCCGGCACCACGTGCTCGCAGGCGCCGATGCGCAGCGCCTCCGCCGCCGGTACCTTGCGGCCCGTGAGGATGATCTCCAGCGCGCGGCCCATGCCGACGATGCGCGGCAGGCGCACCGTGCCGCCGTCGACGAGCGGCACGCCCCAGCGCCGGCAATAGACACCGAAGTACGCGCTCTCTTCCATTACGCGCACGTCGCACCAGAGCGCGAGCTCCAAGCCGCCGGCGACCGCCGGGCCGGCCACCGCGGCGATCACCGGCTTGTCGAGCTCGAGGCGCGTCGGCCCGAGCGGACCGCGCGGGATGGCCTTGCGGTCGTCGAGCGGGTAGTCGATCTCGTGCAGCAGCTTCGCGTCCTCGACCATCGTTGCGCAGTACTTGAGGTCCCAGCCGGCGCAGAATGCGCCGCCCTCGCCCCAGAGCACGGCGACGGCTGGGTCAGGGTCCTTATCGAACTCCGTAAATGCAGCCACGAGCGCATCGGCGCTCTCGGGATCCATTGCGTTGCGCGCCTCGGGGCGCGAATGGATCACCGTCCACACCCTGGCTTTCTTCTCTATCCTTACCGCCATGGACAATACCTCCATTGATTGGTACTTCGATTTCGTCTCACCGTATTCCTATATCTGCTTCAACCGGCTGCATGAGCTGCCGGCGAAGATTTCGTACAAGCCGGTGCTGTTTGCCGGGCTGCTCGAGCACTGGGGACAAAAGGGCCCGGCCGAGATCCCGGCGAAGCGCAAATGGACGTATCGCTGGTGCACGTGGTGGGCGCGCGATCTCGGCATTACTTTCCGCTTTCCCGGCCATCACCCCTTCAATCCCGTTCCGTATCTCACGCTAGCCATCGCGGCCGGACCCACCGAGCGCGCCGTGCGCCGAATCTTCAACGCCCTCTGGACCACCGGCGACGACGCCCTCGATCCGTCGGTGTTCGACACGCTGTGCGGCGAATTCGGCGTTGACGCGAGCAAGCTTACCGAAGCGCGAGCCGGGCTGCGCCAGGCGACCACTGATGCGGGCAAGCGCGGCGTGTTCGGCGTGCCGAGCTTCGTGATCGATGGGGAGGTGTTCTGGGGCGCGGATGCGCTCGACTTCCTCAAGGCATTCCTTGCCGACGAAGGGGTGCTGCGCAACGACGAAATGCGGCGCGTTGATAACCTGCCGATCGGCGCGGTGCGCAAAAGCTAGCCGTACGTCGCCATGCGGCACTCCTCCATAGCGCTGCAAGGCGGAAGGTTGATACGCTGGCAATCATGAATTCGACCGTCAAGATGACAGCACTCGCTTTCGGCGCCTGCTTCGTTACGCTCGCCGACGCTCGAGAGTGCCCCAGGCCGCCGGTGCGCGATTCAGGGCAGGCCGCCTGTTACGCGAGCGCTTATGCGGAAAGGCACGGGCTGCGGCACTTGCGGCCACTCGCGCAGAGAGTGACAAAAGGGCCGAAGGTTTGGATCGTCCGATTCGCCGATACGCGGGCGGACAGGCGCGGCGGCGGGTGGGACGTCGATGTTGACGTTGCGACGGGGACCGTGACGCGATTTCGCAGCTATAAGGCAGTAGAGCGCTAGCCGTACTTCCGCAGGTCCTCGATCACCTTGCCGTCATTCGGCAGCATGCCGGGCGCGACGAGTTTCACTTCGCCGCGCAGCTTGGTCACGTCGCGGATCGTGCCGGCCAGCGCTTCCGCCAGGCCGCCCGGCTGCTCGCGCACTTCGCATACGAGCGTCATGCGATCGGCCCCCGCCTCACCTTCGACCACCAGGCGCGCGCGGCTCACTTCAGGATGCCGGCGCACGATCTCGTTCACCTGCGAGGGCGTCACGAACATCGCGCGCACCTTCGTGCTCTGGTCGGCGCGGCCGAGCCAGCCGCGAATGCGCACATTGGTGCGGCCGCAAGGACTCGTGCCGGGCAGCACGGCCGATAAGTCGCCGGTGGCAAAGCGAATCAGTGGATAGTCGCGGTTGAAGGTGGTAATCACCACCTCGCCCACTTCACCCTCCGGCACCGGATCACCGGTACCGGGCCGCACGATCTCGAGCAGCAGGCCCTCGTCGAGGATCATGCCCTCCGTCGGCTTGCCGTCCCGGCCGAGCGATTCGTATGCGATCAGCCCGAGGTCCGCGGTGCCGTAGGTCTGCGTCACCTGAATGCCGCGCGCCGCCATGGCAACGCGCAGCGCGGGCGGCAGGTACTCGGCTCCGACCGACGCGCGGCGCAGCGTGGAAATGTCGGCCTGCAGCTCGCCGGCCTTGTCGACGATCAGCTTGAGGAACGACGGCGTGCCGATGTAGCCGGTGAGCTTGAGATGCGCGATCGCCGCGACCTGCATCTCCGTCTGTCCCACCCCGCCCGGCACCACGGTGCAGCCGAGCGCGAGGGCGCCCGACTCGAGCATCGAGCCGGCGGGCGTGAAGTGATAGGCGAAGCTGTTGAGCACGCGGTCGCCAGCGCGGAAGCCGGCGGCGAAAAGCCCGCGCGCCGTGCGCCACCAATTCGTGCCACGCCCTTCGGGCTCATAGAGCGGACCGGGCGACATGAAGAGCTTCGCCATCTTCTCGGCCGGCGTCGCGTTCAGCCCGCCGAGCGGCGGCTCGGCCTTCTGCAGCGCTGCCAGATCCGATTTGCGCGTCACTGGCAGCGCAGCGAGTGCTTGCCGGTCCTTTATCTTCCGGGGATCGACAGCTTTGAGGATGCGCGCAAAGCCCGGCGCATTTTTCTTCGCATGCGTGATGAGCTTCGGTAGCGCAGCCATCAGCGCGCGCTCGCGCGCCGTCGGCGAACGCGTTTCTAAGCGGTCGTAGTACTCGAGACGAAAATCGGGGTCAGAGCCCGATTTCCGTTGCTTGGCTCAGCTCCGGCGACCGGCGGTAGAAAGCCCGAGGTAGAACTCCTTCACGTCCTCGTTCTGCGCGAGCGAGGACGCTTCGCCGTCCATCACCACGCGTCCCGTCTCGAGGATGTAGCCGTAGTCGGCGTAGTGCAATGCCATGTTGGTGTTCTGCTCGGCGAGGAGGAAGCTCACGCCCTCCTTGCTGTTCAGGTCCTTCACGATGTTGAAGATCTCTTCGACGAGCTGCGGCGCGAGGCCCATCGAGGGCTCGTCGAGCAGGATGAGCTGCGGCCGCGCCATCAGCGCCCGGCCGATCGCGGTCATCTGCTGCTCGCCGCCCGAGGTATAGCCCGCCTGCGCATGGCGGCGCTCCTTTAGCCGGGGGAAATATGCGTACACTTTCTCCAGTTCCTCGCTCACGCCGGAGTGGATATAGCCGCGCGTATAGGCGCCGGTGAGGAGGTTCTCTTCCACCGTCAAGTGCTGGAAGCAGTGCCGGCCCTCCATCACCTGGCAGATGCCGCGCTTCACCAGAGCCGCCGGATCCAGCCGGTCGATGCGGCTGCCGCGGTAGAGGATCTCGCCTTTGGTGACATCGCCGCGCTCGGCGCGCAGCAGGCACGAGATCGCCTTCAGCGTGGTGGTCTTGCCCGCGCCGTTCGCGCCAAGGAGCGCCACGATCTGCCCCTGCTGCACCTCGAGCGACACGCCCTTCAGCACGAGGATCACGTGGTCGTAGATGACCTCGATGTTCTGTACCGCGAGCAGCGCCTGCGTGGCCATGCCGCCTCCCAAAGCAAAACGGCGGACCGTGGCCCGCCGTTCTGCGCTCCCGCTAGTCCTTAGCCAGCGTCGTTACTGCAGTCGCGCGGCGTGATGCTCTTTTCCTTCGCGTATTGCGCGGCATCCGCCTCGACCTTGTTGCGCACGAGCTTGCGGTCGGGCTCCATCCAGTCGGTGATCACCTTCCACTTGGCGCCATCCCACTGCTGGAACTTGACCAGGCCCGAGCCCTCGTGGTCCAGGCAGGAGACCTTGAGCGGCGGCATGAGGCCGACCGCGCCCAGCTCCTTCAGGCGCTTCTCGTCGATGTTGAGGTGCTCGATGCCCCAGCGCATCTGCTCGCCGGTGATCGGCTGGCCCTTGCCGAATTTCGCCTGCGCGATGCGGATCGCCTCGACAGTCACGATGCCGGCGACGACGCCGCGCGTATGGTAGATCGAGCCGAAGCGCGCCTTGTCTTCGAACTCGCCCTTGCCCTTATCGTAGACGTACTTCTTGATGTCCTTCATCACCGGAAACTCGGAGCCGGGTGCGTTGAAGCCGGCGGAGATATAGCCCTTCGCCGCCGAGCCCGCGGGCAGCACGTCTTCCTCGGCACCGGACCACCACACGCCGATGATGTGATCGCGCGGGAATCCAACCTTGGCGGCGGCTTTCAGCGCCGTCGGGTTCATGACGCCCCATCCGCGCAAGATCACCCAGTCGGGCTTGATCTGGCGGATTTGCAGCCACTGCGCTCCCTGCTCGTTGCCGGGGTGAGCCACCGGGATGTGCGTGACCGTGAAGCCATACTTCTTGGCCTGTGCATCGAGAATCGGGATTGTCTCTTTGCCGTAGGCCGAGTCGTGATAGATATTCACGATCTTCTTGCCCTTGAGCTTGTCCATCCCGCCTTCCTTGGTGCCGATGAACTTGATCTTGGCGGTGTTCTGCGACCAGTAGTTGGTGATCAGCGGAAACACATACGGAAATACATGATGGGGATCTTGTCCGCCGTGGCTTTTTCGATCAGCGAATAAGTAATGCCGGTCGAGAGCGGATGGATCACGGTCGCGCCGGTCGGCGGATGCTTCTTGCTCCTCTCGTAGCATTCGACGCCGCGCGCGTTGTTGTACTCGGTCTCGCACTTCTCCCAGCTGAGCTTGACGCCGTTCACGCCGCCGTCGCGCTCGTTGATCATCTGCATGTAGTCGATGATGCCGCCGCCGAAGCCCGAGCCGCCGGGAGCGTAAGGTCCGACCCAGTAGAAGTTCGCCGGGACGAACTGCTCCTTCTGTGCGAGCGCGCTGGCGCTGAAGCCGGCCGCGACGATGCTGAATGCCGCCACGGCCCATGCGGTGCGTTTCATGACAGGCCTCCTCCTAAGAGTCTGTTCCAAAAAGCGGAACGGCAGTATACCTCCAAGGAGACTCTGAAAAGGGGCCAGCCGTCGTTCGCGGGCGACGCCCTGAGCCCTTAATGGGGGAACGGCCATAGGCGCAACTTCTCCTTGGCGATCTGCCAGAGGCGCGCGAGGCCATTCGGCTCGACGATGAGAAAGAAAATGATGAGCCCGCCGAAGATGATCGCCTCGGTGTTGGATACCACGGCGTGCGACATCTCGATGCCGAGGGTCGCTTCGATGGCGCGCGACACGACGTTAAGGAAGATCGGGAACAGCGTGATGAAGGCCGCGCCGAGGAACGAGCCGAGGATCGAGCCGACGCCGCCGATGATGATCATGAAGAGCACGCGGAACGAGAGATCCAGCGTGAACGCCTCCGGCTCGACCGTGCCGAGATAGCAATAGGCGTAGAGCGCGCCCGCCACGCCGCAGTAAAACGAGCTGATGGCGAACGCGAGGAGCTTGGTCTTCATCATCGGAATGCCGATCACGCTCGCGGCGACGTCCATGTCGCGGATCGCCATGAAAGCGCGGCCGGTTTCGCTGCGCATCAGGTTCTTCGCCGCGAGTGCCATCAGCGCCACGATCGCGAGCGTCAGGAGGTACTTGTCGCGCGCGTGCTCGATCGGGTAGCCGAGGATTTCGATGCGCTGCGCAGTGATGACCCCCGAGGAACTGTAGTTCGACAACCAGCCGATGCGGTTGATCGCCCACAGCACGAAGAACTGGCAGGCGAGCGTCGCCACCGCGAGGTACAGCCCCTTGATGCGCAGGCTCGGCAGGCCGAACGCGATGCCTACCGCGGCGGCGCAGAGGCCGCCGATGGCGAAGGCGCCGAGGATCGGCATGTGCGGGATGCGCAGCACGGCGTTGTAGGCCATGAACGCGCCCACCGCCATGAACGCCGCCGTGCCGAGCGAGAGCTGGCCCGCGTAGCCGGTGAGGATGTTCAGGCCGAGCGCTGCAAGCGAAAGAACCAAAAACGGCGTGAGGATCGCGGAGAACCAGTACTGGTTGCCGATGAGCGGCACCACCACGAACGCGATGACGAGGAGCGCGAGCATCGCGATGCGGTCCTGCAGAATCGGGAAGATCTGCTGATCCGCCGCGTAGGTGGATTTGAACTGGCCGGCTTCGCGATAGAGCACCCGCTAGACCCTATCGATGATTTTTTCGCCGAAGAGGCCCTCGGGCCTCACCAGCAGGAAGAGCAGCGCGATCACATATGCGAACCACGATTCGATCCCGCCGCCCACATAAGGCCCGAGATACACCTCCGCCAGCTTCTCGCCCGCGCCGATGATGAGCCCGCCGACGATGGCGCCGGCGATCGACTCGAAGCCGCCGAGGATCAGGACCGGCAGCGCCTTCAGCGCGGTGAAGGTGAGCGCGTATTGCACGCCATTGCGCACGCCCCACATCACGCCGGCCACCAGCGCGACGAACCCGGCGACGGCCCAGACGATCGCCCAGATGTGCTGCAGCGGAATGCCGACGGCGAGCGCCGCCTGGTGGTCGTCCGCCACGGCGCGCAGCGCGCGGCCAATGCGCGTCTTCTGGAAGAAAAGCGCGAGCACCGCCACCAGCACGCCGGCGACGAAGGCGCCGAAGAGATCGAACTGGCTGATGTTGATATTCCACTTCTGCGACAGCCACTCGATCGGCACGTCGGGGATGCCGAGCTCCAGGCCGTGCGGCTGCGAGCCCCACATGAGCTGCGAGGCGCCCTCGAGCACGAAAGTCAGGCCGATCGTCGCCATGAGCAGCGTGATCGGCGGCTGATTCACGAGCGGACGCAGCACCGTGCGCTCGATCGCGATCCCGACGAGGATCATGGCAATGAGCGTCACGAGGAGCGCCAGCCAGAAATTCCAGCCGCGCTCGGTGAGCGACACGAAGGTGAGCGCGGCGAAAAAGACGAGCGAGCCCTGCGCGAAATTGAACACGCCCGAAGCCTTGTAGATCAGCACGAAGCCGAGCGCGACGAGCGAGTACATCACGCCGGCCAGCAGTCCCCCCACAACGACCTCGATGAAAAAACTCATGGTGCTTTTGTCGCCCCCCTGATAAGGGGGGTGGCGCGAAGCGCCGGGGGGTTTTGGGCGTTCATGCGTGCGCGACACCGAGATAGGCGTCGATCACCTTCTGATCGCCGCGCACCTCGTCCGGCGTGCCATCCGCAATCTTGCGCCCGTAGTCGAGCACCACCACGCGGTTGGAGATGTCCATCACCACGCCCATGTCGTGCTCGATCAGCACGATCGTGGTGCCGTAGTGATCGTTGACGTCGAGGATGAAGCGGCACATGTCCTGCTTTTCCTCGAGGTTCATGCCGGCCATCGGCTCATCGAGCAAGAGCAGCACCGGCTCAGCGGCGAGCGCGCGCGCCAGCTCCACGCGCTTCTGCAGCCCGTAGGGCAGCCGTCCTACCGGCGTCTTGCGGATGTGCTGGATCTCGAGGAAGTCGATGATCTCCTCCACCGCACGGCGATGGTCCAGCTCCTCGCGCTTCGCAGGACCAATCCACAGCGCCTGCTGCAGGAAGTTGCACCGCATCTTGAGATTGCGCCCGCTCATCACGTTGTCGAGCACGCTCATTCCTTTGAAGAGCGCGATGTTCTGGAAGGTACGTGCGATGCCGAGCGACGCGGCGCGATGCGGATCCATGCCGCGGAATTCCTGGCCGCGGAAGTTGATCTTGCCCTTCTGCGGGTGGTAGACCCCGTTGAGCACATTGAGCATCGAGCTCTTGCCCGCGCCGTTCGGGCCGATGATGGCGCGGATCTCGTGCTCCTTCACGTCGAAGGAGACCTCCTGCAGGGCCTTAACGCCGCCGAAAGCGAGCGAGACGTTTTCGACGCCGAGGATCATGCGGCCCGCTCGGCGGCGGCGGGCGCGAATGTCCTGGCGTTGTCGATCCTCAAGTCGGCGGAGAACGTGCCGCTGCGGCCGTCCTCGTACTTCACCTGCGCTTCGACGTGCACCGCGACACGGCCGGCATAGAGCGCCTCTACCAGCGGCGCG
>VBCM01000158.1:12096-13924 GCA_005883675.1 Betaproteobacteria bacterium
TCGAGCTCCTTGTGCAGGATCAGGAAACGATGGATCTGCGAGTTGGCGATCTCGGGCTCCGCGGCGAGATCGGCGTTCACGTGCTCGATGCACTCGCGCACGAGGTCGTAGACCTCCGGCTTCGCCGCGAGATCGGTGTAGCCCGAGTAGGGTAGGTTGCGCTTCTCCGCCCAGTTGCCGACCGCCTCGGGATCGATGTTGATAAACGCGCAGACGCGATCGCGCTCATGGCCGAAGCACACTGCCTCGCGGATGTAGGGGAAGAACTTGAGCTTGTTCTCGAGATACTTGGGCGCGAACAAGGTTCCGTCGGCGAGCGCCCCGACATCTTTCACCCGATCGATGATCTTGACGTGGCCGTCGGCGTCGAAGTAGCCGGCGTCACCGGTGTGGAACCAACCTTCGCGGTCTTTCACTTCGGCGGTGGCCTGCGGATTCTTGTAGTACTCGCGAAAAAGGCCGGGGCTGCGCACCACGAGCTCGCGCTCCGGGGTGAATTTCAGCTCAACGCCCGGCACGGCCGGGCCTACCGTGTCCGGCTTAACCTGCCCATCGGGCTGGATGCAGACGAATACCGCCGTCTCGGTCGAGCCGTAGAGCTGCTTGAGATTGATGCCGATCGAGCGGTAGAACTTGAAGAGATCGGGCCCGATCGCCTCGCCCGCGGTGTAGCCGACCTTCACCCGGCTCATGCCGAGCACGTTGCGCAGCGGCCCATAGACCAGCACATCGCCCAGCGCATAGAGCCCGCGGCCGACGAGCGAAACCCGCTTGCCATCGAGGATGGCGCCGCCCACGCGGCTCGCGACGCCCATGAAATAGCGATAGAGCCAGCGCTTCACGCGCGAGGCATCCTCCATGCGGATCGAGACCTGCGTAAGCAGGTTCTCGAGCACGCGCGGCGGCGCGAAGTAGTAGGTCGGTCCGATCTCGCGCATGTCGGTCATCACCGTCTCCGCCGACTCGGGGCAGCCGATGCAATAGCCGGTGACGTACGCCTGCGCGACGGAGAAGATGTTCTGGCCGATCCACGCCGGCGGCAGGTAGGCGAGGATCACGTCGCGCTCGCCGAGGCCCTCGAGTTCCGCCGCCGTACGCGATGGGCCGATCAGGCTCGCGTGGGTATGCACCACGCCCTTCGCCACGCCGGTCGTGCCGGAGGTGAAGAACATCGCCGCGGTGTCCGCGCCCGAACCTGCGGCGATCTCGTGCCCGACGAACGTTGGATCCGCCTTGAGGCGCTCGCGTCCGCGCGCGAGCAGTTCGTCGTAGGCGACGAGCTTGTCTTTCGCGTAATGCCGCATGCCGCGCGGGTCGTCATAGATGATGCGCGTGAGCGACGGGCATTGCGGCGCGATCTCGAGGAGCTTGTCGACCTGCTCTTGATCCTCGGCGAAGGCGATCGCGATGCCCGTGTTCTGGATCGGGAACGCCATCTCCGCCGCCACCGCATCCTGGTAGAGCGGCACGGGAATCGCGCCGAGGCATTGCCCGGCCGCCATCGTCGCGTAGAAGCGCGGCCGGTTATCGCCGACGAGCGCGAAGTGCTCGCCGCGCTTAAGCCCGAGCGCCGCCAAGGCGGCGGCGAGGTCGCGTACCTCGTCGGCGAACTCGCGCCAGGTCCAAGTCTGCCAGATGCCGAGATCCTTCTCGCGGATCGCCGGCCGCTCCGGCCGCACGCGCGCGTGGTGCATCAGCAGCTTGGGAAATGTATCGAGCGCCGCGATGTCCTCTGTCACTCTTCCCCCGATCGCTAGGCCGCCGGATTCTTGCATAAAACGGGGGTAAATTACGCCGCTATGAACGGCACCGAACACTGGACTCGCAA
>VBCM01000159.1:0-5027 GCA_005883675.1 Betaproteobacteria bacterium
AAGGACCTCACTCGGGGCAAGCGCCTCGAGCGCGGTACGCTGTCGCAATTCGTGAAATCGCTGCCCATCCCTGCGGATGCGAAGCGCCGGCTCCTCGCGCTCACGCCCGCTCGCTATACCGGCCTCGCCGCCGACCTCGCCCGGCGCGTTTGAGAGCCCTCGCTTTTTTCGTGGCGCTTGCCACGGCAGCGCCTGCCGATGCGCACGAAATGGTGAGCGTACCGAGCCGGCCTGGCGTCACGCAGTCATTCCTCATCGTGGACATGGCAGAAGCCAAGCCCCAGGCCATCGCGCTTCTGTATACGGGCGGCGGCGGACGCATCGGCCTGCGGCGCGAGCAGGGCGAGCTCAAATTCCGCGGCGCCAATTTCCTCGTGCGCGCGGCACCCGAGCTGGCGCGCGACGGCGTGCAGCCGGTGGTCATGGACGCGCCGTCGGACCAGGGCGAGCTCACCGAGGAATACCGCGTCGGCAGCGCGCAGACCGTCGACGCCCGCGCGGTCATCGCCGAGCTTAAGCACCGGTTCCCCGGACTGCCGATTTATCTTGTCGGCACGAGCCGCGGCACCATCTCGGCAGCGGTGCTGGGCCGCGAGCTAGGCGCGGAAATTGCCGGCGTCGTGCTCACTTCTACCATGTTCGGCAGCGACAACTCGCGGCGCCGGGTGCCCAGCCTGCGCGGTTTCGACTATGGCGGCATCGGCTCGCGCCTGCTTTTCGTGCATCACCAGGAGGACGGTTGCGAGCACACGCCCTATGCATCGGCCGCGCGCCTCGCGGCGCGCTATCCGCTGGTCACCGTGACCGGCGGCAAGCCGCCCGAATCGGGCCCGTGCGAGCCGTTCGCCGCGCATGGTTACTTCGGCCGCGAGGCGCAGACGGCCGCCGCGATCTCGGCCTGGATACTGAAGCGCCCATACTCCCAGCACATCGATTGAGCGCCCGATGATCTACGCCGCGACGATTTTTCTGTCGTCGCTCCTGCTCTTCCTGGTGCAGCCGCTGATCGCGCGGCTGATCCTCCCCTGGTTCGGCGGCAGCGCGGCGGTCTGGACCACGTGCATGCTCTTTTTCCAGGTGCTGCTGCTCGCCGGTTACGCGTACGCGCACGGCGTCGCGCGCCGGCGCTACGAGCCGCTCATCCATAGCGCGCTGCTCGTCGCCGCCGTCGCGACGCTGCCGATCATGCCCGCGGAAAGCTGGAAGCCCGCCGGCGGCGCCGAGCCGATTACGCGCATCCTGCTGCTTTTGGGCGCGACTGTCGGGCTGCCGTACTTCCTGCTCGCGTCGACCAGTCCGCTGGTACAGGCGTGGTTCGCGCGCGCCCGGCCCGGCGCCAATCCGTATCGACTGTTCGCGCTCTCGAATCTTGCCTCACTGCTCGCACTGCTCGGCTACCCGCTGCTCGTGGAGCCTTATCTCAGCGCCCGCGAGCAAGTGAGCGTCTGGTCGTGGCTCTTCGCCGGCTTTGCCGTGCTCTGCGCGGCGCTCGCGTGGCGCACGCCGCGGCCGGCGGCGGCCCCGGGAGCCGCGCAGGCGGCGCCAGCGCTCGCGGCACGCGATATCGCATGGTGGCTCGCGCTCTCAGCGACCGGCTCGGTGATGCTACTCGCGGTCACCAACCATCTCACGCAGAACGTCGCATCCGTGCCGCTCCTGTGGCTCGTGCCGCTTGCGCTGTATCTCGCCACCTTCATCATCGCCTTCGAAGGCGCCCGCTGGTACCAGCCACGCTTCCTCTGGCCGCTGCTGCTGGTCGCGCTCGTCGCGATGGCCTGGCTGCTGGTCGACACGGAGTATCACTACCAGCTCGCGCTGCAGCTCGGTGTCTTTCTTGCCGGGCTTTTCGTCGGCTGCCTGTTCTGCCATGGCGAGCTCTATCGCACGCGTCCACCGCCGGCGCACCTGACAGCGTTCTATCTCACCGTGTCCGCCGGCGGCGCGCTCGGCGGCTTGTTCGTGGCGGTGCTGGCGCCGCTCGTCTTCACCGGCTACTTCGAGCTCGGCGCTGGGCTTGCCGCGCTCGCCGTGCTCGCCGCACTGCGCTTCAGCAGCGTCGGGCGCGTCGCATACATGACAAGCCTGCTTGTGGTGCTCGGTGTGGGCGCCTGCGCCACCTACGACGGCTTTCGGCATCAGCGCGACGTGCGCGTCGCAAAGCGAAGCTTCTACGGCGTGCTGCGCGTCAAGGAGTACGGCGAGCCGGGCGACGATTCGCACCTACGGCGCCTGGTGCACGGCACGATCATGCACGGCGAGCAATACATGAGCGAGGCGCGGCGCCGCACGCCGACCACCTACTACACCGAAACGTCGGGCATCGCCGCCGCGATCCGCGCCAAGCAGGACCACCCGGTGCGAGTCGGCGTCATCGGCCTCGGCACCGGGACGATTGCCGCCTACGGAAGGCCAGGGGATGTCTATCGCTTCTACGATATCGACGCCAACGTCATCCGTATCGCGCGCGAGCAGTTCACCTTCCTTGCCGACAGCCGCGCGCAGGTGGAGACGGCGCTCGGCGATGCGCGGCTGACGCTTGAGCGCGAGCCGCCGCAAGGCTTCGATGTGCTCGCTATCGACGCCTTCTCGAGCGACGCGATTCCGGTTCATCTGATCACGTCGGAGGCGGTCAGCGTGTACCTGAAGCACATGAAGCCCGGCGGCGTGATTGCGTTCCACCTGACCAACCGCTTCCTCGATCTCGTGCCCGTCGTCAAGGCGCTCGCCGACGCGCACGGGCTAAGTCGCGCAGCGACTGGGTGCTCGTGTCGCGCGATGCCAAGGCGCTACGCGCCAGCGCCATTGTCGAGGCGGGCGCGGTACCGGCCGAGGACCGGCCGGGCTGGCGCACCTGGACCGACGACTACTCGAACCTCGTGCAGATTCTCAAATAGCGGATTTGCGCGAGGGCGCCCATACCAAGCACCAAAAGGGGAACGACATGACGGAAACCGATCGCATCAAATATCTTCGCATCGTGCTGGTGGCCGTAGGCCTGGTGTTCATCTTCGGCATCTGGACGCTCGGGCTGATCTGGCCTTCGGGCTGGGCGTGGCACGCCGAGGGCCGCTCCGAGTACTACGAGATGATCCTCGGCCTCTACGCCACCCTCGGCGTTTTCCTGATCATCGCCGCGCGCAACCCGCGGGCGCACGCGAGCCTCATCTGGTTCACGGTGTGGTCGAGCCTGGTCCATGGCGCGATCATGGCGGTGCAATCGCTTTCCAAGCCGCAGCACATGGGGCATCTCTGGGGCGATGTGCTGGCGCTCTTCGCCGTGGCGATCGTCCTGGCGCTCTTGATGCCGCGCGGCTCCGCGCCTTCGGCCGCGACGGCCTAGACCACCGCACCCTCGTGCTCGTCGCGCCGGCCCCTGTGCGTCGGCTTGATGAACTGGTCGCGCTTCGCGCCGAGCCACATGACGAGCGGGCTCGCGACGAGCACCGAGGAATAGATGCCGAAGAGAATGCCGATGGTGAGGGCGAGCGCGAAGTAGTGCAGCGCCTGGCCGCCGAAGATGAGCATGGTGGTGACCATCATCTGCGTGCAGCCGTGGGTGATGATCGTGCGCGAGATCACCCCCGTGATGGCGCTATCGATCACCTCGGGGGTTGACGCTTTTCGCATCTTGCGGAAGTTCTCGCGCACCCGGTCGAACACCACCACCGACTCGTTCACCGAATAGCCGAGCACCGCGAGCACGGCGGCGAGCACCGGGAGCGAGAACTCCCACTGGAAGAAGGCGAAGAAGCCCAGGATGATCACCACGTCGTGCAGGTTGGCGATGATGCCGGACACGCCGAAACGCCATTCGAAGCGCAGCCATAGATAGCAGACGATGCCGACCGCCGTGACGAGGAGAGCGACGAGCCCCAGGTCGACGAGCTCGCGCCCGACCTGCGGCCCTACGAACTCCACGCGTCGCAGCTCGGCCGACGGATCCTGCTGCTTCAGCACGCCCATTACCTTCTGCGCCACGTCGGAGCTCGACTGGTTGGCCTCTAGGTGCATGCGGATCAGCACCTCGCGCGAGGAGCCGAAGTTCTGCGCTTCGGCCTTGTAGCCCGCCTTCTCCAGCGCCTGGCGGATGGCGTCGACTTTCGCCGCATCGTGGTAGCCGACTTCGATCAGGGTGCCACCCGTGAACTCGATCGAGTAGTTGAGCCCGCGGTGCACGAGGAAGAACACGGCCGCGATGAACGTGATCAGCGATATGACGTTGAAGATCAACGCATAGCGCATGAACGGAATGGTGCGACGGATCTTGAAGAATTCCATCGCTTAGCTCACTTCCACGTCGTGTTGCCGATCGCGAGGCGCGCCACGCGCCGACGGTGGCCGTAGGTCAGGTTGACGAGCGCACGCGACACCAGCACTGCCGAGAACATCGAAGTCATGATGCCGAGGCAGTGCACCACGGCAAAGCCGCGCACTGCGCCCGGCACCATGAGAAGCGACAGGCCGACGATCAACGTCGTCACGTTCGAGTCGAAGATCGTGTTCCAGGCGCGCTCGTAGCCCGCGGCGATTGCCGCCTGCGGCGTCGCACCACCGCGCAGCTCCTCGCGAATGCGCTCGTTGATGAGCACGTTCGAATCGATCGCCATGCCGAGCGTCAGCGCGATGGCCGCGATGCCGGGGAGCGTGAGGGTCGCCTGGAGCAATGAAAGAAGCGCGATCAGCAAGAGGAGGTTCACCGCCAGCGCGAGCGAGGAGATGAGCCCGAACACCAGGTAGTAGATCGACATGAACACCACGATGGCGGTGAAGCCCCACAGCGTCGCGTGGAAGCCTTTGCTGATATTGTCGCGGCCGAGGCTCGGGCCGACCGTGCGCTCCTCGATGATCTCCATCGGCGCGGCGAGCGAGCCCGCGCGGATGAGGAGCGACAGGTCGCGCGTCTCGTTCGGCGTGAACGCGCCGGTGATCTGGAAGCGGCTGCCGAACTCGCTCTGGATGGTGGCGACCGAGATGGCCTCGCCCTTGCCTTTCTCGAAGAGGATGATGGCCATCAGGTGCTTCACGTT
>VBCM01000159.1:5097-10676 GCA_005883675.1 Betaproteobacteria bacterium
ATAGACCTGCTTCTTGACCGGCACCTGGCCAATGGTGCCGTCGCGCCGGCGCTCGGGGAATACGTCATCGCCGAAGGTGGAACCGGTGCGCATCGCCTCCTCGTCCACCAGCCGTACTTCGAGCGTCGCCGTGCGGCCGAGAATTTCCTTCGCGCGCGAAGTGTCCTGTACGCCCGGGAGCTGCACCACGATGCGATCGGCGCCCTGCTGCTGGATCACCGGCTCGGCCACGCCGAGCTCATTCACGCGCTTGTGCAGCGTCTGGATATTCTGCTGCAGCGCCGTCTCCATGACCCGCTTCTGGAACTCGGGCTTCACCGTGCACACGAGGAGCAGGTTCTGGCCATCGTCGCGCTCCGCGACGTTCAGGTCCGGAATGTTGTTGAGGATGTAGGCACGTCCTTGGTCGCGCGTCGCCGCTTCGCGAAAGCGGATACGCACCGTCTGGCCCTCGCGGGCGATGCCGCCATGGCGGATGTTCTTGTCGCGAAGCTGTGTGCGCAGATCGGCCGCCAGGTTCTCCACCCGCTTGGTGATTGCCGCAGCCGTGTCCACTTGCAGGAGGAAGTGCACGCCGCCGCGCAGGTCGAGGCCGAGGTACATCGGCAGCGCGTGGATCGCGCTGAGCCAGTTGGGCGAGGCCGAGAGGAGGTTCAACGCCACCGAGAAGGCCGGGTCCTTCGGATCGGGGTTGAGCGCGCGGTCGATCGCGTCCTTGGCGCGAAGCTGCGTATCCGTATCGGCGAAGCGCACGCGCACGCCGGTCGGGTCCATCACCAGGCCGCTTGCAGGGAGATTGGCGCCCTGTAGCGCCTGCTCGATGCGCGCGACCACGCCGGGATCCATCCTCACGGTCGACTTGGCGCTCGCCACCTGTACGGCGGGCGATTCGCCGAAGAAGTTTGGCAGCGTGTAGAGGAAGGCGAGCGCTATCGCAAGCGCGATGAGCGCGTATTTCCAGGTCGGGAAGCGGTTCACTGCAGCGTCTTAAGGGTCCCCTTCGGCAAGGGCACCTGCACGGCCGAGCGCTGCAGCACGATCTCGGTATTGGGCGCAATCTCGAGCGTCAGGTACTGCTCGCCGAGCTTAGTGATGCGGCCAACCAACCCGCCCGCCGTGACCACCTCGTCGCCCTTCTGCAGCGCCTCGATCATCGCCTTCTGCTCCTTGGCGCGCTTCATCTGCGGACGGATCATGAGGAAATACAGGATCACGAACAGCAGGATGATGGGCAGAAAGCTCAGCAGGCCTGAGTCGGCGCCGCCGATGGCCTGCGCGTACGCGGGAGAGATGATCACTGCGGATCCTCTTCGGGTGATGCGGCGGAAAGCGCGGAATTATAGCGGGTCCGCTCGGCGAGCAGCCGTGCCGCCGTGAGCGCGAAGCTTCCCGCCTCGATCGCGCGGCGAAGCGTCTGCATGAGCTCCTGGTAGTAGTGCAGGTTGTGCAGCGTGTTGAGCCGCGCGCCGAGGATCTCGTTGGTTTTCTGCAGGTGATAGAGATAGGCGCGCGTGAAATGTCGGCAGGTGTAGCAGCTGCAATGCTGGTCGAGCGGGCTCGCGTCATCGCGATGGCGCGCGTTGCGGATCTTGAGGTCCCCGTGGCGGGTGAAGAGCCGCCCGTTTCTCGCGTTGCGTGTGGGCTGCACACAGTCGAAGAGATCGATGCCCGCGCCAACCGCCGCGATCAGGTCTTCGGGCGTGCCCATGCCCATCAGGTAGCGTGGCGCAGCCGCCGGCATGCGCGGCATGAGATGCGTCACGATGCGCGCGCGCTCCTCGGGCGGCTCGCCGACCGAAAGCCCGCCGATCGCGTAGCCATCGAAGCCGATACGCACAAGCTCGGCGAGCGATTCGTCGCGCAGGCGCTCATACATGCCCCCCTGCACGATGCCGAAGAGCGCATTCGAGCTTGGCCAGGCGCGCCGCGAGCGCTCGGCCCGGCGCATCGACAGGCGCATGGAGTCCGCTGCCTCGGCCTCGCTCGCCGGATAGCGCATCGACTCCTCCGGCGTGAGAAACAGCCGATCGCCGTTGATCGGCGAGGCGAACTGCACGCCTTGCTCGGCGATCTTGCGCAGCGCGCCGAGGCTGAACACCTGGAAGCCCCCCGAGTCGGTGAGGATCGGCCCGCCCCAGCCCATGAAGCGATGCAGGCCGCCATGGCGCTCGATCACCTCGAGCCCCGGTCGCAACCAGAGATGGAACGTGTTGCCGAGCACGATCTGCGCGCCGAGCTCGCGCAGCTCGGCGGGCGACACCGCCTTGACCGCGCCGTAGGTGCCGACCGGCATGAATGCGGGTGTATCGACGCGGCCATGCGCGAGCTCGAGCACGCTGCGGCGCGCGGCGCCGTCCCGGTGGGTCACGATGAACTTCATCGCTCGATCAGCATCGCGTCGCCGTAGGAAAAGAAGCGATAGCGCTGCTCGACCGCGTGCTGATAGGCCCGCAGGATGTGGTCGCGGCCCGCGAACGCGCACGCGAGCATGAGCAGCGTCGATTTCGGCAGGTGGAAATTGGTGAGCAACCGGTCGACCACCTGGAACTCGTAGCCGGGGTAGATGAAGAGATCGGTCTCGCCGGAGGTCTCGCCCGTGGCAGCGGCCGCTTCGAGCGCGCGCAGCGACGTGGTGCCGACCGCGAGCACCCGCCGCCCGGCAATCGCCTGCAGCGTCTCGTCGGGGACGCTGTAGCGCTCGCGATGCATGCGGTGCGCTTCAACGCTGTCCGTGCGCACCGGTTGAAACGTGCCGAAGCCGACGTGCAAGGTGAGCATGGCGATGCGTGCGCCACGGCTGCGCAGCCGATCGAGCATCTGCTCGTCGAAGTGCAGGCCTGCGGTGGGCGCCGCCACGGCGCCCGGGCGCGCAGCGTAAACGGTCTGATAGCGCTCGAGGTCCTCGCCGCCGGGCGGGTGCGTGATGTAGGGCGGTAGCGGCACGCTGCCGTGGCGTTCGAGCACCCGCTCGACGTCTTCGGAGAAGCGCACCCGGTAGAGCTCGCCTTCGCGGCTTTCGACGCTTGCCTGCACGTCGCCGATCAGCACTTCGGTGCCCGCCTTGGGCGCGTGGCCGGCGCGCATCAGCGCGAGCGCGATACGTGGCGCGACGATACGCTCGACCAACACCTCGACTTGCCCGCCGCTCGGCTTGCGGCCGAAAAGGCGCGCCTTGATGACCCGCGTGTCGTTGAGCACTAGCGTGTCGCGCTCGTCCACGAGCTGCGGCAAATCGTTGAACGCGAGGTCGTGGAGCCTGCCGCCGGGCTCGAGATGCAGCAGGCGGCTGGCGCTGCGCTGCGGTGCGGGATGCTGCGCGATGAGCTCGGCAGGCAGCTCGTAGTCGAACTCGGAGACCCGCACCGGCGAATTATAATTTCCGCCTCCCCCCGCGCCGGAATGGCGGAACCGGTAGACGCAGCGGACTCAAAATCCGCCGGTGGCGACACCATGAGAGTTCGAGTCTCTCTTCCGGCACCAGCGCAGTGCAAAAAAAGAGTCAAGACGGGCAAGCTCGCTGGACAGTGCGGGGGGCCGGGCGTAGGCTTTTTGCGGCATAGCGGAGGGAGGGAGGGGTCATGGCCAAGGCGCAGGTGAGGATTCTGCCTTCGGCACGAAACACGGTCATGGTGGTCGACGACCAGTCGACGGGGCGCGCCATACTCGAGCAAGTGATGCGCGGGCTCGACGAGCGCGTCCTAGTGGAAGGCTTTGCGCGGCCGGTCGACGCGGTCGTCTGGGCGACGCGCCATGTGTCCGATCTCGTGCTGGTCGATTACATGATGCCGGAGATGGACGGCATCGAATTCGTCAAGCGCCTGCGCGCGCTGCCGGGCTACGAGCACGTGCCGATCGTGATGATCACCGTGCACGACGACCGCAAGGTGCGCTATGCCGCGCTCGACGCCGGGATCACCGATTTCCTGACGAAGCCGATCGATGCGCGCGAATGCCTCGCGCGCTGCCGGAACCTGCTCACGCTGCGCCGGCAGCACGTGGTGCTCGAAGACCGCCGGCGACTGCTCGAGCACATGGTGGAGGACGCCACGCGCGAGGTGCGCGAGCGCGAGAAGGAGACGCTGCTGCGCCTCGCGCGCGCGGGCGAGTTCCGCGACGAGGAGACCGGCTACCATCTGATCCGCATGTCGCGCTACTCGCGGTTGATCGCCAACGCCATCGGCCTGGACCCGGACGAGGCGGAGACGGTGGAGCTCTCCGCGCCGCTGCACGACATCGGCAAGATCGGCATCCCGGACCATATCCTGCTCAAGGCCGCCAAGCTCGACGGCGCCGAGTGGGAGATCATGCGCCGGCATCCGGTGATCGGCCATGAAATCCTCAAGGGCAGCGCCTCGAAATACGTGCGCATGGGCGCGCTCATCGCGCTCGGGCACCACGAGAAGTACGACGGCTCGGGGTACCCGAACGGCCTCGTCGGCGATCACATCCCGCTCTGTGCGCGCATCGTCGCCGTGGCGGACGTCTATGACGCGCTGACCTCGGTGCGGCCGTACAAGGCGGCGTGGCCGAGCGAACAGGCGTTCGACTACGTCAGCGCCCAAGGGGGCGGGCATTTCGACCCGCGCATGGTCGAAGCGTTCAACGGCATGAAGAAGCAGGTGCTGCAAGTCCAGCAGGAATGGCGCGACCCGCTCCTGCCGCATTGACAGCGCTTTGGCGCGTTCCGCTCGAGCGCCTGCGCGCGCGGCTCGCGGCGCGTCCGGATACGGAGTATGAGCAAGCGTTCGTCCTGCTGCTCAACTCGCTGCTGTTCGGTGTCTACCTGATACCGCCGGACCTGTCGCACTGGCTGGTCTACTTCGTCTATCTGTTCGCGGTCTTCGCGATCATCGCCGCGGTCCTGCTCGATCCCCATGCGTCGCCACTGCGCCGCATCCTCGGCGCGGCAGCCGATGCCGTTATGGTTACATGGACTCTTATCGAGTTCGGGGAACCAGCCGGGCCGCTTTACCTGATCTTCCTCTGGATCACGCTTGCCAACGGATTCCGGTATGGCGCCAAGTACCTGCTGATCACCCTTGCACTTTGCGTAGTTGCATTCGGTGCGGCGCTCGCCTTGAGCGAATTCTGGACCTCCCATCGCACGTTGGGTATCGGGCTTATGGTCGGCATGATCGCCCTTAGCCTCTACGTCCGCCGCCTAGTCACCCAGTTGTTCGACGCCATCGCACGTGCCGAGGCGGCGAACCAGGCGAAGCGGCGTTTCATCTCAGTCGTCAGTCACGAGATGCGTACACCGCTCAACGCCATCATCGGCATGGCGGACCTGCTGCGCGACACCGCGCTTACCCGCGAGCAGGCCGACATGCTGCAGACGCTGCGCAGCTCTTCGCGCCTGATGCTCGCGCAGGTGGACGACGTGCTCGACTTCTCGAAGATCGAGGCGGGCAAGCTCGCGCTCGAGAAGACCGATTTCGACCTGCACGCGCTGGTGAACAGCACCTCGCGCATCCTTGCCGCGCAGGCGGGCGCGAAAGGCCTGGAGATCGTCGTATCCATCATGCCGGACGTGCCGCCTGCGTTGCGCGGCGATCCGCACCACTTGCGGCAGGTCCTGG
>VBCM01000149.1 GCA_005883675.1 Betaproteobacteria bacterium
CCCGCGCCGTTCGGGCCGATGAGGCCGAGGCGGTCGCCGCGGCTGATGATGAGATCCAGGTCTTTGACGAGCGCGCGCTCGCCAAAGGATTTGCCGACGCCCACGAGCTCGGCGACGAGGCGCCCGGAGCGGCGCCCTTCGCCAATCGCGAGCTTGATGTTGCCCGAGCGCGCGCGGCGCTCGGCGCGCTCCTCGCGCAGGTGCGCGAGGCGGCGCACGCGGCCTTCATTCCTCGTGCGGCGCGCCTCGATGCCTCTGCGGATCCACGCTTCCTCCTGCGCCCAGAACTTGTCGAACTTGGCGTGCACCACCGCTTCGAGCGCGAGCTGCTCCTCCTTTCGCTTCTCGTACGCGGCGTAGTTGCCCGGGAAGGAAAGGAGCCGCCCGCGGTCGAGCTCGAGGATGCGCGTCGCCACGCGGTCGAGGAAGGCGCGGTCGTGCGTGACGAAAATGGCCGCGGGTTGGCGTGCGAGCAGATTTTCGAGCGCGAGGATGCCGTCGATATCGAGGTGGTTGGTCGGCTCGTCGAGCAGCAGCACGTCGGGCTCCTGCGCGAACGCCGCCGCGAGCGCGGCGCGCTTTCGCTCGCCGCCCGAGGCGCGCGCGGCATCGAGCTCCGGATCGACGCCGAGGCGCTGCTGGTATTCGGCGAGCTTGTGCGCGGGCGCCGGTACGTTGCCGGGAAAAGCGGGCTCCTGCGGGACCAGCACGATGCGCAGAGCGTCGCGCGTCTTTAGCTCGCCGTCGTCGAGCGTCACGATGCCTGCGAGCACGCCGAGGAGCGATGACTTCCCGGTGCCGTTGCGGCCGATGAGGCCGATGCGCTCGCGCTCCTCCAGCGCGAACGATGCGCGGTCGAGGAGCGGCAGGTCGCCGTAGGCGAGCTCGGCATTGGCGAGGGTCAGGAGCGGCATCGTTAGTCCACGGATTCTCTATTCACGCGTTGTGCCTATGAGGGAGGTAAGGCTGCGATGCGAATATACGTGGACTATCAAGGTAGTCGCGTACGGCTTACTGATGAGCGCCTTGCTCATATCCTCGAGCATCCTGAGATGCGGGGTATGGAGCCGAGGATTGGTGAGACGCTATCGGCACTTCTACATTGGTACGCGCGTCGGGAACAAGTATCTCTGCGTGGTGGTCAAGGTGATGCATACCGATGCGTTCGTCGTGACGGCATATCTCACTGACAAGGTAAAGAAAGGCAGGCAGCTATGGCCAAGAGAAAAGTGAAGATCTGGTTCGATCGCGAGGCCGATTATCTCGAGGTGCTATTCGATGACCGCGAAGGCTTTTTTCGCGAAACTAAGAGCGACCAGGTCATGGAAAAAGTCGATGCGCAAGGCAACGTTCTCGGCTTTTCAGTGCTGAAGGTGAGTGCACTTACCAAATCGCCGCTGGAAGTGACCCTTTGAAATGCCCCCAGGCCAGCCATACGCATTGGAAAAGAAGCCGGATAAAACGGCGCGAACGGGTATCGACTTGGCGCGGCGCAGGTTCAGGTCGCTGGTCGAGGACAGGAGACGGCAATGGCCGAAAAGCTGAGGTATGTGCGCGGCAGCGGCAACATCTTCGCCGATCTCGGCTTCGACAAGGCTGAGGCGGAGAACCTCAAGCTCCGCTCCGACCTGATGATCCGGATCGTCGAGTTTTACCAAAAACGCGGCATGACGCAGGCGGCGGCGGCCAAAGCGCTCGGCATTACGCAACCGCGGCTGAATGCCTTGCTGAAAGGCAAGATCGCACTTTTCAGTCTCGATGCGCTCGTGAACATCGCCAGCCGAGCTGGGTTGAACGTGCGGCTGGTCGTAAAAAAGGCGGCCTGAGCCTCTTTCCACAGCTCATTCGCAATGAAGGTCAATTACGACGGCAAGACCGACACGCTTACGGTGATCTTCCGACACGTCCCGGTGGCCGAGAGCGATGAGGAAAGGGGCGTCATCATCGATTACGATGTTGCCGGCAATATCGTCGCGATTGAAGTACTCGATGCATCCGAGCGCGTCGACGAACCTGCCCGCGTGCGCTTCCACATCCAAGAATAAAGAAGCGAATCGGGCTCTGACCCCGATTTAAAGTATTACCGTAGTAAGTACGGAATTCAGTCGAGTTCCAATCCCGCGTCGGTGATGAGCTTGCGCCAGAGCGCGAGGTCGTCGCGGTTGATTTCCAGCAGGCGCTCGGGCGTCGAGCCTTCCGCCGCGTAGCCGTAGCTCTGCATCCTCTCGATCACCTCCGGCCGCTTGACGACGGCGTTGAGCTCGCGGTTAAGGCGCGCGACGATGTCGCGCGGCAGCTTCGCCGGGCCGTAGACGCCGGCCCACTGCCGCACGGTGACCTGCGGCAGGCCGGCCTCGGCAACGGTCGGCACGTCGGGCATGAGGCCGCTCCGCTTGTCGGCGAGCACGGCGAGCGTGCGCAGGCGCCCCTCTCTCGCGAGCTGGATGCCGGCCGGGTTGCTGAGGAAGGTTGCCTGCACGCGGCCGGCGATGAGATCCGGCGTAAGCGGCCCTTCGCCCTTGTACGGCACGTGCACCATGGTGATGTTCGCCGCGTTCATGAGCTGGACCATCGACAGGATCGTCAGCGGATTGCCGGTGCCGTAGTTGAGCTTGCCCGGGTTCGCGCGCGCGTGGGCGATGAATTCCTGCAGCGTCTTGGCGGGCACCTCGGGGTTGATGTCGAAGAAGAAGGTGGCGCGGCCGACGAGGCCGAGCGGCGTGAAATCCTTCAGCGGGTCGTAGAGCGGCGCTTTCTTCAGCGCCACGGCCGCGGTCATCGCGCTGTTGGAACCGAAAAACAGGGTGTAGCCGTCGGGCGCCTGGCGGCTGACGTATTCCGCGCCGATCGCGCTGTCGGCGCCGGGACGGTTCTCGACAACAACCGGCTGGCCGAGTTGCTCGGCGAGCGCCGCGCCGATGATGCGCGCCGTGGGGTCGGCCGAGCCGCCGGGCGGGAAGCCGACGACGAAGCGGATGGGCTTTGTCGGATAGTTTTGTGCAGATGCGCCGAGCGCAACGACGAGCGCTAGCGCGAGCGTGAACAACTTGGTCATGGTCCTCCTCCTCTCCTGATTGTACCGGCGTGAAAAAGTGCAGCGTCGCATTCGCCGGCCGCAAGGGACAATGGGCCGCCCCTTTTCCTAGGAGGGAAAACATGACGTCAATCAAGCGAACCTGCATCCTGCTCACCATGCTTCTTGCCACGGGCTGCGCCACCTCGGGAGGCGGCGATTTCATGGGCGACACGCGGATCACCACCCGGGTGAAGACTGCGATCTACAACGAGCCCGAGCTCAAGGTCATGGCCATCCACGTCGCCACCGAAGACGGAGTGGTGAAATTGAGCGGCACGGTGAAGACGCGCGCTGAACGGACAAAGGCCATCCAGGTCGCGCGCAAGGTCGAAGGCGTGAAGATGGTGAAGAACGACCTGTCGGTCGAGCAGTAAGCCTTCGGAGTCCCACGAGCCCCGGCCGCTCTTAGGCGAGCCGGGGCTTTTGTTTCGGGCGGTGACAGTAGTACCAGTACACCCCAAACCCGGCCTGTCCGGCGGGCCCTGTCGCTTTCCATTGACCCTAAATGCACCAGCCGCGCGACATGACAGGACCGCCAAGCGCCCGGAGAATGGCTACTCCCCCCCGAGCCATCCACCCTCCCTCCCTTGGGTATGGCTCTCTAGAAGCCGCCTTCGGGCGGCTTCTTTTTGTCCACCGATTTCGCCGGTGCCCGCAGCGAAATGTAGGGTTTTCCTTACAGACGCGGTGACGCCGGAGGTCAATAATTCGCTTTCCCCTAGAGCCACCACCCGCCCTCCCTTGGGTGTGGCTCATCCAGAAGCCGCCTACGGGCGGCTTCTTTTTTTTATTGCCTGGTTTCGAACCTGCGCTGCTGGAATTCCGATCCAGGGGTCGTAATTACTCAGGTGGGCTCGTGGACGTTGCAACTGAGCCGCCGAAGCGTGTCCGGCGCAAAAATAATTACGACCCTGGATCGGAATTATTTCTTTTCGAAGCTTCGCACGAGCGAGGCGCGCTCGTGCCCCGCCTGCATGAGAAGCGAGAAGTCGGAGCCCGAGAGCACGAGCTGCACGCCCATGGCGATGTGCCGCTCGAGGAGCTCGGGCGTGTACATGCCGCCCATGCCCGGAAACCTGCCGTGCTTGCGGCACGCGGCGATGACGCGCTTGTACGCCTCCGCGACGCGCGGGTCGTTGAACTGGCCGGGGATGCCCATCTCGAAGCACAGATCGTTCGTGCCGATGAGGAGCGCGTCGATGCCCGGCACGGCGGCGATTTCCTCGCAGTTCGCGACGCCCTGCGGCGATTCGATCATCACCACGACGAGTGTCTCGCTGTTGACGATGCGCGCCGCGTCGCCGACCGGCATGGTGGCGAAGCCGAGCTGCTGGAGGCCACCGCCCATCGAGCGCTTCCCCACCGGCGGGAAGCGGCACGCGCTAGCGACGCGCGCGGCCTGCGCGGCATCGTCGACGTGCGGCACCACCACGCCTTGCGCGCCGTTGTCGAGGATGCGCGAGGCGTGCCAGTGCTCCAGGCCCGCGACGCGCACGAGCGGCGTCACGCCCACTGCGAGCGACGCGGCGGCGATCTGCGCCGCGGTGTCGAGCTCGAGCGAGCTGTGCTCGCAGTCGATGAAGAGAAAGTCGAAGCCGCAGGTCTTGGCGATCTGCGCGATGTCGACGGTGCGCGCCTGGCGCAGGCCCAGGCCGATGGCGAGCTTGCCCGCGCGCAACTGCCGCAGGGCGTGATTGGCAACGGTGCTCATGGCGCCATTGTGCGGTAATTCAGGCGCCGGGCCTCGACTAGTTCACTGAATCGGCACCTCTTTCCGCCGTGCATCCCGCGTTCGGCGCCAGTAGTCGGCGACCAGGCCCCGGTGCGGAAAAGAACACAGACCTCTCGCCTGCATGGGCGTAACTTGCAATCCGTGCCTCGCCGACTCCTCCTCCTCGGGGTCGAGACACAAAAGCCCGGAAAATAAGGCGAACGCCAATCCGGGCTTTTTCTTTTGTACTGCCGCCCGCGCATCACTCCGCATCGACAAGCGGCCGCCGGATAATTACACTGTCTTCGTGTAATTTCCCGGGGCGGCCGATGAAGAACGTCACCATTACCCTCGACGATGAAACCGCCGCCCGCGCGCGCGTCAAGGCTGCGGAGCGCAACATGAGCCTTTCGCGCTACATCGGCGAAGTGCTGCGCGAGCACACGCGCGGCGACGACGAGTACGAGCGCGCGATGCGGCGATGGCTCAACCGCAAGCCGGTCGTGCTTCGCCGTCCAGGCGAGCGATACCTGACTCGCGAGGAAATCTACGACCGTGTGGCGATGCGGCGCATCGACGAAGCGGCGCGAAAGAAAGGCAAGCGCTCATGAGCACCGCTGTATTCATCGATACAAATGTGCTGCTGTACGCCTACGACCGCGCGGACCCGACGAAGAACGCGCGCGCGCGCGAATGGGTCGCGCGCCTTTGGCATGACCGTCATGGTCGTACGAGCATGCAGGTGCTCTCCGAGTACTACGTCAACTTGACGCGCAAATTCCGCGTGCCGGCCGAGGCGGCGTGGGACGACGCCGCCTCGTTTTTCGCCTGGCGGCCGCAGCCGATCGACGAGTCCCTGCTGCGCCGCGCCCGCGAAGTCAGCCGGCGATATCAGATCTCGTGGTGGGACAGCCTGATCGTCGCCGCCGCGCAGCTCCAGGACTGTCTCGTCCTGCTCACGGAGGATCTGCAGGACGGGATGGTGTTCGGCACGCTGGCGGTGCGCAGTCCGTTTAGCGCAGTGCTCGAGGAAGCACCAGCGGCGTATGAAGTTGCCCGCGCGGCGCCGCTGCACCGGCCGCGGGGCCGACCGAAGCGCATCGCGGCTTGAAACGGCGCAACTTGCGCGGACATATCCGGCTCTAAGCGGGATACCCGATGGAGGTCCCGTGAACGCCAAGGTCTTGCTGTTTGCTGTCGCTGCTGCCGCGTTACTAGCCAGCGGTTGCTCCAAGGAGGAGCCGGTCAAGGCGAGCGCGTCGCCGGCGAGCGTCAACGTACCCGCGGCGGGCTCGACTGCCCCGGCGCAGCAGCCGGGCGCGCAGGCGGCGGGCGGCGCGACGCAGACGCTCCCCGACTTCGCCGTCATTGTCGACGCGAACAAAGGCGCGGTGGTCAACATAACCGCGACAAAGGTCGTCTCGCCGCAGGCGCAGATGCCGTTTCGCGGAAATCCGGGCGGCGGCGATGACGACGAGGACAACCCGCTCAACGAGTTCTTCCGCCGCTTCCAGGGGCCGGGGCCGATGCCGCGCATGCCGCTGCAGGGCATGGGCTCGGGCTTCATCGTCCACGCGGACGGCGTGGTGATCACCAACGCGCATGTGGTGGAAGGCGCGGACGAGGTGCGGGTCAAGCTCTCCGACCGGCGCGAGTTCAAGGGCAAGGTGGCGGGCGTGGACCGGCTGACCGACGTCGCCGTGGTGAAGATCGATGCGAAGGACCTGCCGACGGTGAAGCTCGGCGATCCGTCCAAGATCCGCGTCGGCGAATGGGTGCTCGCGATCGGCTCGCCCTTCGGCTTCGAGAACACGGTGACGGCGGGAATCGTATCGGGCACGTCGCGCTCGCTGCCGGAAGGGACCTACGTGCCCTTCATCCAGACGGATGCGGCGGTGAATCCGGGCAACTCGGGCGGGCCGCTCTTCAACCTGCGCGGCGAGGTGGTCGGCGTCACTTCCGCGATCTACTCGCGCACCGGCGGCTACATGGGCGTCGCGTTCGCGATTCCCGTGGATGTCGCCTCGAGCGTGGCGGAGCAGCTGCTGAAGACGGGCAAGGTGGAGCGCGGGCGCATCGGCGTCGGCATTCAGGACCTCAACTCCTCGCTCGCGCAGTCGTTCGGCCTCGAGCGGCCGCAGGGCGCGCTCGTCTCGACGGTGGAGTCGGGCGGGCCGGCGGAGAAGGCGGGCCTGAAGCCCGGAGACGTCATCCTTTCGTACAACGGCAAGCCGATCGACAACTCGAACCAGCTGCCGCCGCTTGTCGCGGCGACCAAGCCCGGCTCCAAGGCGGCCATGGAGGTGTGGCGCAGCGGCAAGAAGCAGACGCTGAACATCGCGGTCGGCGAGCTGAAAGAGGAGAAGATGGCGCGCGGCAAGGGCGGCGGCGATACCGAGCGCGGTGGCAAGCTCGGGCTCGCGGTGCGCTCGCTCTCGCCGGAAGAGAGGAAGGAGCTCGGCTCGGCGCAGGGCGTGGTGGTCGAGCAGGTCGGCGGCGCCGCGGCGCGCGCCGGCATCCGCCCGGGCGACGTCATCACCGCGGTGAACGGCACGCCGGTGAAGTCGCCCGATGATCTGCGCCGCGAGCTGGAGAAGGCGAAAGGCTCGGTGGCGCTCCTCGTGCGCCGCGGCGACGCGAGCATCTTCGTGCCGCTCGACATCGGCTAACCAATTCCGTACTAAGTACGGAATTCAGCCGAGCTTCATCTGCGAGAGCACCGCGCGGCCAAGCGGCCCGTACGGATTGCCGAGCGTCTCGGTGAGCTCGAAGTGGTTGTAGCCCTCGGCGCGGATGAGCTCGCATGATTTCCCCGCGCGCGTGAGCGCGTCGGCGAACTCGCGTGTCTGGCGCTGGAATTCCGGCGTCTCGAGCGAGCCGTAGAGGAGCACGATCGGCGCGCGGATCGCATCCAGGCGCCGCTGCGGCGAGAGCGCCTGCTCCGCCTCGTCGGTGAAGCGCACGTAAGCGGAGCGCTTCGAGAGCCGCGGCCCGCGCAGGTCGTACATGCCGCTCGCGAGCGTGAAGCCGCGGATCGCATCCGCGGCGAGGCCGTAGCGCGTCCAGTCGGTGGTCGCGGCGACGCCGGCGAGATGCGCGCCGGAGGACGTGCCGGCGACGTACGCGCGGCGCGCATCGGCTCCCAGCCGCTCGGCGTTCCTGCACACCCAGGCGATGCCGCGGCGCACCTGCTCGGCCATTGGCATGAGATCGCCGAGCGTTTCCAGCACATTGTTGAAGTCGAGCGCCGCGTAGTGCGCGCCCGCGCGCACGAAGGTCTCCGCCGGGAAGGCATAGTCGCGCGCGAGCCCCGCGCGCCACGCGCCGCCGTGGACGAAGACGCAGATCGGCGCGCGCTCCGCCTTTGCGCGATAGAGGTCGAGGCCCTCGATGGCCGTTTCCCCATAGGAAAATCTTTCGGCTGGACCAAGCCTGCGCCGCGCGAGCTCGCTCGTGTGCGCGATGCGGGAGAGGATCTGCTCCCGGTTTGGCGCATAGGCGGACTGGTCGTACGCGCGGTCGAGCTCCTCCTGCGTGTAGTCGAGAAAAACCTTGGCCATAGAATGCTCGCCATTATGGCGTTGATCGCGACCGATACAGGCGCAGTGTTCTCGCGCTGCCGGCGCTGGCGCTATCTGCTGTGGCGGCGCTGGGACGCGGCGCGGCCGGTCGCCAACTTCCTGATGCTCAATCCGAGCACCGCTGACGAATTCAAGCTCGATCCATCCTGCACCCGTGCGCGCCTCTTCGCCGAGCGCTGGGGCTACGGCGCACTCATCGTCACCAACCTCTTCGGCTGGCGCGCCACGGATCCCGCGGAAATGAAGGCGGCGCGCGAGCCGGTGGGCCGCGCGAACGACGCGGCGATCCTGCGCGCGGCGCGCGAGGCGGCGATCGTGGTGTGCGCGTGGGGGAACCATGGCGCGCATCTCGCGCGTTCCATCATGGTTAGCGAGCTGCTCCGGTCGGCGGGCGTCCGGCTGCATGCCTTGCGCATCACCGGCGCCGGCGAGCCGGCGCATCCGCTCTACCTGCCCGCTCGACTCAGCGCAGCCAGATGGTCGCCCAGAAGCCGAGGGTATTAATGTCGTTCACCTCGTGCACCTTGGGCAGGTACACCATATTGAGCGAGAAAGCGCGCCATTCGTACGCCGCGACGGGCAGCGGTGCGATGAACGCCTGGCCGCCGTTGTAGGTGCGGCTCTTGAGCAGCACGAGCGCGCCGCCAAGGCGCAATCCATCGCTTGCATGCCACAGCGCGCCGGCACCCGCGAGCTTCGCGACGTTGCGGCCCGAGTCGCGATAGAAGCCGGCGTCGGCGATCCAGTCCCAGCCCGCGCGCGGGCCACGCCAGCGCAGCCCGAGCCCCGGATTCACCTGGTTGTCGACGCCGAGCTCGCGCGCCTTGTCCTGGTCGAAGTGGTACGAGAGGCCGTAGACGTTGATGCCAACGTCGGCATGAGCGCCGGCACAGGCCAGCGCAGCGGCGGCGAAAAATATTACGTACTTAGTACGGATCTCAGACTCGGAGCAGGTCGGCCGCGAGGTAGCGCTGCCGGAAGGTCTCGAAGTCGAGGTCGTCGGCCGCCTCGAGCTCGCGCTGCTCGAGGATCGACTCCTGCGCGAGGCGCGCGAAGCGCTCGCGCACCTCGCGCGCGAGCTCGCGGTGCTGCAGCGCGGACTTGTGCAGCGTCGATTCGATCAGCGCGAAGCGCACGAAGGCGTTTTCGTGGTTGCGCGCCATCGCGTGCAGCACGCGCGCCGAGGGCGCCTGGCTCGCATCCGCCACCAGCTTGAGCATCGCCTCGTACGCATCGCGGTACGCGGCGCCGCCGAGCCGCGCGTCGATCTTCTCGGGGATCGGCTCGCATTGCGCGAGCACCTCGCGCGCCCATTCGGCCAATGGCGTCTCGCTGCCGTGACGTAGCAGCAGCAGCCCGGGCTCGCGCCCGCGGTGGGCCACGCGCTGCAGGTTGTCGCGCACCTCGCGGATCTCGCGCGGCGTGTCGGGCGGGCTGTCGGTCAGCAGGCAGTGCAGCAGGAACACGTCGAGGAAGCGGCAGGTGGCCGGCGTGATGCCGATCGGCACGAACGGATCGAGGTCCATGAGCCGCACCTCGACGTACTCGACGCCGCGGCTGCGCAGCGCGTGCAGCGGCCGCTCGCCGCGCTTGATGCGGCGCTTGGGGCGGATCGAGCTGTAGAACTCGTTCTCGATCTGCAAGAGCGTCGTATTCAGCTGCCGGTAATCGTCGCCGTTGCGGATGCCGATTTTCTCGTACGGCGGATAGGGCACCGTCAGCGCTTCGTAAAGCGAGGCGGTGTAATGCTCCAGGTCGTTGTAGCTCACGGTAAGCGACGCCTGCGCATCGCTTTGGTAGCCCAGGCGCCCCATGCGGAGCGACGTCGCGTAAGGCGCGTAGTGCGTGCCCCGGGTGAGTTCGGTGAGCTCGTGCTCGCGCCCGGCGACGAAGCTCGAGCACGCCGCGGGCGAAGCGCCGAAGAGGTAGAGGAGCAGCCACGAGTGGCGCCGGAAATTGCGGATCAGCGCGAAGTACTGCTCGTCGCCGACGCCCGGCAGCGAGAAGTTGTAGTGGATGCCCGAGATCGCCTGCATGCGCCGGCCGTAGCGGTGCGCGAGCCCCAGGCGGTACACCGTCTTCGCACGGCCGACGTTGGAGGTGCCGTAGCGGCCGATGGGGATCAGGTGATCGGCGGGCAGGTTGCACGGCATGCTCGCGCACCACAGGATCTCCTCGCCGATCGCCTTGTAGACGACCTGGTGGATGTGCGTGAGCTCTTCCAGGCAGCCCTCGACGCTCGCGTGCACGCCGGTGATGAGCTCGAGCTGCGATTCGGAAAAGTCCGTCGTGATGTGCGGGTGCGTGAGCGCCGAGCCGAGCGCCGCCGGGTGCAGCGTCTGGGCGAGCGTGCCGTCGGAGCGCACGCGCAGGCTCTCCTTCTCGATGCCGCGGCGCATGCCGCGCAGCGCGCCGTCGGTCAGGGCGCGTAGCCGTTCGTGGACGCTCATGAGGGAAGGCGAAGCGTAGCAGAGCCGAAATCGGGGTCAGAGCCCTAATTCGAATAGGGCTCTGACCCCGATTTCTAGAACTGAACGTATATACAGTATAGTCCGCGCGTGGAGGTCGCGGACAAGTACAAAAAGCTAAACGCCGCGCAGCGCGCGGCGGCGTGCCATGGAGCGGGCGCGCTGCTGATCCTCGCGGGCGCGGGCACGGGAAAGACCAACACGCTCGCGCATCGCGTGGCGCATCTCATCCTGCAGGGCGCGAATCCGCAGCGCCTCCTGCTGCTCACGTTCTCGCGCCGCGCCGCGGTCGAGATGACGCGGCGCGCGAGCCGCATCGTCGGTGAGCTCGCGACACCGGTTCGCCTGCCGTGGTCGGGCACCTTTCATTCGATCGCCAACCGCCTGATCCGCCGCTATAGCGCGAAGCTCGGGCTCTCGGCGAACTTCAGCGTGCTCGACCGCGGCGACGCGGCCGACCTCATGGACCTCGTGCGCTTTGAGCTCGGCTTCTCCAAGTCCGAGCGCCGCTTTCCGCGCAAGGACACCTGCCTCGCGATCTACTCGCACCGCGTGAATACGCAGGGCGCGCTCGCCGACACGCTGACGGCCTGCTTCCCGTGGTGCGCGGAATGGGAGGCGGAGCTCACGCGCCTTTACCGCGCCTACGTCGAGCGCAAGCTGGCGAACCAGGCGCTCGACTACGACGATTTGCTCCTTTACTGGCACGCCATGCTTGGCGACGAGCGCCTCGCGCGCGAGATCGGCGCCGGTTTCGACCACATTCTGGTAGACGAGTACCAGGACACCAATGTGCTGCAGGCGGAGATCCTGCGCCGCCTGCGGCCCGACGGGCGTGGGCTCACCGTGGTGGGCGACGACGCGCAGGCGATCTACTCCTTCCGCGCCGCGACCGTGGAGAACATCCGCACCTTCGCCGCCACCTACGGCGCCGCCACGGTCAACCTCGAGGACAACTATCGCTCCACGCAGCCGATCCTCGATGCGGCGAATGCACTCATCGGCAAGCAGCTTCGCTCGGTGAAGGGGACTGGCGCCAAGCCGCGCTACGTGAGCGTGGCGGACGATGCCGCGCAGGCGGGCTACGTGGTGACGCAGGTGCTTGCCCACCGGGAGGAAGGCACGCCGCTGCGCCGCCAGGCGGTGCTCTTCCGCAGCTCGCATCACAGCGACGTGCTGGAGCTCGAGCTCGTGCGGCGGAACATCCCGTATGTGAAGTACGGCGGCCTCAAGTTCCTCGAGGCGGCGCACGTCAAGGATCTGCTGGCGCTGCTGCGCTGGGCCGATAACCCGAAGAACCGCATCGCCGCGTTTCGCGCGCTGCAGCTCTTGCCGGGAGTCGGTCCCGCGACCGCACAGCACGCGTACACGCGCTTCGAGATCGGCGGCTGGCCCTCGCTCGCGCCGCTCGATGCGGCGCTCGCCGAGCTGCTCGGCTCGCTGGCGCAACCCGAAGCGCCTTGGGCAGGGCAGGTGGCGCGCGTGCGCGAATGGTACGAGCCGCATCTCGAGCGGATCTACGAGCAGGCGCAGGTGCGCGGCGCCGATCTCGTGCAGCTCGAGCGCCTCGCCGGCAATTTCGCGAGCCGGGAAACCTTCCTCACCGAGCTCGCGCTCGATCCGCCGGCGGCAACGGGCGATCTTGTGTATGTGCTCAACGTGAGCGACGGCAGCTTCCCGTCGGAATTTGCGACCGGCAGCGCGGCGCTCATCGAGGAAGAGCGGCGCCTGCTTTATGTGGCGATGACGCGCGCCAAGCGCGAGCTCGATCTCATCGCGCCGCTCAAGTACTACGTCACGCAGCAGACGCGCATGGGCGATCGCCACGTCTACGGCGCGCGCAGCCGCTTCCTCACGAGCGCCGTGATGAGCTGCCTCGAAAGCCGCGCCTGGGACGAGCAGCCGGCACTCGACGTGGCGACGAAGCTGCGCGCCATGTGGTGATTTCAGCCAGTGGACGCCGCCCGACAAATATTTTTTGCGCCGCGAGCATGTAGTGTTCTGCGCGTGTAGTGCGCGCGGCCAAAGCGGCGGCGCGAGCGTGCGATATGTCACTGATCGCAAAGCGCTGCAGCAAATGCTGTCGGGACGCCCCGACGGCAACTACAACGACACGGCTATCGAATTTTCAGTCTTCCCCACTGTCGTAATCCCGGCTACAGTTCGTAGCGGTTTCGTAGTTAGAACGACTAGGGAGGACAGGCGATGGGAGGACGGGGGATTGTGCGCGCGGTGCTGCTCGCCGCCACGCTCGTCGCAGGGCTCGGCGCCGGCGCGGCGCAGGCCCAGGAAGATCACTCCTACTACGGTCCCCGCCTGATCGAAGAGCGCGTGCGCATCGCCGCTGCCAGCGGACGCACGATCGCAGCGACGATTCTCCGTGCCGAAGGGCAAGGCCCGTTCGGTGCGGTGATCCTCAACCACGGCGTCTCCGCATCGGCGCGCGAGCGTGCGCGCGAGTCCTCCGACCTGCTGATCAACGCCGCCGCCGTCTTTGCACGGCGAGGCTACGTGGTGGTCATGCCGTTACGCCGCGGCTTCGGTGCCACCGGCGGCGAAATGGCCGAGGACCCGGGCTCGTGCAGCAGTCCCGACTACCGCACGGCGGAATCGAACGCCGCCGATGACGTGATGGCGGCGTACGACTATGCGCGCGCGCTGCCCTATGTCGACGGCAACCGCATGATCCTCGCCGGCCAGTCGGCGGGCGGCATGGTGGCGCTCTATACCGCGGGCACGCGCACGCCGCCGGGGCTGCAGGCGGTGCTCGCGTTCGCCGCGGGGCGCGGCGGCGATCCGGACATCAATCCGGGTGTGCCCTGCGCGATCGAGCCGGTGGCGCGCGTCTTCGACATGATCGGCAAATCGATCCGCGTGCCCGTGCTCATGAACTACTCGGAGAACGATCTCTTCTTCAGCCCGAAGGTCTCGCGCCAGTGGTTCGACCGGCTGAGCGCAAGCTGGCAGGATGCGGAATACGCGCTGCAGCCCGCCTTCGGCAAGGACGGCCACTACCTCTTCGGCGACACGCTCGGCGTGCGCTACTGGCTGCCGACGGTGGAAGGCTTCCTCGCCAAGCATGGGATCTCATTTGCCCGCCTGGACGCGGCCGATCCGGAGCGCTCGCCGCTGCTCGCGCTCGAGCGCGTGCCCAACATCAAGAGCGATGCCTGCCGGGGCCTCTACCGCGCGTTCCTCGAATCGCCCGGGCCGCGTGCCTATGCGGTGAGCGGCGACGGGCGCTGCGGCTTCGCCGGCGGCCTGCCCGATGCGCGCGACGTCGCCATGAAGCAGTGCAGTACCGTGGCCAAGTCGGGCTGCACGCTCTACGCCGTCGACGACGAGCTCCTCTGGAAAGAGAACGTCGCCGGGCAGGGCGCAGGCGCTCCCGCGCCCGCGGCGCGCTGATGCACTTCTCGCTCGTGCACGAGCAGGGCGGGGACGGTCGCTGGAGCGCCCAGGTCGCCGAGTTCCCGGAACTCGTCGGCTGCGGCGCGACGCAGGAACAGGCGACCGAGAAGGCCGAGGCGCTCGCGCTCAGCGCGCTCGCCGAAAAACGCTTCCTGAATTCCGATCCAAGGTCGTAATTACTCGCCGGCTGCCACGTGTCCGGGGTCGGCAGAATAATTACGACCCTGGATCGGAATTAGGTTTTAGACCGGGGCGGGTTCTACGTCCCGCGGCTTGGAGGGCGCGGGCTCCTTGGGCTTCTCTTCCCGCGCGCGGCGCTCGCGCTCCTGCCGCTCCAGTTCCTTGCGCGCTTCCTCGGCGCGGCGGCTCTGGTACCAGTCGAACTCGTAGCACATAAACACCTCCTTTAAGTTCGCCCGGCTATCCTACGCCCAGCGATGGCAGCGATTCCAGCCCCGGCGGACGACAAGGAAAACCGGCTGCGCGAGGACCGCCGCTTGCTGGGGCGGCTGCTCGGCGAGGTAATTCGCGCGCAGGCGGGTGAGGAAGCACTCAATCGCATCGAGAGGATCCGCCAGGCCGCCGTCACCTTCCGGCGCGAAAACACCGGCCAGGCGGAGCTCGATCAGCTCCTCAACGCGCTCGATCTCGACCAGACGATGGACGTGGTGCGCGCCTTCAGCTTCTTCTCGCATCTCTTGAACATCGCCGAGGACGAGCAGCAGCACCGGCGCCGGCGCGTGCACGCGCAGGCCGGCTCGCCGCGCCGGCCCGGCAGCTTCTCGCACGCGCTCGACGAGGTGCGCGACCTCGGCCACGAGGCGCTGATGCACTGGTTCGCGCGCGCGCACGTGGCGCCCGTGCTCACCGCGCATCCGACCGAAGTCCAGCGCCAGAGCATCCTCGACACCGAGCGCGAGATCGCGCGCCTGCTCGCGCAGCCGCACTGCGCCGAGCGCGACGAGGCGATCCATGCCGAGGTGCTGCGCCTGTGGCTCACGTCAATGCTCCGCCTCGTGCGCCTGCAGGCGGCCGACGAAGCGACGAATGGGGTCAACTACTTCCGGCTCACCTTCCTCCCGGAGCTGCCGCGGCTCTACGCCGAGTTCGAGCAAGCGTTGAAGGAGCGCTTCGCGCTCGCCGAGCTGCCGTGGCTACCGCCCTTCCTCACGGTGGGGAGCTGGATCGGCGGCGATCGCGACGGCAACCCGAATGTCGATGCGGCGGTGCTGCGCACCGCGCTCATGCTGCAGGCGCGGCTCCTCTTCCCCGACTACCTCGCCGACGTGCACCAGCTCGGCCGCGAGCTCGGCTTATCGGCCCGCCTCGCTACCGTGGCCGCGGCGGTGCACGCGCTCGCCGAGCGCTCGGGAGATCGCTCGCCGCACCGCCAGGACGAGCCTTACCGGCGCGCGCTCACCGGCATCTATGCGCGCCTTGCCGCCACGATGCAGGCGCTCGCGCAGCAGGCGGCGAGCCCGCCGCCGATCGGCAAAGGCGCGCCGTACGCGAGCGCCGACGAGTTCGCCGCCGAGCTCGACACCATCGCCGCCGCGCTCGAATCGCAGGGTGCCGGCCTGCTCGCGCTCGGCCGCTTGCGCAGCCTCCGGCGCAAGGTCTCGCTTTTTGGCTTTCATCTCGCGCCGCTCGACCTGCGGCAGAGCTCGGATGTGCACGAAGCGAGCGTCGATGAGCTCCTCGCGCGCGCCGGCATTGCCGGCTACTCGGCGCTCGATGAGGCGCGGCGGGTGGAGCTGCTGGCGCGGGAGCTTGCCAGTCCCCGGCCGCTGCGCTCGCCGCACCTCGAGTATTCGGCGCTGGTGCAGAAGGAGCTCGCCATCCTCGACGCGGCCGCCGAGGGCCGGCGCCGCTACGGCGAGCGCGCCGTGCCACGCTACGTCATCTCGCATTGCGACTCGGTGTCGGACCTGCTCGAGGTGGGCGTGCTGCTGCGCGAAGCGGGGCTCCTCAAGCCCGGCGCACGGGCGCCGCTCGAGCTCGACAGGCCGCGCGAGCGAGCAGGAAGTGATGCTCGGCTATTCCGACAGCAACAAGGACGGCGGCTACGTCACCTCCAACTGGTCGCTCTACAAGGCGGCGGAGCGCTTGCGCGACGTGTGCAAGGCAGGGGGCGTGCGCCTGCGGCTATTCCACGGCCGCGGTGGCACGATCGGCCGCGGCGGCGGGCCGAGCTACGAGGCGGTGCTGGCGCAGCCGCCGGAAACGGTCGACGGGGCGCTGCGCCTCACGGAGCAGGGCGAGGTGATCGCGAGCAAGTACGCCGACCCGGAGAGCGGGCGGCGCAACCTCGAGACGCTCGCCGCCGCGACGCTCGAGGCGAGCCTTGCGCGCCGCGCGCCGCGCGAGCGCGAGAAGCGCCACGCCGAGATCATGGAGGCGCTATCGGCGACGGCGTTCGCCGCCTACCGGGAGCTGGTCAAGGCGCCGGGCTTTATCGACTACTGGCGCGCCTCCACGCCGATCGCCGAGCTGTCACAGTTGAACATCGGCAGCCGCCCGGCCTCGCGGCGCGCCACGCAGACGATCGAGGACATCCGCGCCATACCGTGGGTCTTCAGCTGGAGCCAGTCGCGGCTCATGCTGCCCGGCTGGTACGGCTTCGGCACCGCGGTGGAAAGCTGCAAGGGCAACATCGATGAGCTGCGCGAGATGTATCGCAGCTGGCCGTTCTTCCGCAGCGTGCTCTCGAATCTCGACATGGTGCTCGCCAAGACCGATCTCGCGATCGCCTCGCGCTACGCGGAGCTGGTGGCCGATGCGAAGCTGCGCGCCGAGGTGTACGGCCGCATCGAGGCGGAGTGGCAGCGCACGCGGCGCTGGCTCACCGCGATCACCGGGCACGCGCAGCTGCTGGCCGACAACCCGACGCTCGCACGCTCGATCCGCAACCGCTTCCCGTACCTCGATCCGTTGAATCACCTGCAGGTCGAGCTGCTGCGGCGCCATCGTGCCGATGGTGGCGATGAGCGGCTGCTGCGCGCCATCCACCTCACCATCAACGGCGTTGCCGCCGGTCTCCGGAACAGCGGCTAGTTCGGGGACGGAGCCCGAACTATTTTTTCTTCAGCAGCTTGGCGAGGTCGGCGAGCGGCCGATGCTTCGCCGGCGCCGGATCGCTCGGCTTCGCGTCGCCACCCGCCGCGGCGTCCACGACGCGCGCATGCTCGTTCTCGTAGCTCGCGCAGACGCTTGCCTTCGAATTCCCGGCCGCAGCGCGCGCAGACGTGCGGCAAGAGCTTGAGCGCCGGGCTGCGATAGTCCATCAAATAATTGCGACCCTGGATCGGAATTAGCTGCCGGAAATGGTGCGCTTCGCCCATTCGAGCACGACGGCAAGGCGCGGCGGCAGCAGCTCCTCGGCTTGGTCGTAGGTGACCCAGCGGTACTCGTGGTGCTCGGGGCGGCCGAGCTCCTTCGACACCGGCAGCTCGATTTCCACTTCTTCCGTTTCGCCGAGGTAGTAGCGCGCGATCTTGTTCCCCGAGTAGGGCACCGTCTCCTTGTATTCCTCGCCAAACGGGAAATCGACGCCGCCGAGCCCGGTCTCCTCCTTGAGTTCGCGCTTCGCGGCGGCGAGCTGATCCTCGCCCGGCTCGACCAGGCCCTTCGGGAAGTCCCAGTTGTTGTACGCGCGCAGCACCAGGAGGTAAATGCCGGCGCCCGTGCGGCGAAACACGACTACGCCGGCTGCGCGCGGCGGCGCCTTGCTCTTCATCAGGGAAATGCTACTGGATTTCAAGAGAAATCCGGCGGCGTAGCCCGATTTACATTAGATGCTCGCCGCCCGAGCGGGCCCTAGGCCAGAGGAGGAGGAGGAGGCTTCGGAGCTCGGACGGCGAGGCAAGCCGGGTGATTCTTAGTGCGCCCCGCGCGGCGTATGAAACGCGCGGGTGAACGCCGCTTTCACGCGGGCGAGCGCTTGGATCGCGCGGTCGAGCGCGAGTTCCCAGCGTTCCGCGCGCTGCAGCTCGGCGAGGTGGCGTTCGCGGACCTCGACGGGCAACCGCGCGGCGGCATCGCGCCAGAACTTGGTCTTAAACTTGGAGTCGCGGTTTTTCATGCAGTGAACATAAGGCCGCCCGGGCGTGCTTTCAAACGATGAAATCTCACCTCTCGCATAAGAAAAACTCATCGTGATTTATCGACTTCCGCCGTTGAACGCACTACGGGTATTCGAGGCCGCCGCGCGCCATCTGTCGTTCAAGGAGGCGGCGAACGAGCTGTCGATCACCCAGGCCGCTGTGAGTCACCAGATAAAAAGCCTGGAGGACTATCTCGGCGTGCAGCTCTTCAAGCGCGCGGGCCGCGGCGTGCAGCTCACGGAAGCGGCGCGCGCCGCGCTGCCGCGCCTGCGCGACGGGTTCGACGCGCTCGCGGCGGCGGTGGAGACGATTCATGTGCGCGCCGACGAGACTGATCTCGAGATCACCGCGCCGCCGGTCTTCACCGCGCGCTGGCTGATGCCGCGCCTCGCGGATTTCTCGCGCCGCGAGCCGAAGATCGACGTGCGCGTCGTCTCCTCGAGCAAGATGGTCGATGCGGGCGCGCTCGATTCCACCGCGCTGATGGTCAACCACGACCTGCGCAGCGACGCCTCGGGCGTAGAGATCCATCTGGGCGCCGGCGACTATCCGGGCTATCGCGCCGATCGCCTGTTCGGCGTGGCCACCGTGGTGGTGGCGAGCCCGCAGCTCGTCAAGGGCACGCCGCCGCTGGGCGAGCCGGCGGATCTCGCGCGCCACACGCTCTTGCACGACGACGCCATGGATCTCGTCGCGCACGGCCACGCGTGGCCCAAATGGCTCGAGGTGGCGGGCGTCGCCGACAAGGTCGACGGCACGCGCGGCCCGCGCTTTTCCACCAATATCCTCTCGCTCGAGGCCGCCTCGCAGCAGCTCGGCGTGGCGCTCGCGCTGCGCCCGCTGGTCGACGCCGATCTCGCTTCCGGGCGCCTGTGCGCGCCGTTTGAGATCGAGCTCAAGCCGCAGTCCGCCTATTACCTCGTCTGCCCTGAGGTCATCGCCGAGCGCCCCGCGGTCGCGTCGTTTCGCAAGTGGCTGCTGGAGCAGGCACAAAAGACTCAGGGAACGAAGAATTCGGGGCCAGGGTCGTAATTCGGGCGATCCGCGTTTCGCGTTTTGATTCAAGGAGCGAATTGCGACCCTGGCTCCGAATTCGGAGTGTTTCTTGCAGCACCTTGATTAAGGCGGCGGCCGCCGCCACATACGCCCGGTGAGATCGCGCGATATTTCCAACTGGATGTGGGGCGAGGCGCTCTCGATGCTCGAGCGCGCCGAGCGCCTGCAGCGCCAGTTTTTTCAGCATGCCACGGTGGCCTGGGAGCCACCGGCGGACATCATCGAGACCGCCGAGCACGTGCAGGTGCAGGTCGCGCTGCCGGGCGTTGGCGCCGATTCGATCACCGTGGCGGTCGACCCAGGCGGCATCAGCATCTCGGCCGCGCGGGCGTTCCCGTGTCGCGGCGACACGCTCAACATCCATCGCATTGAAATTCCCTACGGCCGCTTCGAGCGCCAGATCGCGCTGCCGCTCGGCGACCCGTACGCGCCGCTCGAGCTCGTCGACAAGCGGCTTGCCGACGGCGTGCTGACGCTCATCTTCAAGAAGAAGGAAGGCGCATGAACACCAAGGTGCTGTCGCAGGACAACGCCGCCGCTTCCGCCGCGGCCGCCGAAAAGACGCGCGGCGGGACGCTCAAGCCGCTGCCGGAGGACGCGCTGATCCTCATCCCGATGAGGAATACGGTGCTCTTTCCCGGCGTCATCTCGCCGATCACGGTCGGCCGTCCGCGCTCGGTCGCGGCCGCGCAGGAAGCGGCGCGCTCCGAGCGCAAGGTCGGGTTCCTCTTGCAGAAGGATCCGCAGAAGAACGAGGCGCGCCCCGACGACCTCTACTGGGTCGGCACGGCCGGCCAGATCGTGCGCTACATCACCGGCGGCGAAGGTGCGCACCACATGGTGGTGCAGGGCAGTAGCCGCTTCCGCGCGCTCGAATTCCTGGAGGGCTGGCCGTTCCTCGTCGCGCGCGTGCAGTACATCGAGGCGCCCGCCGAGCAGGAAGGCAAGCTCGAGCCGGACATCGAGGCGCGCTTTCTGCAGCTCAAGAGCCAGGCGGTCGAGGCGATCCAGCTCCTGCCGAACGCGCCCGAGGAACTTTCGGTCGTGGTGCAAGGTGTTAGCTCCCCGGCATTGCTGGCCGATATGGTCGGCAACCTCCTCGACATCAAGCTGGAGGACAAGCAAGCGCTGCTCGAGACCTTCGACCTGAAGACGCGCCTCGACCGCGTGCTGCACTTCCTCTCGGAGCGGGTGGGCGTGTTGCGCATCTCCAAGGAGATCGGCGACAAGACCAAGAAGGAGTTCGACGAGCGCCAGCGCGAGCACGTGCTGCGCGAGCAGATGCGCCAGATCCAGCGCGAGCTCGGCGAGGACGAGGACACCGGAGCGGAGCTCCAGGAGCTCAAGAAACAGATCGAGGCCGCGGGCATGCCCGAGGACGTGCACAAGCACGCCACCAAGGAATTGAAGCGCCTGCAGCGCATGGGCGAGGGCAGCGCCGAGGGCTCGATGCTGCGCACCTACCTCGAGTGGCTCGCCGAGTTGCCGTGGAAGGACGAGCCGCAGAAGCCGATCGACATCGCCGAAGCGCGCCACGTGCTCGACGAGGATCACTACGGGCTGGAAAAGATCAAGCGCCGGATACTGGAGCACCTCGCTGTGCGCAAATTGAACCCGACAGGCAAGAGCCCGATCCTGTGCTTCGTTGGCCCGCCGGGGGTCGGCAAGACCTCGCTCGGCCAGTCGATCGCGCGCGCCACGGGACGCAAGTTCCAGCGCATCGCGCTCGGCGGCCTGCACGACGAGGCGGAAATCCGCGGCCACCGGCGCACCTATATCGGCGCGCTGCCGGGCAACATCATCCAGGCGCTGCGCCGCGCCGAGTCGAAGAACGCGGTGCTGATGTTCGACGAGATCGACAAGCTCGGCCAAGGCGGCTTCCATGGCGACCCGGCGAGCGCGCTGCTGGAAGTGCTCGATCCGGAGCAGAACGTGCGCTTCCGGGACAACTACCTTGGCGTCGACTTCGATCTCTCCAGGGTGATGTTCATCACCACGGCGAACATGCTCGACACCATCCCCGGACCGCTGCGCGATCGCATGGAGATCATCCATCTCCCCGGCTACACGGAGGAGGAGAAGCTCGAGATCGCGAAGCGCTACCTCGTCAAGCGGCAGATGGAAGCCAACGGCCTCACCAGCGCCGACAAGGCGATCGCGGACTTCCAGCTCGGCGACGACGTGATCCGCAGCATCATCGGCGACTACACGCGCGAGGCGGGCGTGCGCAACCTCGAGCGCGAGATCGGCGCCGTGCTAAGGCACGTCGCTATGCAGGTGGCCGAAGGCCGTGCGGAGAAGATCAGGGTGGGCGTCGAAGACCTGCACGCGATCCTCGGCGCGCGGCGTTTCGAGAACGAGCTGGCGCAGCGCACCTCCGTGCCGGGCGTCGCTACCGGCCTCGCCTGGACGCCGGTGGGCGGCGACATCCTGTTCATCGAAGCCTCGAAGGTCCCCGGCTCGGGCAAGCTGATCCTCACCGGGCAGCTCGGCGAGGTGATGAAGGAGTCGGCGCAGGCGGCGCTCACGCTCGCGCGCTCGTTCGTCCCCGAGACGCTGGAGAAGACCGATGTGCACATCCACGTCCCGGCGGGCGCGACGCCCAAGGACGGGCCGAGCGCGGGCGTGGCGATGTTCCTCGCCATCGTCTCGCTGCTCCTGGACGTCCCGGTCCGCTCCGACGTCGCCATGACCGGCGAGATCTCGCTGCGCGGGCTCGTGCTGCCGATCGGCGGCGTGAAAGAAAAAACGCTCGCCGCGCTGCGCGCCGGCATCAAGACGGTGATGCTGCCCAAGCGCAACGAAAAAGACCTCGAGGACGTGCCCGCCGAGGCGAAGGCGAAGCTCGAGTTCGTGTTCCTCGAGCGCGTCGAGGACGCGATCAGGACCGCGATCGGCGAGCTGCCGGCGCGGGCGAAGAAAGCCGCTTAAGTTTTACTTGCGAACGGCGGGCTGCTGCACGCCCGCCGCGGGCCGCGCGAGCGGCACCTCGACGGGAGCGGTGCCGGGCTTCGCAGTTGCCGCGGAGCGCACGTTGCGGATCGGGAGGCGGTCGAGCATCTGGAGCAGCGCGCGGCGCTTTGCTTCACGACGACGGGAGATCAGCAACGGGATTTCCTTTCCGAGAAAGCACTTCGCGGCCAGCGCGGCATGGATCCACAGGGGAGGCGACGCGAAAACGGGCTCCTGCGGGTGCTTCTTGCTACGGGGCCGGCCGGGCATTGCAGAGAACAAGCAGCGTTAATTTTAGCTGGCGGCGCCGCTAACAAGCATCTAGCGCTGCGGCAATGCGACGGCGAGAAGAAAACCGAGCACGATCAGTTACATCTCGCGCGCTAGGGAGTGCTTACAATGCGCGCCATGAAAGCGGGTCTCACTTTCCGGCTGGCAACTGCGGCGCTCGCCGTGGCGGCGGTGCTTGCCGGCTGCTCTACCAATCCGATTACCGGACGAAGCCAGCTCATCGGCCTCGTTTCCGAAGGCGAAGCGGTCCAGGGCTCGACGAAGGCCTACCAGCAGATGATGGCCGACCTCGACAAGAAGCAGAAGCTCGAGAAGTCCGGCGAGAAGGACAGCCCTCGCACGCAAAAGATCCAGCAGATCACCGACCGCCTGATCGCCCAGGCCATCAAGTTCCGGCCGAATTCGGCAAGCTGGCGCTGGGAAGTGCGCGTGATCGACGATCCGAAGACCGTCAACGCGTTCTGCATGGCCGGCGGCAAGATGGCGATCTACACCGGCATGTGGGAGCAGCTGAAGGCCACGGACGACGAGCTCGCGCAGGTGATGGGCCACGAGATCAGCCACGCGCTCCTCGATCACACGCGCGAGCGCATGTCGGTCGCGCGCGCCTCCGACGTCGGCGTGCAGATCCTGGCCGCCGCCGCCGGCGTGGGCAACCTCGGTGGCCAGCTCATGCAGAACGCCGCGGTGGTCGCGATCGGGCTGCCGAATAGCCGCGAGAGCGAAGCCGAGGCGGACGCCGTCGGCATCCAGCTCGCCGCGCACGCGGGCTACGACCCGCACGCCGCGGTGACGCTGTGGGACAAGATGAGCAAGCTCGCCGACGGCGGGCGCATGGAGTTTCTCTCGACGCACCCGTCGCCAGAGAACCGCGCAGCGAAGCTGAAGGAGTTCGGTGCCAAGCTCGAGCCCGCTTACCAAGCGGCGAAGACGAATCCCCCGGTCGCGCAGCGCTACGTGAATCTGCCCGTGGTGCGCGTAGGCGGCAGCAACGAGCGCGTCGTAGAGCCGCCGCTCGGCGCGAACGAGCGTATCGTGAGGCCCGCGCCCACCTCGTCCAACTGAACTGACGCCGCCTCGCGACGTCGACCGATTACCACCCGAATTGACCAGCGATTCACGACACCACGGCGCCGGCTGCGCGCGATATGACGCGGCCGGCGAGCAGGGCACACTGCGAAAAGAGAGAGGGCGCGTCCGCTAGACGTGCCCTCCGGTGATGAACCGCTTGGCGATCGGACGGCGACTACACCTTGTTTGGCGCTACCGTGGACCGGCTCCGCTTTTGAGTCGGTCTCTCGGAGGGCGCTGTTAACAGCGTGCTGGCCGCGCTTCCGTTGCTGTAGATCATTCCTTACAGCACGGTCGACATCGTACGACGTGCTGCCGGATATTTCCTCTTCTCGACGTAGTCCGCGCGGACTAAAGAACTTGCGCACCATTCACCGTGACGGACACTTCGATTAATTGAAGGCGCGCTCAAGAAGGAATTTCACTGTCGTGACGTCATGGCGCGACGTCGCCGCGCTGGCCATGGCGCCATGTGCGAACCGCGACAATGTGACACTGGGACCGGCGATAGCGAGCGGCGCGAGGCGCGGCCACACTTGCTTCGCGCGGGAAAAAAAAGAGGGCACGCCCGCTAGACGTGCCCTCCGGTGTTGCCCGCTACGGCGATCAGACGGCGGCTACACTTTGTTTGGCGCTACCGTGGACTGGCTCCGCTTTCGAGCCAGTCTCTCGGAGGGCGCTGGTAACAGCGTGACGGTCGCTCACCCGAAGCTGTGTAGGAGAACGCCCTACACAGGTCACCATCATCCGACGAGACGCTCGCTTTGCGCTATGCGCCATATCACTGCGCGTATAGTCCGTCCGGACCAAGGGGAGTCGACCATGAAGAAGAACCTGTTGCCGTTGCTCGCGCTCACGGCGCTCGCGGCCGCTCAGCCGGCGCGTGCCCAGGCGGTCTTTCCACCGTCGGAGCCGCCGTCGGTCTACGGTCCGTACGTCGGCGCTGCCTTCGGCACCGCGCAGGCGCGCCGCGGCTGCCCCGTCGCCATCCAGGGCGGTGGCCGCGTCTGCGACGACCGCGACCCCTCGTGGGGCCTCTTCGCCGGCTATCAGCTCAATCGCTATTTCGCCGCCGAGGTCGGCTATCGCGACCTCGGTTTCGTCCGGGCGACGGCGCCGACCTCGAGCCTCACCATTCATAGTAGCGCGTGGAGCCTCGTCGCCGTGGGCCTCGTGCCGGTCACCGAGCGCTTCTCTGGATTCGCGAAATTCGGCGGCTATCGCGTGCTTCTCGAGTCATCGCAGGGCGACGTCGCGGATGCGCACGCCACCGGCCTCACTTATGCGCTGGGCGCGCAATTCGACACCGGCGGCCGCTTCGGCGTGCGCGCCGAGTGGCAGCGCTACCGCAAAGTGGACGGCGGCGCCTTTTACGGTGTGAACGACTACGATACGCTCGGCGTGGCGCTGCTCTTCCGCTTGCGCTAGCGCGTCGCTATTCGGGCTTGGCGCCCGTCTCGCGCACGACGCGCGCCCACTTCGCCACCTCCGCCCGCACGTAATCCGCCGTTTGCGCGAGCGGTGCCGCGGTGGCATCGAATGCCAGCGCATCGAGTCTCGCTCGCACGTCCGCGCTATTCACCGCATTCAGCACCGCGTCGTTCAGCTTCTGCGCGATGTCGCGCGACGTCGCCGCCGGCGCGAACACGCCGACCCAGGTGTAGTCCTCCATGCCCTTATAGCCGAGCTCATCGAGCGTCGGCACGTCCGGGAGCTGCGGCAGGCGCTGCGCCGCGGACACGGCGAGCGCGCGCAGCCGCCCGGCCTTGATCTGCGCCATCGGCCCCGAGCCCGCCATGCAGCCGATCGGCGGCTCGCCCGCGAGCAGCCCCGCCACCGCCGGTCCCGCGCCCTTGAACGGCACGTGCGTCGCATCGGCCTTCCAGCGCACGTGAAAGAGGTTTTCCGCCGTGAGATGCGGCGTGGTGCCGGCGCCCGGCGAGGCGAAGGCGAGCTTGCCTTTCGCCATCGCGCTCTTCAGCTCTTCCAGCGTGCGCGCCGGGAACGAGGCGTTGACGAGCACGATGTTCGCCTGCCGCGCGACGACCGCAATCGGCAGGAGGTCGCGTACCGGGTCGTAGCCTGCATTGGCGAAGAGCGTCGGATTCACCGCATAGGCGGACGAATGCGCGAGCAGCGTGTAGCCATCGGGCGCCGATTTCGCCACCTCGGCGGTGGCGACGTTGCCGCTCGCCCCGACCTTGTTTTCCACGACCACCGGCTGGCCCAGCGTGTCGCTTATCTTCGGCGCCACAAGTCGCGCGATGATGTCCACGGGTCCGCCGGGCGGGAAAGCGACCAGCAGGTGGATCGGCTTCGCGGGATACGACTGCGCCACGCTCGTAGCCGAGATCAGCGCGAGCAGGGCGCCAAGCAGGATGCGCATCACGATGCCTCCTCTACGACGAAACCGCGAGCGGCGCGATCGCCTCGATGTCGGTGACCACGTCGATCAGCGCCGGCCGCCCGCTGTTCAGCGCTTCGCGCAGCGCCGCGGCGAAATCGGTCGCGCGCTCGACCCGCAGCCCGAGCGCGCCGATGTCGCTCGCCACGCGGGCGAGATCCACCATGCGGTAAGTCCAGAGCTCGCGCGCCTGCGGCGTCTGCGTGCCGCCATAGGCACGGTCGAAGCCGCGCTTCGACTGGTTGCCGCTCGCGTTATTGTTCACCACGGTCACCGCGGCGATGTTCCAGCGCACCGCGGTCTCGAGCTCGCCGATGTGGTACCAGAGGCCCGCGTCGCCGGTGAACGTGACCACCGGGCGCTGCGGCGCCGCGCATTTCGCGCCGAGGCCCGCCGGGAACGCCCAGCCGAGATGCCCGGCGCTGCGCATGAAGCTTTGCCGGTCCGTGCGCAGGTCATACATGCCGCCCATCCACATTCCCGCGTGCCCCGTGTCCGCGAGGACGATCGCATCGTCGGGCACGTGGCGCGTCAGCTCGGCGCAGATTCTTTCCGGCCGGATCGGCTGCGCGTCGGATTCGAGCATCGCGCGATACTTGTCGCGCCACTCGCGGCACAGGTTTTCCACCTTTTGCAGCCAGGCGGTACGCCGCTTCGCGCTCGAGCGGTCGCATTGCGCCAGCATTTGCGCCAGCGCCACCTTCGCATCCGCGAGTACGCCCGCTTTCAGCGGGTAATTGCGCCCGATCGTCTCGGGCTCGATGTCGATCTGCAGCGCCGGCGTGCCGATCTGCGGCACCGCCCACGCGTGCGTAGTCATGCCGCCCGCCGAGCTGCCGATGTAGCACACGAGGTCCGCCGCCGCCACGACGCGGTTTGCGCTCTCGCGCGAATAGCTGCCGACGACGCCGACTGAGAGGCGATGCGTGCCGGGAATGAGATCCTTGCCGTTGAGCGAAGTCGCCACCGGTATCCCGAGCGCTTCGGCAAGCTGCACGAGCTGCGGCCCCGCGCCCGACCAGCGCACACCGCCGCCGGCGACGATCACCGGGCGCTCTGCGTGCTGCAGCTCCTCCAGAAGTTTTTTGAGTTGATGCGGATCCGGCAGCGGCCGATATGCCGGCACGCGCGCGAACTGCGGCTCGACGAGCGGCGCGATGTCCGCTTCCTCCTGGTCGAGCTGCCCCTCGTTGCCGCGAAACTGCAGATGGACGGGCCCCGGTGCTCCGGAGGTGGCGACGCGAAATGCCTGGCGCAGCATGTCGGGGAAGCGCTCCACGGCATCGACGGTCGCATTCCACTTCGTCACCGGCTCGAACGCCGGCACGTCGTCCACCTCCTGGTACACCTTGCGGAACTTGGTCTTCGGCTCTCTGCCACCGGTGAACGCGATCACCGGCGAATGCGCGAGGTGCGCATCGCGCAGTCCCGCCGCGAGATTGAGCGCGCCCACGACTTGCGCCATGCAAATCCCCGGCTTGCCGCTGGCGCGCGCATAGCCATCCGCCATATAGGCGGC
>VBCM01000064.1 GCA_005883675.1 Betaproteobacteria bacterium
TGAGTTCGGGCTCCGTCCCCGAATTACCCGACGGTGATTTCCTGGACCACTTCGCCGACGCGCAGGCCCTTGGCGCGCACGCGCACCTTGCCGCGACCCTGCACGGGGATGGAAACGGTGCGGCGTGAGACGCTGCCGCGGCTGCGCTGGTAGAAGATGTACTGGTTGTAGAGGCCGCGGCCCCAGCCTTCGAGGTGGCCGATCTCGGTGCGCGCATCGCGCGGGTCGATGCTGGCGTCGCCGAGCGGTTCGACTTCCACGAAGACGCGCGCGTCGAGCGAGAGCTTCTTCGCCGAGTCGAGCACGTAGGTCGGTAGATAGCCGGCGTTCGCCACCTCGACCTCGATGCGGCCGTTGGCGTGGCGCGCGTGCATCTCGAGCGCGGGCGCCATGGCGGCGACGCGCAGATACATCGCCGCCTGGCGCTGGGCGATGTCGGCGAGCATTTCGTAGGGCGGGTTGGTCAAGCCGACGGTAGACACAGTGCCGCCGATCTCCACCTCGCCGAGCTGCGGATGGCGGAAGCGCTGCCAGCCGCGAAAGATGCGCTTCTGGTTCTTCTCCCGGTCGAACTTGGCGAGCGCGAGCAGGTTCTCGCGCGTGAGCCGCGTGTAGTGCTCGACGAAGGGCTTGCGGCGCTCGATGCCCAGCCGCGCGAAGAGGTCCCACAGCTCGCACGCGTAGGCAATCGCGCCGCGCGTGTGGTAGATGAAGTCGGTGATGTCGCCGTGGATCGGCTTCTCCGGCTCGTAGATGAACTCCTCGAAGCCGCTCACCATCGGGTAGCCGCCGATTTGCTCGCCCCACTGCTCGATCTGGCGGTAGATGGCGAGGTCCTGTTGGTTCATTTTCTTGTCGGACGCGCTGCCGAGCGGCCGGATGTAGACCCCGCCGAAGGTGTGGAGGTTGAGCCACGAGAAGATGTTCGGATGCGCGGTGGCCCAGTCGATCACCGCGCGCGACTCGGGCTCGCTCGCGCCATAGGGTCCGGCGCCGACCTGCTCGGGCTCGGGCTGCCAGCCATACGGGAAATTGCGGTTGAGGTCGATGTCGTTGTCGGAAAGGAAATGCGGGTCCGGCACGTGCACGCCGTCGTAGTTCTCGATCGTGCCTTCCGGCCACACCTTGTAGAAAGGCCCGGTGTCCTCCAGGCGCCGGGGCAACATGACGCCCGGCAGCTCCGGATCCTCCACGAACTCGCCCGAGGGATCCTGGCGCCTCAGCGATAGCACGGCACCGTCCCCGTTAATGTCGCCCGCGACCCAGCGCGGCACGGGTGCGTGTTCGCGGCGGTCGCGCGGGTTCGAGCGCACGTAGCGCCCGTCGCGCAGCACCGCCTCCGCGCCGTCGGGCGACATGCGCGGCAACACGTAGAAGAGGATGCCCTTCAGTCGCTCGCGCACATGGGTGGGCAAGTCATGCCGGTCCTCGCCGCGGTGGAGCGCGATCACGTCCTCGGCGATGGCGAGCGCGACGCTCGAGCCGCAGAGCTCGACCGCATGCATATTGCCGTCGACCCATGCCGCGGCGCGCCGCCGGCCGGGCTCGCGCCCGATCTCGAGGATCCACAGGTCACGGCCTTCGGCGCTCTTGCCGATGCTCTTCACCCGCACGAACTCCGGATGCGCGTGCGCCCAGTCCTGCAGCACGCGCGACAGCTCTTCGTATCTCAGGTACTTCTCGCGAAATGGGCTCATCTGGAAATCGGGGACAGGTACGTAATTATTCCGTTGTCCCCGATTTCATCGTACGAGCGAGACCAGGCCGATGATGCCAAGCGTCAGGAACGCGATCGCTTCGCCGGCGATCAGGCCGCCGCCGATGAGAGACATGCTGTCCATGTCCGCCGGCGCAACATCGTCCTTGCGCTTGCTGAAGCGCTGCGTGAACCAGCCCCATACCGAGGAGAACACGCCGCCGACGCCGTACCACAGCGCGGTCGGAAACTCGACGAAGCCGCCCAGGCTGGATGCGTAGGGGCCCGGCAGGATGATGGTGTCAAGCACGAAGTCCGTGGTCTTCGTCGCGGCGCTGCGCTCTTTCCACGCCTGATAGGCGCCGCTTCGCTTCATCGCGACGCGCAGCACCTGGATGAACAGGCCGAGGGCGATGCCGAGGCCCATCAGCTTGAGGGTGGTGGTCTCGCTCGAGGCGAGGCCGCGCAGCACGCCGGCGAACTTGTAGGTCATCGCGCTTTGCCAGTTGCCGGTCTTCATCTCCGGGTGCAGGAATATGTCGATCTTGAGCACCGGATAGGCGGCGAGAAAGAGCTTGGTGATCACCACGGCGAACACGGCGCCCATGAGAATGCCGATCACCTGGTAGCGGAACTGAATGGTGCGGTTCGTGCCGAGGCGCCAGCCGGTCGAGCGGTCCTGCTGCATGTCGGCGCCGACCACCGTGCTGATGAGGAGGATCGAGCCGGCGATGAGCCCGACGAGTGGATCGGTGAGCCCGGCGAGCGCCATAGCGGTGACGCCGACGACGAACGCAGAGGAGATGGGATTCGAGTCCGAAATGCCGACGCTGATGCCGTTCACCAGCACGAAGATCGCGGCGAGCACGACGCCGAGCACGGCATAGCCCGCCGGCACCCCCATGTTGGAGGACACGATCACCACCGCGACGGCCCAGAACAGCACCCAGAGCGCGAGCTTGCGCGTATCGACCTTCTTCCACTCCTCGATCGCGCCGCTATCGGGCGCCTGGACGGCGCGATGGCGCGCGAGCGCTTCGCGCACGATCAGCGTGATGTCGACGATCGCCGCGCCGAGGATCGTGCCAAGTGAAATCAGGAAGCCGACCTTGCGCCACGGATCGTGCGGTCCGAGCAGGCCGATCTCGCGCAGCCACGGCGTGAGCGCGAGGCCGATCAGGCCGACCACGATGGCCGGCACGCCGATGCGCGCGCCGACGATCATGCCGGCGCCGAAGGTGGAGGCCGAGAAGCTGATCGCGCCGAGGAACGCGACGCCCGCTTTTTCCGCGGCCAGCGTAAGGCCCGCGCCGAGGCCGAGACCAGTGCCGAGCCGCGCGATCGAGCGACGCAAGAGGCGCACGTCGGTCAGCGCGCGCAGGATGTTCGCCACCGCGAGGCCCGACGGATACTTGAGCTGCATGCGATCGACGACGATCGGCGTGTACAGCATGCCAAGCCCGACGCCGAGCATGCCGATGCAGAGGAAGTAGGCGATGAGCTGCCAGGTCGGCGGCTCGGCGAGCCCGAGCCAGATCATCGTCTGGATGAGCACGCCCATCGCCGCCATGCCGGCGACCGACGCCGCCATCGACTGCATGTAGTTCGCGCCGTGCTTGCCTTCGGCGCCGTAGCCGAGCGTCACCACGCTGCCGAGGATGCCGGCGAGCACCTGGCCGCCGACAAAGAAGCCGAGCGAGAAATTCATGTACGCCGCCGCGATCCCGCCGAGCGGACCGAGGATGAAGATGGCGATGACGCCGAGCAGCACGTAATAGCCGCGCGTGCCGATCGCCGGCAGGAAGCCGAAGCGCGGCGCCGTCGCGGCGGCGGCGCTGTCAGCCATGGGTTAGGAGCGCCGGCGCCACTGCAGCGCGAACCAGCCGATCACGCACGCGAGCACCAGCACCATGACGATCAGAATCTGCACGTGCTGCAGATGCCCGATCCACTGTTCGACCGCGTACCAGGCCAGGTAGCCGACGCTCGCGACGATCGGCGCCCAGATCAGCACGCCGATGAAATTGAAGAGCGCGAGGCGCCACGGCGAGATGCCGCAGCAGCCGATGACGATCGGCCCGGCGATGCGCAGGCCGTAGCAGAAGCGCAGCACGATCACCGCCGCCGCGTCCCAGCGGCGCACGATCGCCTGCACGCGCGGCGCCTTCGCCGCGAGCGACGGATAGCGCGCGAGCACGCGCGGGCCGTAGCGCCGGCCGACGAAAAAGCACGCCTGGTCGCCGAGGAAGCCGCCGACGATCGCCACGCCGATGACCGCGGTGAAATGGAGGTAGCCGTACGCCGCGGCCACGCCGCCCAGCGCGAGTACGCTCTCGCCTTTGAGGAAGGTGCCGATGAAGATGGCGAGGTAGCCGAAATTCGCGGCCACGCCGCCCAGCGCGAGTACGCTCTCGCCTTCGAGGAAGGTGCCGATGAAGATGGCGAGGTAGCCGAAATTGGCGATCAGGTCTTCCATGGCTACATGGTCGGGTTCGCGTAGCGGCCGCCGAGGGCGACCGTGCCGTAAGCGGAGCCGGCGATGTCGAAGTTGAACGAGAAGTGCTGGTTGATCGCCTGCGTGTCGCGCAGGAAACGCTGCAGCGGATCGCGCGTGTAGATGCCGTTCGCGCCGTAGCAGGACCAGAGCGTCTCCACCGCCTCGCGCGACTGCATCACCGCCATGGTGTTTTGGATGCGCAAGCGCAGCTTTGTCTCCAGGTCCGGCGCCTCGTTCCTCTCGGCGTAGCGGTCGAAGGCGATCGCCGATTCGCGCATCAGGTACCGACCGGAATCGACCAGCGCGCGCGCTCGCGCGATCTTGATCTGCACCGCCTGGAACTCGCTCACCTTGGCACCCGTATAGATGCCGATGCGCGTCTTGAACGAACGCGCGACATGCTCGAGCGCGCCCTCGGCCGCGCCAAGCGCCGTCGCGGCGAGCGGATGCCCGGCCGCCGCTACGATCGGGATGCGAAAGAGCGGCCCGGTGTTGAGCTTGCCGCCGGGATGGGCGAGCCCGCCGCGGCATTTGGTGAGCTCGAGCGCGCGCCGCTCGGGCACGAAGATCTCCTTCACCTCGATGTCCTTCGAGCCGGTCCCGATCATGCCCATCGCGTACCAGGTGTCGATGATCTTGTAGTCGGTCTTCGGCACCATGCACAGGCGCCAGTCGATGGCGCTTTTGCCGTCCTCGCCATAGACGGTGACGGCGAGCATGTTCCAGTCGCAGTTGTCGACGCCGGAGGAGAACGGCCAGCGGCCGCTGACGATGAAGCCGTCCTTCACCTTGCGGCCGCGGCCGGCGGCAAGCGCGATCGAGGAGGCGATCAGCACGTCGGGATTTGCGCGCCACACTTCGTCCTGCGTCTCGGGCTCGTAGTAGCCGAGGATCCAGTGGTGGCAGCCGAGGTTGCCGACATTCCACGCGGTCGAGGGACAGCCGCGGGCGAGCTCGGCGACGATGTCGACGACCGCGACATACGGAAGCTCCATGCCGCCGTAGCGCTTGGGCTGGTGGTAGCGGAAGAGCCCGGTCTCGTGCAGCAGCTTCTCGGTCTCCGGCAGGAGCACGCGCGCGTCCTCGCACTTCTGCGCGCGCTCCGCGAGGGTGGGCACGAGGTCGCGTGCGCGGCGCATGGCTTCTTCGTAACTCACACTGGAGAAGCTCATCCGACAAGCTTATCGATGGCTTCTCGAAGATCGCGCTTGGTTTCGGCTCCCAATCGTCCCAAGCGTCGTCGCCGACGAGCGGGTTCGCGGCCTGGATCGGCAGGTCGTTGCGCACGCAGTAGGCCTTGTAGTTGTGGCTGACGGGGCCCAGGTCCTGGGCGCATTTCGCGCAGCCGTAGTGCTTGTTGCCGTAGACGGCGAGGGCTTCGGTGGCGAGGAAGAGCGGCTTGCCCTCGAGCTTGCGGATCGTCTTCGGGTCGGTCTGTCCCTGCACGCGCCGCGCGCGCAGCTCGTGCCGCCGGCGCCTGGTCGCCGCCTCGTCGCCGGACACGACGCCGTAGATCTCGAGCGCCGCCTTCTCGGTGACGTCGCCATTCGCGACGTCCGCTTCGACTCTGGCCGGATCGCGCTCCAGCGGATCGCCGTAGCCGCCGGCCGCGGACCAGAGCACCGCGTAGACGTCCGCCGGGTTCTGCACGAAGTCCTGCTGGCGCAGCTGCAGCGTCTCTTCGCGGCCTTTGAGCTCCGCCATGTCCGCCGGCAGCTCGGAGCGCTTCATGCGCTCGAGAATGTCCGACTCGCGCGTGAAGCGGTAGCGGTTCACCGCGCCGGGATAGCCGCCCATCATCCCGGTGGAGGTGGGAACGGCGTTGCCCGAGGAGAGCGTGTCGTGCGTGATCTGGTCCGTGCCGTGCGGAATGAAGCACGACTCGGCCGAAAGCCCGCCGCGGAATTTCCCGGCGCCGCCCGAGTCGGCAATTTCCTTCCGGTAGAGGAACAGCACCGGGAAGCTCTGCTCGGTGTGCTCGACGTTCGGCAGCTTGCAGATGGGCGTCCTCGCCTGGCCGCCGGTCGAGATGCCGTCGGCGTGCGAGAAGGCGCCGATCGCGCCGCCGATCGGATCGACGAGGAGATAGCCGTAGCTCTCGCCCCACTGGTCGATGCCGCGGAAGATGGTCGCCGGCCACTGGCTCGTGCCGCCGATGCACATCACGTCGCGCCTGAGCTCGCTCGCCGGGTAGATCATTTTCGAGAGCACGTTGTAGGCCGGGTAGAGCGAGATCTCCATGCACTGCACCGGCGCGGTCGACACGGAGGCGGGGAAGTCGGCGCAGTTGAGCGTGCCCGGCGTCGGATTGAACTCCACGTGGCGCAGCGCGCCGCCCACCGCGTAGTACTGCTCCCAGGGTCGGTGCCCTCGTTCTCGAACACGAGGCCCGCGCCCTGCTTCTTCAGCGTGAGCATCACGCGATGCACCTGCCGGTCGCCCGGCCGGCAGCACTCGACGTAGGTGCGGTCGCGCCAGATGCCGTCGGGCAGCAGGGCCAATTTTTTGAGAAAGGCGCGCTCGCCATCATCGATGATCTTCTTCATCACGCCCTTGATCGTGTCCGCGCCATAGCGGCCGATGAGCGCCAGGACCCGATCCTTGGCCGTCATGTTGCCCGCGAGCTGCGCGCGGAAGTCGAGCGCTACCGCGCTCGGTTTCCTCGAGCTGCGCAAATAGACCTCTTCGATGTCGCGCCGGATCTCGTTCTTCTCCACGATCTTCACCGGCGGGATCAGGATGCCCTCGTCGAAGGCGTCGCGCGCCGAGGGACAGAAGCTGCCGGGCGTGATGCCGCCGATGTCGTACTGGTGCAGGCAGTTTGTCACCCAGCAGAAGAGCTCGCCCTTCCAGAACACCGGGCAGAGGAGCATGACGTCCATCTGGTGCGCCGCGCCGACCCACGGGTCGTTGGCGAGGAACATGTCGCCGTCGTGGATGCCGGGATTATCGGCTCGATTCTCGAGCGTCCACTTCACCTGCGTGTCGGTGACGCCGGACATGTACTGCATGTAAGGCCCGAAGTAGACGAACTCGGCGTCCTCGGTGAGGATCGACGGGTTGAGGTCGAGCGCGTACATCGCCACCGGCGAGCCCGAGAGCCGCTGGATGGTGGCGCCGTGCTCCTCGTTCACGTTCCAGAGCGCGTGGCGCACCACTTCGAAGGTCACCGGGTCGATGTTCTTCTTCGCCTGCGGGTGAAGCTTCAGCTTCTCCGAGATGCGCAGCTTCTTCGGCGGCACGTAGCCCGTGCGCTTGCCGTCGAACACGACGCCAGCGAGCTCGGATAGCTTTTTGAGCGGTGCGTTCATCTATATGAGAAAAATAGGGACTGTCCCTATTTCTTGTCCTCCGGCTTTTTCTCAGGTGTGAATTCGAGCGGCGCGCTCGGCTCAATGGGCGGCGGTTCGTTTTTCTTTTCTGCCGGCTTGGCCGGCGGCGGCGGTGTCGCGGGCTTCTCGGCGGCCGGCTTTTCCGCCTGCGGCGGGAGCGCGCTCGCGGGGGTAGCGGGCAGCTCGCCCAGCGTCTTCTCGCTTTGCTTCCACGCGCGCGCGCACTCCGGGCAGAGGAGCATTTTCTTCCCGGCCGACGTGCGTGGGACGGCGTGCTTGCTGCACAGCGGCTGCTCGCAATTGGCGCACTTCGCCACTGCCGGCTGGCCGCAGGGCTTTTTACGAAGCAGGCCGCTTTCAACGGTGCAGGTTTCCATCGCGCTCACTTGAATGTCAGTTCGAAATTGCCGAGCTCGTCGACGCATAGCCGCGTGCGCGGCTGCACCACGACCGTGGTATCCGCCGTCTCCACGATCGCCGGTCCGGCGATCTTGTTGCCGCTCGCGAGCAGCTCGCCGTCGTACACCGGGGTAGCGCGGCGCTTGCCGAGGTCGGGCCAATAGATCTGGCGCTGCCGGCGCACCGCGGCGCGCGGGATGCGCGCGCTCGATTTCCTCGAGCGCAGGAGCTTCGGCTGCGGCGTCAGCGCCTTGGCGCGCAGCCGGCAGACGACGATCTCGAGCTGCGCGCCCGCCAGTGCCGAGCCGCGGCCGTAGAGCTGCTCGTAGCGCTGCACGAATAGCGTGCGCAATTGCGCCTCATACTCGTTCGGCAGCCGCGCCCAGGGCAGCGTGATCTCGACCTCGTTGATCTGGCCCTTGTGGCGCACATCGAGCGAGAACTCGTAGCGCTGGCGCTCGGCCGTGATGCCTTCCTCGGCCATGAGCGCCTTGGCGCTGCGCTCGAGCGCCGCGAGCGCGTCGTTCACGCGCATCGCCGGCGCGGGAGTCGCCATGATCTCGGTGTGCTCGAAGATGTGCAGCACGTCGGCCGCCGCGGCGCCGAAGGCGCACCAGGTGGAAGCGGCCTTGCGCTGCGGGATGATGAGCTTGCGAACGCCGAGCTCGCGCGCGAAGACCCCGGCATGCGCGGGGCCGGCGCCGCCGAAGGCAAAGAGCACGAAGTCGCGCGGATCGAAGCCTTTCTCCACCGTCACCTTGCGGATGATGTCGGCCATCTGCAGCTCGACGATGCGGCACACGCCCGCGGCGCACTCGATCGCGTCCATGCCGATCTGGGCGCCGAGCGCCGCGATCGCCTCCGTCGCCGCTTTGCGGTCGAGCGTCATGCGGCCG
>VBCM01000150.1:0-27338 GCA_005883675.1 Betaproteobacteria bacterium
CAGCAGTTCGCGCGGCGCGAGCGTCAGCTCATCGCGCGCCTGCCGCGCGACTGGCAGGCCTTCGCCGGGCGCTCGGTGTCTTGGCGCTCTGAAAGGTGAGCACTTCGGGCTTCGGCCAGGCGAGCTGTAGCCGCGCAAAGCGCCGCTCTACCGCGCGCCTGGCATCGCCGACCTCGCATATAAGAAGGCCGTCAGGCTCGAGGCGCCTGGATGCCGCGGCGAGGATGCGCGCGACGAAGGCGAGCCCATCGGCGCCGCCGGCGAGCGCCACGCGCGGCTCGTGCCGGTACTCGGCCGGCAGCGCCTCCATCGCAGGCGCACTGACATAAGGCGGGTTGGCGAGGATGAGGTCGTAGCGCGCAGTGCCGAGCGCGGCGAAAAGGTCGGAGCGGCGCAGATGCACGCGCCGGCCAACGCGGTGGTGCGCGACGTTCTTGCGGGCAACGGCGAGGGCCGCCGGCGAGATGTCCACCGCGTCGACCTCGGCCGCCGGGAACGCGCGCGCCGCGAGGATCGCGAGGCAGCCCGAGCCGGTGCAAAGGTCGAGCACGCGCCGCACCGCCCGCCGGGCGATGAACGGCTCGCGCACGAGCTCCGCGATGTGCGAGCGGGGGACGATGACGCGCTCATCGACATAGAACCACTGCCCGGCGAGCCATGCTTCCTTTAGCAGGTACGCGAGCGGCATGCGCTCATCGATGCGCCGCGCGGCGAGGCGCTCGATGCGCTCGGCATCGGCCGCGGAAGCGGCCCGCTCGAGATCGGCGTCGAAAGCAAGGCCCAGAGCGCGCAGCACGAGCCAGGCGGCCTCGTCGCGCGGGTTGTCCGTACCATGTCCATAGAAGAGCGAAGCGGCGGCAAAGCGCGCCGCCGTGCGCTCGATTAGCTCGGCGAGCGTCAAGGAAGCAGCGTGCGCAGCGTGTCGAGGTAGATGAGTGGCAGCACCGCGAGCTCCTCGAGCGCGATGTGCTCGTTCAACTTGTGGATGCTCATGTTCACCGGCCCGATCTCGATCACCTCAGGGCAGATGTCGATGATGAAGCGTGCATCCGAGGTGCCGCCGGTAGTCGCGAGCTCGCCCGCGCGCCCCGTGTGGCGCTTGGCCACCTCGAGCACGAGGTCGGCGAGCCGGCCGCGCCGGCTGAGGAAGGGCTTCGCGCCGAGCGTCCACTGGACGCTGAAGTCGAGTGCATGTTTGCGCAGCAGCGCTTCTACTCGCTCGCGCAGCGAAGCGTCGGTACTCTCGGTCGAGAAGCGGAAATTGAAGTCCACCTCCACGGCGCCCGGCACCACGTTGCCCGCGCCGGTGCCGGCATGGATGTTGGAGACCTGGAAGCTCGTCGGCGGAAACTGCTCGTTGCCCGCGTCCCACTGCGCGCGCACCAGCTCGGCCAAGGCGGGCGCGACCAGGTGCACGGGATTCTTCACGAACTGGGGATAGGCGACGTGGCCCTGAACGCCGCGCACAACGAGCTTGCCGGAGAGCGAGCCGCGGCGCCCGATCTTCAGCGTGTCGCCGAGCGCATCCATCGAGCTCGGCTCGCCGACGATGCAGTAGTCGATGGTCTCGCCGCGCTGCTTCAAGCGCTCGACGACGCGCGCCGTGCCGTCGATCGAAGGCCCTTCCTCATCCGAGGTGATGAGCAGCGCGATCGACCCGCTGTGCTCCGGCCGCTCGGCGATGAAGCGCTCGGCCGCGACCACGAATGCGGCGATCGATGACTTCATGTCGGCCGCGCCGCGGCCGTAAAGCCTGCCCTCGCGGATCGTCGGCACGAACGGATCGGAATGCCATTCGGCAAGCGGCCCGGTCGGCACCACGTCGGTGTGTCCTGCGAAGCACAGCACAGGAGCAGCGCTGCCGCGGCGCGCCCAGAGGTTGCTCACCTCGCCAAAGGGCATCGGCTCGCAGCGAAAACCGGCGCGCTCGAGCCGGCGCGCGAGCAGCGCCTGGCAGCCGCCATCCTGCGGCGTTACCGAGCGGCGGGCAATCAGTTCCTGGGCTAGCTCTAGGGCGCGCTCGCCCTCAGGCATCCGCGTCGATCTTGAAATCGTTGAACGAAGTGCCGCTCGAGCTGGTCGCGGAAAAAACGCCCGCCTCGTTGCCGGACTTCTCGGGCGCAGGGCCGGCGGCCTTCGGCGGCAGCGGCTGGCCGCTGATTTCGCCGGCGGTCGCCTGGTTGATGAGCCACAGCATGTTGGTCGCCGAGTCCGCGTTCGCCATGGCCTCGTCCTGCGTGATCTTGCCTTCCATGAAGAGCTTGAAGAGCGCCTGCTCGAAGGTCTGCGAGCCGGGCGACATGCTTTTTTCGAGCGCCTCCTTGATCTCGCCGATCTCGCCCTTTTCGATCAGCTCGGCGATGTGGCGGGTATTGAGCAGCACCTCGCAGGCCGCGACGCGCATGCCGGTCTTGGTACGCACGAGCCGCTGCGAGATCACCGCCTCCAGCGCCGCCCCGAGGTCGAGCAGCAGCGCGGCGCGGTTCTCGAGCGGATAGAAGTTGATGATGCGGTTCATCGCGTGATAGCTGTTGTTCGCGTGCAGCGTGGCAAGGCACAGGTGCCCCGACTGCGAGTACGCGAGCGCCATCGCCATGGTCGCCTTGTCGCGGATCTCGCCGATCAGGATGCAGTCGGGCGCCTGGCGCAGCGCGTTCTTGAGCGCAATCTCGAACGCCTTGGTGTCGGTGCCGACCTCACGCTGGTTCACGATCGACTTCCTGTTCTGGAAGATGAACTCGATCGGGTCCTCGAGCGTCAGGATATGGCCCGACATGCGGCCATTGCGGTAGTCGAGCATCGAGGCGAGCGAAGTGGACTTGCCCGAGCCGGTGGCGCCGACCATGAGGATGAGGCCGCGCTTCTGCATGATCACTTCCTTCAGCACTTCGGGGATGCCGAGCGTATCGATCGGCGGGATGCTCATCGGGATGTAGCGCACCACCACCGCCGGAGAGCCTTTCTGGCGGAAGGCGCTGATGCGGAAGGTGCCCACGCCTTCGAGCTCGAAGGCGGTGTTCAGTTCCATGTCCTCCTCGTATTCCTTGATCTGGCGCTCGTTCAGTACTTCGTAGAGGAGCTGGCGCACCGCGTCCGCCGTCATCACGGTCTGGTTCACGGGCAGCGCGACGCCGTTCAGCTTGATGTTGATCGGCGCGCCGACCGACAGGAAGATGTCCGAGGCTTTCTTGTCGGCCATCACCTGGAACAGCCGCTTCATTGCTGACATCTTTCCCCCCTGGGCCCCTAAGGTGAGGCTAGTTTAATCCCCTCGCAGCAACTCGTTCAGGCTGGTCTTCGCCCGGGTCTTGGCGTCTACCTTTTTCACAATCACCGCACAATACAGGGCGCAGCTGCGCTCGCCGGAGGGCATTGTGCCTGCGACGATCACGGAGCCGGCTGGGACACGACCGTAAAGTATTTGACCAGTCTCCCGGTCGTAGACCTTGGTGCTCTGACTGATGAAGACACCCATCGACAGCACGCTGTTCTCCTCGACGATCACGCCCTCCACGATCTCCGAGCGCGCGCCGATGAAGCAGTTGTCTTCGATAATGACGGGGTTCGCCTGGATCGGCTCGAGCACGCCGCCGATGCCGACGCCGCCGGAGAGGTGCACGTTCTTGCCGATCTGCGCGCAGGAGCCGACCGTGGCCCAGGTGTCCACCATGGTGCCTTCATCGACGTAGGCGCCGATGTTGACGTACGAAGGCATCAGGACCGCGTTCTTGGCGATATAGGCCCCGCGCCGCGCCATCGCCGGCGGCACCACGCGAAAGCCCGCCGCGGCAAAGTCGAACGACGGCCCGAACTTCGATGCTACCTTGTCGTAGTAGCGCGTCGCGCCACCTTCGATGACGCGGTTATCTTCGAGGCGGAAGGAAAGGAGCACCGCCTTCTTGATCCACTGGTGGGTGATCCACTCGCCGCCGCGCTTTTCGGCGACGCGCAGCCGCCCGCCATCGAGACCGGCGATTACCTCCTCGACCGCCTCGCGCAACGCGCGCGGTGCATTGCCCGGGTTGAGTGAAGCACGCTGCTCCCAAGCCGCGTCGATCGTGTCTCGGGCGCTCATAACGTGGCGGCGAAGCGCGCAATGCGCTCCATCGCCTCGACGCATTCGGCGAGCGGCGGCACGAGCGCGATGCGCACGTGGTTCGCGCCGGGGTTTACACCCCGGACGCTGCGAGCGAGGAAGCTGCCGGGCAGCACGAGCACATTGTATTGAGCGTGGAGCCGCCGCGCGAATTCGCGGTCGTCGATCGGCGTGCGCAGCCATATATAGAAGCCGCCCTCTGGCCGCTCGGCGGCGAGCGGCGGCCGCACCATCGGCAGCACGCGGTCGAATTTCTGCGCATAGAGGCGGCGGTTCTCCTCGACGTGCGCCTCATCGTTCCAGGCGGCGATCGACGCGGCCTGCACAGCGAGGCTCATTGCTGAGCCGTGGTACGTCCGGTAAAGCAAAAACTGCTTGATCAGGGCGGCGTCCCCGGCCACGAAGCCGGAGCGCATCCCCGGCGCATTCGAGCGTTTGGACAGGCTGGAAAACGCGACCAGCCCCTCATAGCCTCGCCCCAACTGATGCGCTGCCTCGAGCGCGCCGAGCGGCGGCCGGTCGAAATAGATTTCGGAGTAGCACTCGTCGGAAGCGATGACGAAGCCGTGGCGCTCAGCGAGCTCGAACAGGCGCCGCCACTCGCCCATGCCCATGACCTGCCCGCTCGGATTGGCAGGCGAGCAGGCGTAGACGAGCTGCACGCCCGTCCAGCTCTGCGGCTCGCCGTAGACGGGCGTCGCCCCGGCGAGCAGGGCCGCGCCTTCATAGATCTGGTAGAACGGGTTCGGGCACACGACGCGTGCATCGGGACGGGGGTCGAGCATCGTCTGGGCAAACGCGAACAGCGCCTCGCGCGTGCCGTTGACTGGCAGCACCTGCGCGTGCGGATCGGGGGCAGGAATCCGATAGCGGCGCGAAAGCCAAGCGGCGATCGCCTGGCGCAGCTCCGGCGTGCCGGCCGTGAGCGGGTAGGAGGCGAGCCCATCGAGCGCTGCGGCGAGCGCGTCCTTAACCACCGCCGGCGTCGGATGCTTGGGCTCGCCGATCTGCAGGTTGATCGCACGCAGCTCGGCGGGCGGCGTGTTGCCGGCGATGAGCGAGCGCAGCTTCTCGAAAGGGTAGGGCTGGAGCTTCGCGAGCAGCGGATTCACTGCGGCATGGCTCCGCCCCAGCCCTTCTTGCGATGCTCAGCGACCACGGTGGTGGTGATGCCGCCGCGCACGTTGAAGCGCGCTTCCAGCCGCATGAGCCGCGGCTGCGTGGCGCGCACCAGATCGTCGAGGATGCGATTGGTGACCGCTTCGTGGAACGTGCCCTCGCCGCGATAGGACCAGATGTAGAGCTTGAGGGATTTCAGCTCGACGCATAGCTTGTCGGGCACGTAGTCGAGCAGGAGCGTGGCGAAGTCCGGCTGTCCCGTCATCGGGCACACGCAGGTGAACTCCGGGATCTCCATGTGGATCCGGTAATCACGGCTGCGCGCCGGGTTGGGAAAAGTCTCCAGCTTATTGCTGGGACGAGAAGGCACTGGCTCGGAAAAAACGGCCGGGAAGAAAGCGCGCAGATGTTATCATTTTTGACATGCGGTTAACTCAAATAAAGCTGTCTGGTTTTAAGTCCTTCGTAGATCCCACAACCATTCATGTCCCCGGCCAGCTCGTCGGCGTGGTGGGGCCGAACGGCTGCGGTAAGTCGAACGTCATCGACGCGGTGCGCTGGGTGCTGGGCGAGAGCCGCGCCGCGGCGCTGCGCGGCGATTCGATGCAGGACGTGATCTTCAATGGCTCGGTGAATCGCGCGCCGCTCGCGAGAGCGTCGGTGGAGCTCAGCTTCGACAATTCGCTCGGCCGCGCCGCCGGCCAGTGGTCGCAGTACGCCGAGATCGCGGTGAAGCGCGTGCTCCAGCGCGACGGCGAGTCGAGCTACTACATCAACGGCACGCACGTGCGCCGGCGCGACATCACCGACACGTTCCTCGGCACCGGGCTCGGCCCGCGCGCCTACGCCATCATCGAGCAGGGCATGATCTCGCGCGTCATCGAGGCGAAGCCCGAGGAGCTGCGCGTATTTCTGGAGGAGGCCGCCGGCATCTCCAAATACAAGGAGCGGAGGCGGGAAACCGAGACGCGGCTTGCCGACACGCGCGAGAACCTCGCGCGCATCACCGACATACGCCTCGAGCTCGGGCTGCAGATCGAGAAGCTCGATGCGCAGGCGCAGGTGGCGACGCGTTACCAGGAGCTGCAGCGCGACCTGCAGCTGAAGCAACAGCTGCTGTGGTACCTGCGCCGGCGCGATGCCGCCGCCGAGCGCGAGCGTCAATCGGCGGAGCTCGCACGCGTCACCAACGAGCTCGAGGCGCAGAACGCACAGTCGCGCTCGCTCGAGTCGCGCCTGGAGACGGCGCGCGCGGCGCACGACCAGGCCGGCGATGCGATGAACGCGGCTCAAGGCGCACTCTACGCGGCGAATGCCGAGGTGGCGCGCCTCGAGTCGGAGCTGCGCCATGCCGAGGAGACCCGCGCGCGGCTCGACAGTCAGCAGCGCGAGCGGCGCACGCAGCTCGGCGCCTGGCGCGAGCAGCGCTCCCAGCTCACCCAGGCGCTGCATATGTGGGCGACGCGGGCTGGCGGGGCCAAGCAGCGCGTCGCTCAAACCAAGGAAAAGCTCGACCAGGAGAACGCGCGGCTGCCGCAGGCCGAGCAGGCGTTCCGCACGGCGCAGGAGCGGCTCACCGAGGCGCGCAGCCAGCTCATGCAGGCGCAGAGCAGGCTGCAGCTCGAGCAGGCGAACCGCACGCACCTCGAGCGCGCCGCAGAGGCCCTCGGCCAGCGGCGCGAGCGCCTGGAGGCCGAGCGGCAAGCGCTCGGCGCGCCCGATGCCGGGGCGCTCGCCGAGCTCGAAGCGCGCATCGCCCAGATCGACGGCTCGCTGCAAGCGGCGCGGCAGGCGTTCGAAGCGTTGCAGCCGCAATGCGTCGCGCTACAGGAAGCGAGCGCGCAGGCGGCCGAAGCCGTGGGCATCGCCGAGCGTGAGCATGCCGCGGCGCAAGCGCAGCTTGCCACGCTGCGCCAAATCCAGGCCGAGGCCCAGAACAACGCCCCGCTGCGCGAATGGCTGGAGCGGCACGGCCTCGCAACCGCAGCCCAGCTCTGGCACAAGCTGCGCATCGACGCCGGTTGGGAGACCGCGGTCGAGGCAGTCCTGCGCGAGCGACTGCACGCGTTGCAGTCGGGATCGATCGACGCCGGCTTTTCCGAGCGCCCGCCCGCCAAGGCGAGCCTCTTCGAGGCCTCGCGCGAGGTGTCCACTGCCCCGGCGGCTGATCTGCCACTGGCGGCCAAGGTGCATGCGCTGGACGACGGCATACGAGGCGCGCTCGCCGATTGGCTCAGCGGAGTTTTCGTGTGCGAGGGCCGGCCGAGCGCCAGCATCCGCGGCGCGCTGCCCGCTGGCGCCGTGCTCGTCAACCGGGAGGGCGACCAGTTCACCCGGCACACCGTCAGCCTGCACGCGCCCGATCCCGCCGATGCGGGCTTGCTCGCACGCCGGGCCGAGATCGAAGCGCTCGAGGGCCGCTGTGCCGAGCTCGCGCGCCAATTGGTCAACGCTCAGCATGGGCTCGAGCAAGCCGAGGGCGAGCGCGTCGAGCGCGAGGCAGCGCTCGAGGACAGCCGCCAGGCGATCGCCCGCCAAGAACACGCGCGGCACGACGGCGAGATCGAGAGCCTCAAGCTCGCGCAGGCCGAGGAGCGCTATCGCGAGCGGAGCGCGCAGCTCGAGGCCGAGCAGACCGAGCTCGCCGCCGCAGCCGAGCAGGGCGAGGACGCTCTTGCCGCCAGCGGTCGCGCCGCGGCTGCCATCGGCGAAGAGATCGCCGGGGCTCGCACCGCGCTCGAAGCGCGCTCTAGCGAGCACCTCAGCGCAGAAAGCGCGCTCGCCGAGCAGCGCAAGGCCGTGCAGCAGGCCGAGCGCGATGCTCAAGACGCGCTCTTCGGCGAGCGCGAATGCGCCTCGAAGATGGCCGAGATCGACCACTCGGTGAACGTGATCGACCAGCAGATCGAGCGCGCCGAGCTGGAGGTGGCCAAGCTGACCGAGGAGCTCGCCGCGGATCCGATCCCGGGCGTGCGCCAGGGGCTCGATGCGGCGGTCGAAGGGCGCCTTGGCTGCGAGAAGACGCTGGCCGCCGCGCGCAATACGGTGGAGGGGGCCGCAGGCGCCTTGCGCGAAATCGAAGAGGCGAAGCTCGCGATCGAAGCCAAGGTTCTGCCGCTGCGCGAGCGGCTCGGCGAGCTGCGGCTGAAGGAGCAGGCGGCGAGCCTCAACTACGAGCAGTACGCGAGCCAGCTGCGCGAGGCGGGCGCGGACGAAGCGCTGCTCTCGGCCGAGGCAGAGCGCTCGCCGCGGCCGGCGACGCTGCAGGGCGAGATCACGCGCATCACGGGGCAGATCGGCGAGTTCGGCGCGGTGAACCTGGCGGCGGTGGAGGAGCTGCGCTCGAGCCGCAGCCGCAAGGGCTTCCTCGATTCGCAGGCCGCCGACCTCGAGGAAGCGGTGAAGACGCTCGAGGACGCGATCCGCAGGATCGACCGCGAGACGCGCGAGCTCCTGCGCGAGACGTTCGAAGCCGTGAACCGGCACTTCGGCGCGCTTTTTCCTTCGCTCTTCGGCGGAGGCGAAGCGAAGCTCATCATGACCGGCGAGGAGATCCTCGACGCCGGCGTGCAGGTCATGGCGCAGCCGCCGGGCAAGCGCAACACCAGCATCCATCTCCTCTCGGGCGGCGAGAAAGCGCTGACCGCGATTGCGCTGGTCTTTTCCCTGTTCCAGTTGAACCCCGCGCCATTCTGCCTGCTCGACGAGGTCGACGCGCCGCTCGACGACTCGAACACCGTGCGCTTCTGCGAGCTCGTGCGCAAGATGTCGGCGCAGACCCAGCTCCTCTTCATCAGCCACAACAAGATCACCATGGAGCTCGCCGAGCAGCTGATCGGCGTCACCATGCCCGAGTCGGGCGTCTCGCGCGTGGTGGCCGTCGATATCGACGAGGCGCTGCGCATCCGCGAGGAGCTCGCGGCGTAGCAAGGGAAATGAGCGCATGACCGACCTGCAGCTCGGTCTGGCGGTAATTGGCGCGCTCGCGGTGGTCGCTGTGGTTCTCTACAACCGCTGGCAGGAGCGCGGCGCGCGCCGCGACGCCGAGCGTGCCTTCGGCTCGGGGCACGCCGACGTCCTGCTGCGCGAAGAGCGACGCGAGCCGACGCTCGAGGCGCGCCGCCCGGCGCCGCCGCCCGGCGCGTTGCCGGCCGAGCGCGTCGACTACGTCGTGGAGCTCACCCTGCCGCGGCCCGCGGCGCCGGCGCTCGTGCACGAGGCCTGGGCGCCCGTCGAGCGGCGCTTCGCGCGTCGCGTGCTGCTCGCCGTGGAAGAGCGGCGCGTGCGCGCCGCATTCCAGCTCGTCAGCCGCAGTGGCGTGGTGAGCGACGCCGAAGTGCTCGAATTCCGCGCGCTCGTCGAGACGATGGCGGCCGCGCTCGGCGCGCGCGTCAGCGCACCCGAGATGCGCGGGGCGCTCGAAGCGGCGCGCGAGCTCGACCGCGCCTGCGCCGAAGCCGACATCCAGGTGGCGCTGCACGTGGTGGGCATCGGCACGGCGCCGGCGCGCTTCGAAGCCGCCCGATTTCAGGCCGCGCCGCGCGCCGACGGGGTGACCCTCACGCTCGATGTGGCGCGCACGCGCGATCCGGGCTCGAGCTACGAGGCGATGGCGCGTGCCGGGCGCGAGCTCGCGCGCACACGCGGCGGGCGCCTCGTCGACGATGCCGGGCGCGAGCTCGACGAGCGCGCGCTGGCGGCGGTCGGGCGCGAGCTCGAAGCGGTGCGCGCGCGGCTTGCAGGCTGGGGCATCGAGCCCGGCAGCGCGCTCGCCCTGCGCGTCTTCTCATGACCGGCCCGCGCGAGCGGGCCGCGCAGCTGCGTGCGGAGATCGAGCTTCACAACCGCCTTTACTACGTCGAGGATGCGCCGCAGATCACGGACGCCGAGTACGACCGCCTGTTCCGCGAGCTCGTAGAGCTCGAGCGCGAGCACCCCGAGCTCGCGACGGCCGACTCGCCCACCCAGCGCGTGGGCGGCGCACCGGCCAAGGACCTCGCGCCGGTGCGGCACGAGCTGCCGATGCTCTCGATCCGCACGGAGACCGACACGCAAGACAGCGGCGCGGCCAATTTCGATGCGCGCATCCGGCGCGAGCTCGGGCTCGATGCCAGCGATCCCCCGGTAGAGTACGGCGCGGAGCTCAAGCTCGACGGCCTTGCCATCAGCCTGCGCTACGAGAAGGGCAGGCTCGCGCGGGCGGCAACGCGCGGCGACGGCGAAGTGGGCGAAGACGTCACCGCGAACGTGCGCACGATCCACAGCATCCCGCTCGTGCTCAAGGGCAAAGCGCCCGACGTGCTCGAAGTGCGCGGCGAGATCTACATGACGCGCGCCGCCTTCGAGCGCATGAACCGGCGCCAGGCCGAGCTGGGCGAGAAGCTGTTCATCAATCCGCGCAATACCGCGGCCGGCGCGGTGCGCCAGCTCGACCCGAAGATCACCGCACAGCGGCCGCTGACCTTTTCCGCGTACGGCTACGGCGTGATCCACGGCATGCGGCTGCCCCGCCGGCACAGCGAGCTGCTGGACGCGATCGAGGCCTTCGGCGTGCCGGTGAACCAGCGCCGCGCGGTCGTCCATGGCGCCGAGGGCCTGGTGGAGTATCACGCGCGCATTCGTACCGAGCGCGAGCGGCTGCCGTTCGATATCGACGGCGTGGTTTACAAGGTGAATGATCTCGGCTGGCAGCGCGAGCTCGGCAACGTGGCGCGCGAGCCGCGCTGGGCGGTTGCCCACAAGTATCCGCCGCAGGAGGAGGTCACCGAGGTGCAGGCGATCGAAGTGCAGGTCGGCCGCACCGGGACGCTCACGCCGGTGGCGAAGCTGAAGCCCGTGTTCGTCGGCGGCGTCACGGTGAGCAGCGCAACGCTCCATAACGAGGACGAGCTGCGGCGCAAGGATGTCTGGGTCGGCGACACGGTCGTCATTCGCCGTGCGGGCGACGTGATCCCCGAGGTCGTGGCGGTTCGCGCGCACGGCCCCCGGCGTGCGCAGGATCGCTTCGAGATGCCGACGCGCTGCCCGGTGTGCGGCTCGCCGACAGTGCGCGTCACCGGCGAGGCGGCTACGCGCTGCACCGGGGGGCTCTATTGCAAGGCGCAGCGCAGGCAAACGCTGCTGCACTTCGCCTACGCGCTCGATGTGCGCACGCTCGCGAGCCTCGAGCGCATGGCAGAGAAGTCCGCCGCCAACGTGCACGCGAGCATCGAGCGCTCGCGCCGTGTAGAGCTGCAGCGCTTCATTTATGCGCTCGGCATCCCGGGCGTGGGCGAGGAGGTGGCCAAGCTCCTCGCGCGCCATTTCGCCACCCTAGAGGCTTTCCGGTCGGCCGACTGGCCCAAGCTGATGGCTGACAAAGAAGCGCTGCGCAAGGACAATGCACAGCGGCGCAAGCGCGGCGAGCCGGCGCGTGAAGTGCCGCTCGAGGGCATCGGCCCCGAGCTCGCTGAGGCGATCGACAAGTTCATGCACGAGCCGCACAACCGGGAAGTGATCGAGCGCCTGGCGCGGGCGCTCGCGATCGTGCCCGTGGCGCGGCGCGCCACCCCGGCGGGCAAGACCTTCGTGCTGACGGGCTCCCTTGCCGGCATGACGCGCGAAGAGGCACGCGAGGCGCTCGAAGCGCGCGGGCACAAGGTGGCCGCTTCGGTGTCAAAGAAGACCGACTACGTGGTGGCCGGAGCCGAGGCGGGCGCCAAGCTCGAAAAAGCGCGCAGCCTCCGCGTGCCGGTCATCGATGAGGCCAAGTTGCGCGAGATCCTGAGGAGCGGCGATGCCGAAGCTTAGAAAAGCGGTCTTCCCGGTGGCGGGCTTTGGCAGCCGGTTCCTGCCGGTCACCAAGGCGAGCCCGAAGGAGATGATGCCGGTGGTCGACAAGCCCCTCATCCAATACGCTCTGGAGGAGGCGGCCGCTGCCGGCATCACCGACATGATCTTCGTCACCGGCCGCCACAAGCGCGCCATCGAGGATCACTTCGACAAGGCCTACGAACTCGAGACCGAGCTCGAAAGGAGAGGCAAGGAGGCACTCCTCGAGCAGGTGCGCTCGGTGCTCCCCGAAGGCGTGCGCTGCATCTATATCCGGCAACCCGAGCCGCTCGGCCTCGGGCATGCCGTCCTTTGCGCACAGCCCGTCGTAGGCAACGATCCGTTCGCGGTAGTGCTCGCGGACGATCTCATGGACTCCCAGCCCGGCGCGATGTCGCGCATGGCGCAGATCTTCGAAAAGGAGGCCTGTTCGCTGCTCGGCGTCGAAGAGGTGCCGCGCGATCAGACCGAGAGCTACGGCATCGTCACGGTGGAGCGGATGCAAGGCGACAGCGCGCGCATCCACAGCATCGTGGAGAAGCCAAAGCCCGCGAAAGCGCCCTCGAACCTCGCGGTCATCGGCCGCTACGTGCTCACGCCGCGCGTCTTCGAGCTCCTCGCTGCCGTCACACCCGGCGCCGGCGGCGAGATCCAGCTCACCGATGCGATTTCGGCGCTGCTCGCCGAGGAACGCGTGCTTGCCGTGCGGCTCCCCGGCCGGCGCTTCGACTGCGGCTCGAAGCTCGGCTATCTCCAGGCAATGGTCGAGCTCGGCGTGCGCCATCCCGAGGTCGGCGCCGCCTTCGCGCGCTATCTCGACTCACGCTAGACTCGGCGCCATGCCCGATTCACAGGCGGCGTGGCGTTTTCTCGAGCAATCCGATCTCATCGCGAGCGCCGCAGAAATCCAGGACGCCGTGCGCCGCGTCGGCTCCGAAATCAGCGCGCGCCTCGCCGACAGCTATCCGCTCCTCCTCGTCGTGATGGGCGGCGCTGTGGTGTTCGCCGGCCAGCTCCTGCCGCTCCTTCGCTTCCCGCTCGATCTTGACTACATCCACGCCTCGCGCTATGGACGCGAGACGCGCGGCGCGCACATCGATTGGCGCGTAGCGCCGCCCGCCGAAGTGCGCGGCCGCGCGGTGCTCGTCGTGGACGACATCCTCGACGGCGGGCACACGATGGCAGCGATCCGCGAGCGGCTGCTGGAGCTTGGCGCGGCAAGCTTCCAGTGCGCCGTTCTCGTGGAAAAGCGGCTCGCGCGCACCAAGCCCATCCGCGCGGATTTCGTGGGTCTCGAGATCGCCGATCGCTTCGTCTTCGGCTACGGCATGGACGCCAAAGGCTACTGGCGCAATCTGCCCGAGATCCGCGCCATGCGCGATTCCTGATGCTGGCGGTCATCGGCGGCAGCGGCCTTAACCAGCTCGGCAACCTGGAAGCCACGCAGCGCAAGGCCAGTCGCACGCCCTACGGCGAACCCTCCGGCGCGCTCACTTTCGGTCGCATCGGGCGCCGCGACGTCATTTTTCTCGCCCGCCACGGGCACCGGCATACGATCGCGCCGCACGAAGTCAACTACCGCGCGAACCTCTGGGCGCTGAAGGACGCGGGCGCGGTGGAAGTGCTGTCAGTCGCCACCGTCGGCGGCATCCGCACCAGCCTTGCGCCCGGCGCGCTGGTGCTCCCGCACCAGATCATCGACTACACCTGGGGCCGCCACGCCACCTACCATGAGGGCCCGGCGGCGACCGTGAACCATATCGATTTCACCGAGCCTTACTCGCAGGGCATGCGCAACAAGATCCGCGAGGCCGCTCGCGCCTGCGGCGAGAAGCTCGTCGACGGCGGCGTCTACGCCGCGACCCAGGGACCGCGGCTCGAGACCGCGGCAGAGATCGATCGCCTGGAGCGCGATGGCGCCGATATCGTCGGAATGACCGCCATGCCGGAAGCCGCGCTCGCGCGCGAGATCAGCCTGGAATACGCGGCCATCGCCGTGGTAGCGAATCACGCCGCCGGGCGCGGTGACGCGAAGCGCGCGGTGCCGCTCGAGAGCATCGCCGCGGTGCTCGAGACGGCGATGGCGCGCGTGCGCCGCATCATCGAGGAGCTCTGCCGTTGATCCGCGAAGTGCTGCGCATGGGCGATCCGCGCCTGCTGCAACGTTCCCAGGAGGTAAAAGAGTTCGGCACGCCGGAGCTCTACGCGCTTCTCGCCGACATGCGCGACACCATGGCGCATCTCAACGGGGCCGGCCTCGCCGCGCCGCAGATCGGCGTCGGCCTGCGCGTGGTCATCTTCGGCGTGCATGCCAATCCGCGTTATCCGGACGTCGAGGAAGTGCCCGACACCGTGCTGATCAACCCAATCCTCACGCCGCTCGGCGAGGAGCTGGAAGAAGGCTGGGAAGGCTGCCTTTCGGTGCCCGGCATGCGCGGCTGGGTGCCGCGCTACCAGCGCCTGCGCTATCGCGGCTACGATGTGCTGGGAACGCCGTTCGAGCGCGAGGTCTCGGGCTTCCATGCGCGCGTCGTGCAGCACGAGGTCGACCACCTCGACGGCATCCTCTACCCGATGAGGATCCGCGACATGACGAAGTTCGGCTTCAACGAGGCGCTGTTTCCGGGACAGGAGCTGCCGCAGGAAGACTGAGCTCGGCGAGGAGCTCCTGCTCGAGCTGCAGCACCGTCTTTGGCGCCTGCAGCGCTTCACCGGAAACCAGAAACACATCCTCGGCGCGGTCGCCCAGTGTGTTGATGCGCGCGGTCTGCAGGCTGATGCGGTGGCGGGCGAGGATGCGCGCCACGCCGTAGAGCAGGCCCGGGCGATCGCTCGCCACGATCGAGAGCACCTGGTAGGCGCCGCGCTCGTCGGGCCGGATGTCGACCGCGGGCGAGATCGGGAAGTGCCGCACCCGGCGCGAGAGCCGCCCGCCGCGCGGCGGGCCGAGCGGCGCCTGCGATTGCAGCTCTTCGGCGAGCCCCGACTCGATCATGCTGATGAGATCCCGGTAATGCGTCCCGGCGCCCGCGCCCATGACGACGAAGGTGTCGAGCGCGTAGCCCGAGCGCGTGGTGTGGATCTTCGCCTCCGCGATGTTGTAGCCGGCGCGGTCGAAGTAGCCGCAGATGCGCGCGAAAAGGCCTTCGCGGTCCTTCGTGTAGATCATCACCTGCAGGCCCTCGCCGAAGGGCGCAAGGCGTGCCTTCACCACCGGGCGCTCGGCGTCCACGCGGTAATGCAGGTTGCGCGTATGCCAGGCGATCTCCTGCGCGTCGTGGCGCAGGAAGTAAGTGATGTCGAGGCTCGCCCAGAGGCGGTCCTTCACCGTATCGGAGAGCGCGTAGAGCCGCAGTAGCCGCGCAGCTTCCGCCTGCTTCTCGGCGAGCGCCGCGTCGCGCGCGAGCGGCTCACCGGTGAGGATACGGCGCGTGGCGCGGAAAAGGTCCTCGAGCAGCTTGCCCTTCCACGCGTTCCACACCTTGGGGCTCGTACCGCGGATGTCCGCGACGGTGAAAAGGTACAGCGCGACTAGCCGCCGCTCGGTCTGCACCTTGTCGGCGAAGGCGCCTAGCACCTCGGGATCGTAAACGTCCTGCTTCTGGGCGACGTGCGACATGGCGAGATGGTTCTCGACGAGGAAGGCGACGAGCTCGCGATCCTCCTTTGCGAGGCCATGGCGTTGCGCGAAGCTGATGGCGTCGCGCGCGCCGAGCTCCGAGTGGTCGCCGCCGCGGCCCTTGGCGATGTCGTGGTAGAGCGCCGCGATATAGAGGAGCCACCGTCGCTCGAAGCCGTTCATGAGCTCGGTGCACAGCGGGAACTCGTGCGCGAACTCCGACTGCGTGAAGCGGCGGAGGTTGCGCACCACCATCAGGATGTGCTGGTCGACGGTATAGACGTGGAAGAGGTCGTGCTGCATCTGTCCCACGATGCGGCCGAACTCCGGCAGGTACCGGCCGAGGATGCCGTACTGATTCATGCGCCGGAACTCGTGCACGATGCCGCGCGGCTGCTGCAGGATGTGCAAGAACAGGAGCCGCGCGAGCGGATCCTTGCGAAAACGCGCATCGATCCTGGACCTCGCCCGGTAAAGGGCGCGCAGCGTGCGGGCGGTCATGCCGCGCAGCTGCTGGTGCTGCATCATGAGCAGGAAGCTCTCGAGGATCGCGCGCGGCTCGCGCACGAACGTGTCCTCGCGCTTCACGTGCAGCAGCTCGCTGCGCATCTCGAAGCGCTCGTTGAGCGCGCGCGGAGCAGTATCCGGACGCGGCGCGAGCCGCGCCTCGAGGTTCTGCATGAGAATGGTGTTGAGCTGCGTGACGCCCTTGGCCGTCTGGTAATAGCGCTGCATCATCGCTTCGCTCGCGCGCCGGTGCGCGCTGTCGGCGAAGCCCATCTGCTTTGCGAGCGCAGTCTGTACGTCGAACACCAGCCGGTCCTCGCGCCGCCCGGCGAGGTAGTGCAGCCGGATGCGCAAGTCCTGCAGCAGCGCTTCGTGGCGCGCGAGGCTCGCCGCCTCGTCGCGTTCGATCAGGCCCTGGGCGACGAGCTCGCGCCAGCGCCTGCCGATACCCGCGGCTCGTGCGATCCACTGGATGACCTGCAGGTCGCGCAGGCCGCCGGGGGCTTCCTTGAGGTTGGGCTCGAGCGAGTACGGCGTGTCCTGGTGCTTGGCGTGGCGCTGCTCCTGCTCGAGCTTCTTCGCCTTGAAGAAGGCGACCGGGTCGAGCGCCTCGGCGAGCGCGCGCTCCAGGCGCCGGTAGAGCGCGCGGCTGCCGCAGAGATAGCGCGACTCGAGCAGCGTGGTGCGGATGGTGACGTCGTCTTTTGCCGCGGCAACGCAGCCCTCCACGGTGCGCACGCTATGGCCGATCTCGAGGCCGATGTCCCAGAACGTGCCGATCAGCCGCTCGAGCGCTTCGCGCTCGGCGGCCTCCGGCTCGTGCGCCAGCAGGACGAGGAGATCGATATCGGAGCACGGATAGAGCTCGCCGCGCCCATAACCCCCGGTGGCAACCAGCGCCGCGCTCGCGGGCAAGCCCGGCACGGACTTCACGGTGCGGTCGATGAGCTGCGCATGCGCTTTCAGCAGCGCGCGCGGCTGGGGGCGGGCGAGATACGCGGCGCGCAGCGCGGCGCGCTCGGTCGCGACTTGCTCGCGCAGCGTCGCCGCGCTCATGAGGGTGCGGGCGGCGTACCCGCAGAAACCGTGAGCACCTCGTAGGCCTGCTCGGTGACGGCGACGGTGTGCTCCCACTGCGCCGAGAGGCTGTGGTCCTTGGTGACGATGGTCCAGCCGTCGGCGAGCTCGCGAATCGCGGGCTTGCCGGCATTGATCATCGGCTCGACGGTGAAGGTCATGCCCGGCTGCAGCGTGATGCCGGTGCCAGGCTTGCCATAGTGCAGCACCTGCGGCTCCTCGTGGAACTTGCGGCCGATGCCATGACCGCAGAATTCGCGCACCACGGAGAAGCCCGCGCCCTCGGCGCGCGCCTGGATCGCCGCGCCGATGTCGCCGAGCCGCGCACCGGGACGCACCGCGCGGATGCCTTCCCACATGCACTCGTAGGTGACGTCCACCAGCCGGCGCGCCTGGATGCTCGGCTCGCCGACGTAGAACATGCGGCTGCAGTCGCCGTGGTAGCCGTCCTTGATGACGGTGATATCGATGTTCAGGATATCGCCCGCCTTCAGCACCCGGTCGCCCGGCACGCCATGGCAGACCTGGTGGTTGACCGAGGTGCAGATCGACTTCGGGAAGGGCTTGTAGCCCGGCGGCGCGTAGTTGAGCGGCGCCGGCACCGTGCGTTGCTCCTTCACCATGTACTCATGGCACAGGTCGTTCAGCTTCCCGGTCGTGACGCCGGGCTTCACGTACGCGGTGATGAAGTCGAGCACTTCGGCGGCGAGGCGCCCGGCGACGCGCATCCGCTCGAGCTCCTCGGCGGTCTTCGCAACTACAGCCATTGGACTGATTATGCTAGAATTTTGCACTCGCTTGCCTCGCAGCAAGCAATTATCCCGCGCGACCGTTAGGGTGCTTCGACTCGCTGCATGAGCCGGGGTTCTGGTCGGCGCGGCAGACCTAACCCTAAGGAGAGCTTGAGTGTCGGCAACGATGCGACAGATGCTGGAAGCGGGGGTGCATTTCGGGCACCAGACCCGCTACTGGAATCCGAAGATGGCGCAGTACATCTTCGGCCACCGCAACAAGATCCACATCATCAATCTCGAGAAGACCCTGGCGCTGTACCAGGAGGCGCTCAAATTCGCGCGCCAGCTCGCCGCCAACCGCGGCATGCTGCTTTTCGTGGGCACCAAACGCCAGGCGCGGGACATCGTGCGCGAGGAGGCGCAGCGCTGCCAGATGCCCTACGTCGATCACCGCTGGCTCGGCGGCATGCTCACCAACTTCAAGACGGTGAAGCAGTCGATCAAGCGGCTGAAGGAGATGGAGGCGCTCGCGCAGGAAGGCGGCCTCGAGCGCATGTCGAAGAAGGAAGCGCTCGGCATCACCCGCGAGATGCAGAAGCTGCAACGCTCGCTCGGCGGCATCAAGGACCTCGGCGCGCTACCCGATGCGCTCTTCGTGATCGACGTCGGCTACCAGAAAGGCGCGGTAGCAGAGGCGGTCAAGCTCGGCATCCCGGTGCTCGGCGTGGTCGACACGAATCATTCCCCCGAGGGCATCGACTACATCATTCCCGGCAATGATGACTCGAGCCGCGCGATCCGCCTGTATGCGCGCGGCATGGCCGACGCGGTGCTCGAAGGGCGTACGCAGTCGCTCGAGGAAGTCACGGCCGCCTCGCGCGACGAATTCGTCGAGGTGGAAGAGGATGCCGGCGAGTAGTTTTCCCGCTACTCGCCAGCGAAAAGGGGCCTCGGCCCCTTTTTTTCAACCTGTAAGGAGCGTAACGGAATGGCAGAGATCAGTGCGGGGCTGGTGAAGGAGCTGCGCGAGCTGACCGGCCTCGGAATGATGGAGTGCAAGAAGGCGTTAGCCGAGTGCGAGGGCGACCTCAAGAAGGCCGAGGAGTTGCTGCGCATCAAGAGCGGCGCCAAGGCAAGCAAGGTGGCGAGCCGTATCGCGGCCGAAGGCGTCATCGGCGCCTGGCTTGCCGCCGATGCCAAGGTCGGCGCGCTGGTTGAGCTCAACTGCGAGACGGATTTCGTGGCAAAGAACGACGACTTCGTGGCCTTCTCCCGCTCACTCGCCGAGACCGTCGCCACGCGCGACCCAGCGAACGTCGAGGAGCTCGCGTCGCTCGATCTCCTCGGTGGCAAAATCGAAACGAAGCGTCAGGCTCTCGTGCAAAAGATTGGCGAGAACATCACCATCCGCCGCTTCAAACGTCTGCAAGCAAAGGGTAAGCTCGCGCTCTATCTGCATGGCGCGAAGATCGGCGTACTCGTGGACTACGAGGGGCCGCAAGAGGTGGGCAAGGATCTCGCGATGCATATCGCTTTTGCCAAGCCCGCGTACCTGAACAAATCCGAGATTCCGCAACAGGTGGCGGCCGACGAACGGCGAATTCAGGAAGCCCGCGCGAAGGAATCCGGAAAGGCGCCCGAAATCATCGCCAAGATTGTCGACGGCGCAGTCAACAAGTTCCTCGGCGAGAAGACCCTTCTCGGCCAGCCGTTTGTGAAGGACGACAAGCAGACGGTCGAGAAGGTGCTCGCCGCGAAAAAGGCAAGAGTCAACGCGTATGCCTTCTTCGTCGTGGGTGAAGGTATCGAGAAACCGCAGGCGGGCAAAGCCCATTGACGCCTAAGTACAAACGGATCCTCCTCAAGCTCTCGGGCGAAGCCCTGATGGGCGAGGATTCGTTTGGCATCAACCGCCAGACGATCGAGGCGATCGTGGCGGAGGTGGCGCAGGTCTCGCGCCTGGGGGTGGAGATCGGCGTGGTGATCGGCGGCGGCAACATCTTCCGCGGCGTGGCGCCGGGCGCCGCGGGAATGGACCGGGCCACGGCCGATTACATGGGGATGCTCGCCACGGTGATGAATGCGCTCGCGCTGCAGGACGCGATGCGCCAGGCGGGCATCTCGAGCCGCGCGCTTTCCGCGCTCAACATCGAGCAGGTGATCGAGCCCTACATCCGCGGCAAGGCGATCCGCTATCTGGAGGAGGGCAAGATCGTGATCTTCGCCGCCGGGACGGGGAATCCCTTCTTCACCACCGATACGGCCGCTGCGCTGCGCGGCAGCGAGATGGGCGCGGAGATCGTGATCAAGGCGACCAAGGTGGACGGCGTGTATACCGCCGATCCGCAGCGCGACCCGCGCGCCGAGCGCTATACGCGCTTGAGCTTCGATGAGGCGATCGTCAAGAACCTCAAGGTGATGGACGCCACGGCGCTCACTCTGTGCCGCGACCAGAAGCTGCCGATCAATGTCTTCAGCATCTTCAAGCAGGGGGCGCTGAAGCGCGTGGTGCTCGGAGAGGACGAAGGCACGCTGGTTCACGTATGATTTTCGCGGGAGGAAGCCCATGGCCATGGTGATCGCGGACCTGAAGAAGACGACCGACCAGAAGATGGACAAGACCATCCAGGCGTTCAAGGCCGACCTTGCCAAGGTGCGCACCGGACGCGCGCACACCGGTCTGCTGGACCATATCCACGTCGATTACTACGGCACCCCGACGCCGCTCACCCAGGTCGCCAAGGTGACGCTGCTCGATTCGCGCACCATCGGCGTCACGCCGTTCGAGAAGAAAATGATTCAGGCCGTGGACAAGGCGATCCGCGAGTCAGACCTTGGGCTCAACCCGGCCAGCCAGGGCGACACCGTGCGCGTGCCGATGCCGCTGCTCACCGAGGAGCGCAGGAAGGAGCTCATCAAGGTGGTGAAGCACGAAGCCGAGAACGCGCGCGTCGCGGTCAGGAACCTGCGCCGCGACGCCATCCACCATCTCAAGGATGCGCTGAAGAAGCACGAGGTGTCGGAGAACGACGAGCGGCGCGCGCAGGATGAAGTGCAGAAGATGACCGACCGGCACATCGCCGAGATCGACAAGCTCTTGCAGCAGAAAGAAAGCGAGCTGATGGCCGTATGAACCACCCGAGCTCCACGCAGGAGGTCCCGGCGCACGGCGACGTACCGCGCCACGTCGCGATCATCATGGACGGCAACGGCCGCTGGGCGCGCAGCCGCATGCTGCCGCGCATCGCCGGCCACCGGCGCGGCCTCGAGGCGGTGCGCGCCACGGTGGAGAACTGCGCCGAGCGCGGCATCGGCTACCTGACGCTCTTCGCCTTCAGCTCCGAGAACTGGCGCCGGCCGGCGGAGGAGGTGGCGCTCCTCATGCAGCTCTTCCAGAGCGCGCTCACCCAGGAGGCGGAGCGCCTGCACCGCGCGGCCGTGCGCCTCAGGGTGGTGGGCGACACCCGGCGCTTCGGCCGCAAGATTCGCCTCCTGATCGAGCAGGCGGAGCGGCTCACAGCCGACAACCAGCGCCTGACACTCACCATCGCAGCGAATTACGGCGGACGCTGGGACATCCTGCAGGCGCTGACGCGGCTCGTTGCCGACAAAGGGCGCCCGGAAAAGCTCGATGAAGCCGCGCTCGCGCCTTACCTCGCGATGAGCTATGCGCCCGAGCCCGACCTCTTCATCCGCACGGGCGGCGAGCAGCGTATCTCGAACTTTCTGCTCTGGCAGCTCGCCTACTCGGAGCTCTATTTCACCGAGACGCTCTGGCCTGACTTCGACGCCCAGGCGCTCGATCAGGCGATCGCCTCGTATCGCGGGCGCGAACGGCGCTTCGGCCGCACGAGCGAGCAGGTCGCGGCCACGCTTGCCACGGCGAAGCGCGCCTGAGCCGCGCGCTCGCCGCGCGCATTGCCACCGCGGCGGTCCTGATCGCGGCAGCCGTTGCGGCGCTCTTCCTGCTGCCGAAGACTGGGCTCGCAGTATTGGTTGCGCTCCTCGCGGCCGCGGGCGCGCACGAGTGGGCGCGCTTGTGCGGGCTGGCGAACCCCGTTGCGTGGCTCTATGCCGCGGCCGCGGCGATTGCCTACGGGGCGTTGCTCGCATCCGGCGAGCCGGCGATGCGGCTGGCGTTCGTCGCCGCCGCGCTCTTCTGGATGCTCGTCGTACCGATCTGGCTCGCGCGCGGCGTGGACCGAGCGCAGCGGCTCGCGCTGGGCGTCGCTGGGTTCGTCGTGCTGATTCCGGCGGCGGTGGCGCTAGCACGTCTCCAGCCGGCGAGGGTGCTCCAGGTGCTGGTCCTGGTCTGGGTCGCCGATACGGCGGCCTATTTCATCGGCCGCGCATGGGGACGGCGCAAGCTCGCGCCAGCCATCAGCCCGTCCAAGACCTGGGAAGGCGCTTGGGGCGGCATCGCCGGCGCGGTGGCCTACGCTATCATCGGCGGCACTTTCCTGACGGGAGTCCGGGCGTGGCCGGTTTACGCGGTGGTGGCGCTGCTGCTTGGCGCGATCAGTATCGTGGGCGATCTGTTTGAATCGGCCGCCAAGCGCCAGGCGGGCGTCAAGGACAGCGGCAGCCTGCTGCCCGGCCACGGCGGGATCCTCGATCGCGTCGACAGCGCGACCGCGGTGCTTCCGGTAGCGGCCCTCCTTCTCTCGCTCCTCAACCCGTGAACCTCGCGATCCTCGGCGCTACCGGCTCGATCGGCTCGAGCACGCTCGATGTCGTCGCCCGGCATCGCGACCGCTACCAGGTCTTCGCCCTGAGCGCGCAGAACTCGGCCGAGGCGCTGCTCGCGCTCTGCCGCGTGCATCGGCCGCGCTACGCGGTGCTCGCCGGCTTGCGGCCGGATGCGAAGCTCGCTGCCGACTTTCGCAGCCACGGCACGGAGCTTCTCTTCGGCGCCGAGGCGCTCGAGCAGGTGGCGACCGACAGCCGCTGCGACGTGGCGATGGCGGCGATCGTCGGCGCTGCCGGGCTCGCATCTACGCTCGCCGCCGCGCGCGCCGGCAAGCGTGTGCTGCTCGCCAACAAGGAAGCGCTGGTCATGGCCGGGCCGCTTCTCATGCGTGCGGCGCGCGAGGGCGCAGCGACCATCGTGCCGGTCGACAGCGAGCACAACGCCGTGTTCCAGTGCCTCTCGGATGCGAAGGCCGTGCGCCGCATCGTGCTCACGGCCTCGGGCGGCCCGTTTCGCGCCGCGCCGCTCGAATCGCTCGACGCCGTGACGCCGGCGCAGGCCTGCGCGCATCCGACCTGGGTGATGGGGCGCAAGATCTCGGTCGACTCGGCCACCATGATGAACAAGGGGCTGGAAGTGATCGAGGCGCGCTGGCTCTTCGACCTGCCGGCGGCAGCGATCGAAGTCGTGATCCACCCGCAAAGCATCGTGCATTCGCTCGTCGAGTACGTGGACGGCTCGCTCATCGCGCAGCTCTCCAATCCCGACATGCGCGTGCCAATTGCGTACGCGCTCGGTTACCCTGAGCGCATCGCCTCGGGCGCGCAGCCGCTCGACCTCACGGCGATGAAGCAACTTACGTTCGAGCGCCCCGACGAGCGCCGCTTCCCGTGCCTGCGCCTCGCATACCGCGCGCTCGAGCGCGGCGGCACGGCGCCGGCGCTGCTCAACGCCGCCAACGAAGTGGCGGTAGATGCTTTCCTAGCCGGCCGGCTGCCCTTTACGAGCATCGCGCGCGTGATCGCCGATACGCTGGAGGCGGTGCCTGCCGCCGAGGCATCCGACCTCGGCGCGGTGATGGCCGCCGATCGCGAGGCGCGACGCGCCGCGGCCGCCTGCGTGCTCGCCGTCGCCGCATGAGCTTCGTGCAGACCGTGGTCGCGTTCATCGTCGCCCTCGGCGTGCTGATCGTCGTGCACGAGTACGGGCACTACCTGGTCGCGCGCGCCTGCAAAGTGAAGGTGCTGCGGTTCTCGGTGGGCTTCGGACGGCCGCTCGCGACCTGGCGCCTGGGGCCCGACCGCACCGAATGGGTGCTCGCCGCCATCCCGTTCGGCGGTTACGTGAAGATGCTGGACGAGCGCGAGGGGCCGGTCGAGCCGGCCGAGCTCGCGCGCGCCTTCAACCGGCAGAGCGTCTGGAAGCGCTTCGCCATCGTCATCGCCGGACCGCTCTTCAACTTCGTCTTCGCGTCCGGTGCTCGCCAATCCGCCGCCCGACACCCTGGCTGCCGCAGCCGGGGTGCGCGCGGGCGACACGGTGCGCGCGATCGACGGCGAATCGATCGCCACCTGGCAGGAGCTGCGCTGGCGCGTGCTGCAGGCGGCACTGCAGCGGCAAAGCGCGCAGCTCGAGACGCTCGACGAGCGCGGGCACATCGCCATGGTGGCGCTCGACCTTTCCGGCTTCCCGAGCGCCGACGTGGAAACCGATGTGCTGGAAAAGATCGGGCTGCGGCTCTACCGGCCGCCGCTCGAGCCGGTGCTCGGCCAGGTGCTCGCCGGCGGCGCCGCCGAGCGCGCCGGGCTCATGAGCGGCGATCGCATCCTGCGCGTCGACGGCAGCCCGATCGAGAACTGGGACGCGTTCGTCAATGCCATCCGCTCGCATCCGGGCAGCGAGCTGTCGATCGCCTTCGAGCGCGCGGGCAGCGAGCACCGCGCGCAAGTCGTACCCGACGCGGTGAGCGCCGGCAATGCGCGCATCGGCCGCATCGGCGCCGGACCGCGCCAGCCCGAGGCCTATGCGGAGAAGCTCGTCATCCGCGTACAGCACGGGCCGCTTGCGAGCCTTGGCCGCGCGGCGGCGAAGACCGCCGACATCGCGCTCTTCAGCCTGAAGATGCTCGGCAAGATGCTGATCGGCGAAGTGTCGTGGCGCCATCTCTCCGGCCCGGTGACCATCGCCGACTTCGCCGGCCAGTCGGCGAGCTTGGGCTGGGTTTCATACCTTACGTTCCTCGCGCTGATCAGCATCAGCCTCGGCGTGCTTAACCTGCTGCCGATCCCGCTGCTCGACGGCGGGCATCTCATGTACTATGCGATCGAAATAATCAAAGGCAGGCCGGTCTCCGAGCGCTTCATGGAGCTCGGGCAGCGCGTCGGTCTGGCGCTGCTCCTGGTGATGATGGCCTTCGCCTTCTATAACGACCTGAATCGCCTGCTGACCGGTTGATGAATCGCAGAGGTTTGGCCGCGGTGCTCGCCGCGCTTGTCTTTGCGGCAGCCAGCGCGGTGCAGGCGCAGTCCTTCACTCCGTTCACCGTCAAGGACATCCGCGTCGAAGGCCTGCAGCGCACCGAGCCAGGCACGGTATTCAGCTACCTGCCGGTCAAGGTCGGCGAGACCATGACGGAGGAGAAGGCGCAGGCGGCGCTGCGCGCGCTCTACGCCACCGGCTTCTTCAAGGACGTGCGCCTCGAGGTGGAGAGCGATGTCCTCGTGGTCTACGTCGAGGAGCGCCCGGCGATCGCCTCGATCGATTTCTCCGGCATGAAGGAGTTCGAGCCCGACACGGTGCGCAAGGTGCTGCGCGAGGTCGGCATGGCCGAAGGCCGCATCTTCGACCGCGCACTGCTGGAGTCGACCGAGCTCGAGATGAAGCGCCAGTACCTCTCGCGCGGGCTCTACGCGGTCGAGATCCAGACCACCGTCACGCCGCTCGAGCGAAACCGCGTGGGCATCAATATCGCGGTGACCGAAGGCGAGGTGGCGAAGATCCGCGGCATCAACCTGGTGGGGGCGAAGGCGTTCTCGGAGAAGGAGCTCTTGAACGAGTTCGTGCTGCGCGCCCCTGGCTGGCTCACCTGGTACACGAAGCACGACCGCTATTCGCGCGAGAAGCTCTCCGGCGACCTCGAGAACCTGCGCGCCTTCTACCAGAACCGCGGCTACCTCGACTTTTCGATCGAGTCGACGCAGGTGTCGATCACGCCCGATCGGCGCGACATCTACATCACGGTGAACATGGTCGAGGGCGAGAAGTACGCGGTGTCCAAGGTCGAGGTGTCGGGCAACCTGATCGTGCCGCGGCCGGAGATCGAGAAGCTGGTGCAGCTCAAGCCCGGCGACGTCTTTTCGCGCGAGAAGCTGACGGCGAGCACCAAGGCGATCGCCGACCGGCTGGGCAACGAAGGCTACGCGTTCGCCAACGCCAACGCCATCCCCGAGGTGGACAAGGAAAAGCGCACGGTGTCGTTCAACATCGTCGTCGATCCGGGCCGGCGGGTGTACGTGCGCCGCATCGACGTCGCCGGCAATTCCAAGACGCGCGACGAGGTGGTACGGCGCGAGATGCGCCAGCTCGAGGGCGCCTACTACGACGCCTCGAAGATCCAGCTCTCGCGCCGGCGCATCGACCGCACGCAATACTTCAGCGAAGTGAACGTCGAGACCGTGCCGGTCGAGGGCAACCCCGACCAGGTGGACGTCGTCTATACGGTGAAGGAGCGGCCCACGGGGGCACTGCTTTTCGGCGTCGGCTTCTCGAGCGTGGAAAAGCTCGCGCTCTCGACCTCGCTCACGCAGTCGAACATCTTCGGCACCGGCAAGTTCCTGTCGTTCAACGTCAACAGCGGCACGGTGAACAAGGTCTATTCGCTCTCCTACCTCGACCCGTACTACACGGTCGACGGCGTGAGCCAGGGCTTCGACATCTACAAGCGCAAGACCAACGCCTCGAGCCTCGCCGTCGGACCGTACGCCACCGATGCGCTCGGCGGCGGCATCAAGTTCGGCTACCCGGTGTCGGAGGTGAGCCGCATCGATCTCGGCGTCAACTTCGAGACCGTCAACCTCACCACCTTCGATACGAGCCCGCTCAGCTATCTCACCTTCGTGCAACAGTTCGGCAATCACTATCGCTACGGCGCGGGCACCGCGGGCTGGTCGCGCGACACTCGCGATAGCCTCATCGTCACGCGCTCGGGCACCTTTATGCGCGCGAGCAGCGAGCTCGCCGGCGGCGACTTGCAGTACACCCGGCTCGGCTACCAGCACCAGTGGTACTACCCGCTCACGCGCTCGTTCACTCTGCTTGCGGGCGGCGAGCTTGGCATCGCCGGCGGCCTCGGCGGGAAACCCTTGCCTTTCTTCAAGAACTTCTTCGCCGGCGGCCCGGGCTCGGTGCGCGGCTATCGCCCCTTCTCGCTCGGGCCGCAGGACGTGCTCGGCAACGCCATCGGCGGCAACCGCAAGGCGACCGGCTCCCTCGAGTTCCTCTTCCCGATGCCGGGCGCGGCGCAGGACCCCTCCCTCAGGCTCGCGTGGTTCTTCGACGGCGGCAACGTCTTCGCGCAGAGCTTCCAGTTCAACGATCTGCGCTACTCGACGGGGCTGTCCTTTTTCTGGATGTCGCCCTTCGGGCCGCTCAAGCTTTCGTTCGCGCAGCCGCTGAACGCGAAAAGCA
>VBCM01000150.1:27361-38794 GCA_005883675.1 Betaproteobacteria bacterium
CTTCTCGTGCTCGCGGCCGCACTCGCGAGCGGCGCGGCGCTCGCGCAGGACAAGGGCGCCGCCGCGCCGATCGGCAAGTTCGGCTTCGTCAACACCGAGCGCATCCTGCGCGACGCGGCGCCGGCGCAGCGCGCGCAGAAAAAGATCGAGGCGGAGTTCCAGAAGCGCGACCAGGAGCTCGCGCGCATCGCCGATCAGCTGAAGCGCATGCAGGAGGACATGGAGAAGAACTCCGTCACCATGAGCGAGCCGCAGCGCCGCGCCAAGGAGCGCGATTTCGGCGACCTGAACCGCGAATTCCAGAGGAAGCAGCGCGAGTTCCGCGAGGACCTGAATCAGCGCCGCAACGAGGAGCTCGCCCAGGTCGTCGAGCAGGCGAACCGCGTCATCCGGCAGATCGCCGAGCAGGAGAAGTTCGACATCGTCTTCCAGGACGCCGTGTTCGCGAGCCCGCGCATCGACATCACCGACAAGGTGATCAAGGCGCTCGAGGGCAAGCCGCCCGCGAAGTGACCGCGCATTAGCCACCGTGGCGGGGCCGCTCACGCTCGGGGAGATCGTGCAGCGCCTCGGCGGCCGGGTCGCGGGCGACGCCAATACGCTCGTGCACCAGGTGGCCTCGCTCGAGGGCGCAGCCGCGCGCCACATCAGCTTCTTCACCGGCAGCCGCTACCGCGCGCAGCTCGCCGCCACGCGCGCCGCGGCGGTGGTGCTCGGCCCGCAAGCCGAAGGCGAGACGCGCCTGCCGCGCATCGTCGCCGACAATCCGTACGCGTACTTCGCGCGGCTCTCGCAGCTCTTCAATCCCGTGGTGCTCCAGGAGCGGGGCATTCATCCTTCGGCGGTGGTGGCGAAAAGCGCCAGCCTCGGCGCGCGCGTCTCCATCGGCGGCGGCTGCGTCGTCGGCGAGCATGTCAGCATCGGCGAGGACAGCACGCTTTATCCCCGAGTGGTGGTCTATCCTGGCTGCACGATCGGCGCGCGCGCCATCGTTCACGCCGGCGCGGTGATCGGCGGCGACGGCTTCGGCATCGCCGAGGACGAGGGCCGCTGGGTCAAGATCCCCCAGATTGGCAGCGTGCACATCGGCGACGACGTCGAGATCGGCGCCAACACCACCATCGACCGCGGCGCGATCGACGACACGGTGATCGAGGAGGGCGTGAAGCTCGATAACCAGATCCAGATCGGGCACAACGTGAGGATCGGCGCGCACACCGCGATCGCCGGGTGTACCGGCATCGCTGGCAGCGCTGACATCGGCCGGCACTGCACCATTGGCGGGGCAGCGATCATCCTCGGGCACCTGCGCATCGCCGACCACGTCAACATCTCGGCGGGCACGCTGATTTCGCGCTCGATCCTGAAGCCGGGCACGTATACCGGCGTATATCCATTCGACGAGCATGCTTCGTGGGCGCGCGCCGCCGCCGGGCTGCGCCGCAAAGGAAAGAAAAATGGCTGAGATGGACGTCAACGCGGTGCTCGCGCACCTGCCGCAGCGCTATCCGATGATCATGGTCGACCGGGTGAAGGAGTGCGAGCCCGGCAAGCGCATCGTCGCGATAAAGAATGTCTCGGCGAACGAGCCGTTCTTCCCGGGGCACTTCCCGCACCGGCCGATCATGCCGGGCGTGCTGATCCTCGAGGCGATGGCGCAGACCGCGGGCGTGCTCGTGTTCCGCAGCCGCGGCACGATGCCCGACGACAAGACCGTCTACTACTACGTCGGCATCGACAACGCGCGCTTCAAGCGGCCGGTGATCCCGGGCGACCAGCTCGAGATCGAGGTGCATTACGAGCGGCAGCTGCGCGGCATCAGCAAGTTCAACTGCGTCGCGCGCGTCGGCGCCGAGGTGGTGGCCGAAGCCACGATCCTGTGCTCGATGCAGTCGATCGACGCCAAATGAGCGCGGAGGTCCACCCGAGCGCCGTCGTCGATGCCCGCGCGCGGCTGGGCAACGGCGTCACGGTCGGCCCCTACAGCGTTATCGGCGCCCGCGCCGAGATCGATGACGGCACGTGGATCGGCGCCCACGTCGTGCTCGATGGCCGCATCCGCATCGGGCGCGGGAACCGCATCTTCCACTTCGCCTCGCTCGGCGCGCCGCCGCAGGACAAGAAGTACAAGGGCGAGGACACCGCGGTGGAGATCGGCGACGACAACACCATCCGCGAGTACGTCACCATCAACCGCGGTACCGCGCTCGACGCCGGCGTCACGCGCCTTGGCAACGACAACTGGGTGATGGCCTACGTGCATTTCGCGCACGACGTGCAGATCGGCAGCCACACCATCTTCGCCAACGCCTGTCAGCTCGCCGGCCACGTCACGGTGGGCGACTGGGCGATTTTCGGCGCCACCACGCTCGTACACCAGTTCGTGCACATCGGCGCGCACGCCTTCACCGGCATGGGCACGTATCTGCCGCAGGACCTGCCGCCCTTCGTCACCGCCGCCGGCAACATGGCGAAGCCCTACGGCATCAACAGCGAAGGGCTGCGCCGGCGGGGTTTCTCCGCGGACGCCATCGCCGGCCTGAAGCGCGCCTATCGCACGCTCTACCGCAGCGGCCTCGCGCTCGAGGAAGCCCGCCGCCAGCTACAGGCGCAGGTGGCCGCTTGCCCGCCGGTCGGCGAGCTGCTGGAATTTCTCGAGCGCAGCAAGCGCGGCATCATCCGCTAGGCGCGATGAGGAAACAGCTGCGCGTCGGCATGGTGGCCGGCGAAGCCTCGGGGGACCTGCTGGCCGCGCACCTCATCGCGGCGCTGAAAGCACGCGCGCCGGCGATCGCGTTCGCCGGCATCGGCGGCCCGCGCATGGCGGCCGAGGGCTTCGAGACGCACTTCCCGATGGAGAAGCTCTCGGTGCGCGGCTACGCCGAGGCCTTGCGCCACTATCGCGAGATCATGCGCATCCGGCGCAGCCTCGCCAAAGGCATGCTGCACGACCGCCCCGATCTCTTCATCGGCGTGGACTCGTCCGACTTCAACCTGGGCTTGGAGCGCGAGCTGAAGGACGCCGGCATCCCGGCGATCCACTACGTGAGCCCGGCGGTATGGGCTTGGCGGCGCTGGCGCGTGCGGCGCATCGCGCGCTCGGTGAGCCGCATCCTGGTGATGTTCCCGTTCGAGGAGCCGCTTTACCGCGCCGCCGGCGTGCCGGTCACCTATGTCGGCCATCCGCTCGCCGACCTGATTCCGCTCGAGCCGCCCAAGCATGAGGCGCGCGCGGCGCTGCGCCTGCCCGCCGGCAAGCTGATCGTGGCGCTCTTGCCAGGCAGCCGGCGCTCGGAGCTTGAATACATGGCCGGCGCGTTCGTGCTCGCGGCGCACCGCTTCAGGCAGGAGGTGCACGACGTGCATTTCGTCTGCCCGATGGTCACGCGTGAGACGCGCGAGCTCTTCGAGCGTGCGATCCACGAGAACCAGCGCACCGACCTGCCCTTGACTTTGCTCTTCGGCCACTCGCACGAGGCGCTCGCCGCCGCCGATCTCGTGCTGGTGGCGAGCGGTACCGCGACCCTCGAAACGGCGCTCTTCAAGCGACCAATGGTTATCGCCTACCGGCAGTCTCCGATAACATGGGCGCTGATGCGCCAGATGTTGTACCTCCCGTACGTCGGCATGCCGAACATCCTCGCCGGCGAGCGCCTGGTGCCGGAGCTCCTGCAGGACCAGGCAACGCCGGCGAACCTCGCCGGCGCGCTGCTCACGCTGCTGCGCGACACCGCGGCGCAGCGCCGCCAGGTGGAGCGCTTCCGCGAATTTCACGAGCTCCTGCGCCAGAACAACGCCCAGAAGGCCGCCGATGCCGTCCTCAGCGTCCTCAAATAGCGCGCTGGTTTGCGGCATCGACGAGGCCGGCCGGGGTCCGCTCGCCGGGCCGGTGTATGCCGCCGCGGTGATCCTGAACCCGGAGCGCCGCATCAACGGCCTCGCCGATTCGAAGCTCCTCACGCCCGAGCGCCGCGAGGTGCTCGCCGCCCGCATCAAGGAGCGCGCGACCGCCTGGGCGGTGGCGTTTTCCACCGTGGAGGAGATCGACCGCTTCAACATCTTCCACGCCTCGATGCTCGCGATGCGGCGCGCCGTCGCGGCGCTCCCGATCCAGCCGAGCGAAGCGCTCATTGACGGCAACTCCTGCCCCCCGGGCCTCGGCTGCCCGGCGCGCGCGATCGTCGACGGCGACGCGAGCGAGCGGCCGATTTCCGCCGCCTCGATCCTCGCCAAGACTGCGCGCGACGCCGAGATGACGGCACTGCACGACCGTTACCCGCAGTACGGCTTCGACAAGCACAAGGGCTACGCCACCGCGGAGCACCTCCACGCGCTCGGCCGCCATGGGCCTTCGGAAATACACCGCCGCAGCTTCTACGCGGTGGGGATCTTCTTCCAGGGCGATCTCTTCGCCTCGAGCTGGACCGCGATGGCCGAGGAGTTGCGCATCCGCAGCTACCGCATGTGCTGCGACGCGATGAAGCTCGCCATGGGCACCGCGCTTATCGGCGAGCGCGCCAAGCTCACCAAGTTCGACCGCGAGCGCAAGCGCCTGCAGCGCGCTTATGCGGACGTGCGCGGCATCGCGGACGCCGCGCCGCACGTCGATCTCGTCGACCAGATGCTGCGCAAAGCGCGGCACGAGCTGCGCTCGAAACGCTCGGTTTGATCATCCGTTCGCGCGACAACGCCCGCGTCAAGCGCTGGGCGAAGCTCGCGCGCGACGGCCGCCTGCGTCGTACCGAGCGCCGGGTAATGATCGAAGGCCCGCATCTGCTGGCCGCCGCACTTGCCGCCGGCATCAAGCCGGTCGCGGTCCTTGCAACCGAGGCCGCGCTCGCCAAGCCCGAAATCGCCGCCCTCGCGCGGGAGCCGGTGGTGCTGTCCGGGGTCGCCTTCGGCGCCATCGCCGATGCCGATACGCCGCCCGGGATCGCTGCCGAGATCGCGCTGCCCGAGCTGCGACGCGACGGTCCATCGGTGTTCCTCGAAGGGGTGCAGGACGCGGGCAACGTCGGCGGCATCATTCGCAGCGCTGCAGCGTTCGGCGCCGGCGAAGTTGTCGTCGACCGCCATTGCGCCGATCCCTGGTCGCCCAAGGTGCTGCGCGCCGGGCAGGGCGGCCATTTCGCGCTGCAGATTACGCAGGTCGAGTCGCTCGAGCCTGTACTCGAGAGCTTTGCCGGGCGGGTCCTATGTACCGTGCCGAGCGGCGGGCAGCCGCTTCGCGAGGCCGATTTGTCGGGACCCCTGGGCTGGCTCTTCGGCGCCGAGGGCGCCGGCGTGTCGTCCGAATTGCAGGCGCGCGCCGCGGCGCGCATTACCATCCCGCTTGCTGAGGGATCGGAGTCGCTGAACGTCGCCGCTACGGCGGCGATCTGCCTTTACGCGGCTTTCAGGTCATAACGGCCGAGAGCGACGCAGCGCTCCCGGCCTTGCTGTCAACTCACCGCTGCGTGCAGCTTACATCCCTTGCTGCGACCGAGCCGTCTTCCGTTGGCGCGGCAAAGGTGCATACGACGGTCAGCACGACGGGCCCCGTCGAGCCTGGTTGCTGGACGGTGATCGTCGCCGAAGTGAAGGCGAGATCGTTGATGTCTTCCCTCCAGTTCGGATTCGGACAGCCCGGGGCGCCCGGTACCGGCGTCTGAGGTTGGTTCGTCGTGACTAAGAAGGCGACATTGCCGTTCTTTATCTCGCTTGCCGGAATCGACTGCGTGCCGGTGACGGTGAGCGGCGCGGGATTTTGACCCGGGGCCTGATTGCCGCCCTGGTTGGTGCACGTGGAGCTGACGTTAGCTTGTGCGCTGAGAGTGATAAAGACATCCCCATTGCCCAAGCCCGCCAGCGCACCGCCGGCGGTGAGCCTTAGGCCTTGGTCGATAAACGACGGTTCTGAATGCGCGCCTCCCTTGAGATGGACACTTTGCGCGCTGGCCTGCGATGCCACCATGAGAACGGCTGCCACTGCCAAGAGTGCTGTGCGCTTCATCACCTGTCTCCTTTAGACGTAGTGTGAGGCGCTCGCGGCGCTCAAAAGGGGCCTCGTTGGACCTCTGTGCGGCCCTCATCGGGGCTCTTGCTGCTAGATGGTCACGCTCGTCCGCTTACTGCCGGCTTGGCGTCGTGCGATGCAGCCGGCCGGATCACCTCGACATGGGGTTGTCCGCACCTTGGGCATTTCAATTCCAAAATTAGCTGGCCCGCTTGGACTTCATTGACGAAGTCTCCCAGCCTTCGGTTACAGCCGGTACACCGAAGTTGCATCTGCTGCAGGAGCATCACAGGCTGCCTCCTCCCAAGGCCAACCGGACGGGCGGATAAACTACGCTTACGGTAATTGCCCGTCAACCGCGACTCGCCTAATAGACTTGGCGGTGAATCCTGAGCTCCCGGAGGATCGTGGTGGCGATCTCCTCGATCGACTTCGTTGTCGAGTTGATGTTGTGGATGCCTTCGCGGCGCATGAGGCTCTCGGCTTCTTCGACCTCGTAACGGCAGTTGTCGAGCGCCGCATAGCGACTGTCGGGGCGCCGCTCCTTGCGGATCTCGTGCAGGCGCTCCGGCGCGATGGTCAGGCCGAAGAGTTTGGGCTTATGGAGCCGCAGCGCCTCCGGCAGCTTCATGCGCTGGAAATCCTCGGGGATGAGCGGATAGTTGGCCGCCTTCACGCCGAACTGCAGCGCGAGATATAGGCTGGTCGGGGTCTTGCCGCTGCGCGACACGCCGATCAGGATCACGTCGGACTGGCCGAGCTCGCGATGCGAAGCGCCGTCGTCGTGCGCCATGGCGAAATTGATCGCCTCGATGCGCTGGTGGTATTCCTTCTTGTCCATGGCGCTGTGCGAGCGCCCGATGGTATGGCTCGACTTCACGCCCAGGCCCGCTTCCAGCGGGTCGATGAACGTCTCGAAGAAATCGAGGAACAGCGCATTCGCTTTGCGCACCACCGCGCGCACGTCCTGATTGACCAGCGTCGAGAACACGATCGGCTGGCCATTGCCGTTCACGCCCGCCGCCTCGATGCGCGCAAGACAGTCCTCGGCCTTTTCGGTACTGTCGACGAAAGGCAGGGTGACCTGATTGAACTCCACGCCTTCGAACTGCGTCAGCAGGCTATGGCCCAGCATCTGCGCCGTGATGCCTGTGCCGTCGGAGATGAAAAACACGGTGCGGCGCTGCGTCATGATCTCTAAAATACTAAGCCAATGCGCCTAGCGTGGCTCAAGGACCTGCGCCTTTCCGATCTGCCGCAGGTCGGAGGCAAGAATGCCTCGCTGGGCGAAATGGCATCGCCGCCAAGCTCTCGAGCCTCGACTGCGAAGACGTCAGTGCACTCACTGCCTGCGGCAAGGAGATCCGCTCCTGGATCGCCGCGGCGCCCTTTCCGGGCGCTCTTGAGCGCGAGATCCGCGCTTTCTATCAAGAGCTTGAAAAGAAAACTTCAAGCGACGCCTCATTCGCTGTCCGCTCCTCCGCGACGGCAGAGGATCTGCCCGAAGCGTCCTTCGCCGGACAGCAGGAGACCTTCCTCAACATCCGCGGCGTGGACAACGTGCTGGCCGCGATCAAGCACGTCTACGCGTCCCTCTATAACGATCGCGCTATCTCATACCGCGTCCATCAGGGCTTCGCGCACGCCGATGTGGCGTTGTCGGCCGCCGTGCAGCAGATGGTGCGCAGCGACCTGGGCGCGAGCGGCGTGCTCTTCACGCTCGACACCGAGTCGGGTTTCCGCGATGTCGTGTTCATTACCTCGTCCTACGGGCTCGGCGAGCTCGTGGTGCAAGGCGCGGTCAATCCCGACGAGTTCTATGTCCACAAGCCGATGCTCGAGCGCGCCCGGCCTGCCATCGTGCGCCGCGCGCTCGGCTCCAAGCTCCAAAAGATGGTCTTCGCCCGCGCCCAGAGCGCTGGTCAATCGACGCGCACGGTCGAGGTGCCGGAGGCCGAGCGGCATCGCTTCTCGCTCACCGACCCCGAAGTGCTGGAGCTCGCGCGCTACGCCGTGGCGATCGAGCGCCATTACGGCCGGCCGATGGACATCGAATGGGGCGCCCCGAGACCGTCAAGTCGCGCAAGCGCGGCGATGTCGAGGAGCGCTATGCGCTGAAAGGCCGCTCGCGCACGCTCGTCACCGGTCGCGCGATCGGCAACAAGATCGGCAGCGGCACGGTGCGCGTCATACCGAACGCCGCGCAGATGTCGCGGGTGAAGCAGGGTGATGTGCTGGTCACCGACATGACCGACCCGAACTGGGAGCCGGTGATGAAGCTCGCCGCGGCGATCGTCACCAATCGCGGCGGCCGCACCTGCCACGCGGCGATCATCGCCCGCGAGCTCGGCATCCCGGCGGTGGTCGGCACCGGCGAGGCGACCGAGCGGCTGAAGGACGCTCAGCCGGTCACGGTGTCCTGCGCCGAAGGTGATACCGGCAGCGTGTTCGAGGGCCTGCTGCCCTTCGAGGTGTCTAGCCGCGAGCGCGGCGACATGCCGCGCATCCCGGTAAAGATCGCCATGAACGTCGGCAATCCGCAGCTCGCGTTCGAGTTCGCGCAGCTGCCCAATGCCGGCGTCGGCCTCGCGCGGCTGGAGTTCATCATCAACAACGAGATCGGCGTTCATCCGCGCGCCTGCCTCGAGCACGCCAAGCTCGAGCCGGCGCTCAAACGCAAGGTCGCCGAGGCGACCCGCGGCTATCCCGATCCTCGCACTTTCTTCATCGAGAAGATGGTGGAGGGCGTGGCCACCATTGCCGCCGCCTTCTGGCCCAAGCCCGTGATCGTGCGCCTGTCGGACTTCAAGTCGAACGAGTACCGCAAGCTCCTGGGCGGCGAGCGCTATGAGCCCGACGAAGAAAACCCGATGCTCGGGTTCCGCGGCGCCTCGCGCTACATCGCGCCGTCGTTCCGCGAGTGCTTCGAGCTCGAGTGCGCGGCGCTACGCAAGGTGCGCGAGACGCTCGGCCTCACCAACGTGGAGCTGATGGTGCCGTTCGTGCGTACGGTAAATGAAGCCAAGCAGGTGCTCGCGCTGCTCGAGCAGAACGGCCTGAAGCGCGGCGCCAATGGCTTACGCATCGTCATGATGTGCGAGCTGCCCTCCAACGCCGTGCTGGCCGAGGAGTTCCTTGAGCTCTTCGACGGCTTTTCCATCGGCTCCAACGACCTCACCCAGCTGACGCTGGGCCTCGACCGCGACTCGGGGCTCGTGGCCGAGGGGTTTGATGAGCGCGACGCGGCGGTGAAGAGCATGCTCGCCATGGCGATCCGCGCCTGCCGCAAGCACGGCAAGTACGTCGGCATCTGCGGCCAGGGGCCCTCCGACCACCCGGATCTCGCGCGCTGGCTGATGGAGCAGGGCATCGAGAGCCTGTCGCTCAATCCGGATACCGTGGTATCGACCTGGCTCTCGCTCGCCGAGACGCCGCCCGCCAAGAAATCCGCGACCGCCTAGCGGCTGCTGCGCATCAGGCGCTGCTTCTCCCGGTTCCACTCCCGCTCGCGCTCGTCCGCCCGCTTGTCGTGCTTGAGCTTGCCGCGCGCGAGCGCGAGATCCAGTTTTATCCGTCCCTTGGCGTAGTGCAGATTGAGCGGGATGAGCGAATAGCCGCGCTGCTCCACCTTGCCGATCAGCCGGCGAATCTCCTCCGCATGCATGAGGAGCTTGCGCGTGCGCGTCGGGTCGGGTACGAAGTGCGTCGAGACCGTGGGCAAGGGACTGACGTGCGCGCCGATGAGATAAAGTTCGCCTCCGCGCACCATGACGTAGGCATCGCCGATCTGCGCGCGGCCGGCGCGGATCGCCTTCACTTCCCAGCCCGCGAGCGCGAGGCCGGCCTCGTAGCGCTCCTCGATGAAATAATCGTGGGACGCCTTGCGGTTATCGACGATGGACATGAAGAATTTTAGTGCATGAAGGCGATTACCCGGTCGGCGATCGTCGAGCACGCGGCGGCCCAGATGTACGCGCTCGTCGATGATATCGAGGCCTATCCGCGCTTCCTGCCCTGGTGCCTCGAAGCCCGCGTGCAGCAAAGCGGCGCGCACAAGCGCGCCACGCTCAGCGCCGGGCTGCGCGGCATCCGGCAGTCCTTCACGACCGAGAACGAGAACCAGCCCGGCCGCGCCATCGTCATGCGGCTCGTGGAGGGACCGTTCCGGCAGTTCAGCGCCGCCTGGCGCTTCACGCCGCTCGGCGAGCACGCCTGCCAGATCGAGTATTCGATGCGCTACCAGTTCGCGAGCCGCACGCTGGCAAGGCTGCTCGAGCCGCTGTTCAACCAGATCGCCGACACCATGGTCGACGCCTTCACGCGGCGGGCGGACGAGATGCACCGCTGATGTCGATCTGGCCCCGCCCCGAACGACTATGGGCATGAACCTCAGATACGGCTGGGTAGTGGTGGGCATCGGCGCCCTGATGAGCTGCGTCGCGGTCGGCGCCATGATGTCGCTCGCAGTGTTCCTGCAACCGATCACGCAAGCGACCGGCTGGTCGCGCACCGGCGTGTCGAGCGCCATGACGCTCAACTTCCTGATCATGGGGGCGGCCGGCTTCGGCTGGGGAGCGCTGAACGATCGCTACGGTACCCGGCCGGTGGTATTGGCCGGCTCGGTGCTGCTGGGCCTCGGGCTGGTCCTCGCGAGCCGCGCCGCGAGCCCGCTGCAATTCCTGCTCGCCTACGGCGTGATCGTCGGCCTCTCGGCGGGCAGCTTCGTCGTGCCGATGATGACGGCGGTCAGCGCCTGGTTGCCGAGCCATCGCAGCATCGCGGTCTCGCTGGTCTCCGCGGGCATCGGCGTCGCGCCGCTGACCCTCTCGCCGCTTGCCGCCTGGCTGCTGACGACGCACGACTGGCGTAGCGCGCAGTTGATCATCGGCTTGCTCGTCTGGGCACTGCTGATTCCGGCGGCGCTGTTCGTCCGCCCGACGCCCGTTGCCGAGGCGGGTGGCGCTGCCAGCGCTACGGCGGAGCGGGTGCGTGTTGCCGACGCGCTGGTTTCCGCGCCGTTCATCGTGCTCGCCCTGACGTTCTTCGCCTGCTGCGCCACGCACGCCGGCCCGATCTTCCACACCATCAGCTACGCCGTCGCCTGCGGCATCCCGACGCTCGCGGCCGTTTCTATTTACAGCCTGGAAGGCCTCGCCGGTCTCGGCGGCCGGGTCGTGCTGGGCCTGCTCGGCGATCGCTACGGCGCGAAGCGCGTGCTGATCGCCGGCCTCATGCTTCAGGCGCTTGGCGTGGGCAGCTTCGTGTTCGTGAACCGGCTGCAGGAGTTCTACGCGGTCGCCGCGGTGTTCGGCTTTGCCTACGGCGGCGTGATGCCGCTCTATGCGGTGCTGGCACGGGACTACTTCGGGCAGCAGATCATGGGCACCGTGCTCGGCGCCGCGGCGATGGTCTCCAGCCTCGGCATGGCGCTCGGACCC
>VBCM01000065.1 GCA_005883675.1 Betaproteobacteria bacterium
ACCTATCACTCTTCCAGGATCTGCCGCTCGATCATGGCCTGCATTCGCCGCTCACCATGATGTGGCCCTCCAAACCCGACTGGCCGGGCGCGGTCATTCCGCTCGTGGTCAACGTGCTGCAGCACCCGCTGCCGACGCCGCGGCGCTGCTACCGGCTGGGCCAGGCCATCCGCCGCGCGATCTTGAGCTATCCCCAGGACCTCAACGTCGCGATGGTCGGCACCGGCGGGCTCTCGCACCAGATGATCGGCGAGCGCGCCGGCTACAACAACGAGGAATGGGACCGCGAGTTCCTCGAGCTCATCGACCGCGATCCGGAGCGCCTCGCCGCCATGAGCATCGAGGACTTCATGCGCCTGGGCGGCAACGAAGGGGCGGAAGTCATCATGTGGCTCATCATGCGCGGCGCGCTCGATGAGCGCGCGAAGAAGCGCCACCAGAACTACTACCTGCCGATGACGACCGCCATGGCAGTGGCCCTCTTCGAATGAATTCCGTACTTAGTACGTAATATTTGTAACAGCGCGCTTGAGCTACGTCTTTAATTTGGAAAGAAGCGCCAAGGGCCTGCGGCTCAACCGCTTCCTGCACAGCTTCACGCGCAAGGAGGTGCGCGAGCTTTTCAAGCGCGACCCCGATGCCGCAATGAAAGACCTGACCCCCGAAGAGCGCGAGATGGTGCGGCGCCTGGACTGGAAGGCGATGCAGGACTACGGCGCGAGCTTCTTCTGCCTCGAGAAATTCGCGCGCATCAAGGGCGTGTCGAACCCGGAGATGGTGTCCGCGTTCCGCGGCGAGACGCTCGAAGCGTTCCTGAAGACGCGCCGCGTCCCCGGCGCGCGCTGACTTGCGCACGCAGGTCGCGATCATCGGCGGCGGGCCGGCGGGCTTGCTCCTCGCCGAGATCCTGCATCGCAACGGCGTGCAGAGCGTGGTGCTCGAGCGGCAAACGCGCAGCCACGTGCTCGGGCGCATCCGCGCCGGAGTGCTCGAGCCGTGGACCATCGATGTGCTGCGCGAGAACGGTCTCGCCGCTCGCCTCGAGCACGAAGGCCATCGGCACGACGGCGTCTGGATCGTGTGGGGCGGACGCGAGTTCCTGATCGATATCAACCGCCACCTGGGAAAGCAATTCGTCGCCTATGGCCAGACGAATCTGCAGGAGGATCTCTTCGCCGCCGCCGAGCGGCGCGGCGCTGCGCTCATGACCGAGGCCGAGGACGTGCAGCCGATGGACATCGCGTCGCAGCGCCCGTACGTGCGCTTCAGCGTGCATGGAGAAGCCGAGCGCGTGGACTGCGCGGGCGTGCTGCGCGAGTACGAGAAGATCTATCCCTTCGGCTGGCTGGGCGTGCTGGCGCCGGTGCCGCCGCTCCCCGAGATCGCCTACTGCCACTCGCCGCGCGGCTTCGCGCTCGCCTCGCAGCGAAATCCCACGCTCAGCCGCTATTACCTCCAGGTGCCGCTCGACACGCGCATCGACGACTGGCCCGACGCGCGCTTCTGGCAGGAGATCAGGGCGCGCTTTCCGCGCTCCTGGGCCGAGCGCATCGTGACCGGGCAGTCGATCGAGAAGTCGATCGCGCCGCTAAGAAGCTACGTCGCGGAGCCGATGCAGTATGGGCGGCTCTTCCTCGCCGGCGACGCGGCGCACATCGTGCCGCCCACCGGCGCCAAGGGCCTCAATCTCGCTGTGTCGGACGTCTACTACCTGGCACGCGCACTCGTCGAGTACTACCGCGACGGCTCCATGGCGGCGCTGGACGCGTACAGCAGCACCGCGCTGCGCCGCGTCTGGGCCGCCGTCCGCGTCTCCTGGTATCTCACGATGCTGCTGCACCGCTTTCCGGACGCGAGCGCCTTCGACCACCGCGCGCAGGAGTACGAGCTCGAGTACCTGCAATCGTCGCACCACGCGCAGGTGGCGCTCGCCGAACAGTACGCGGGCCTGCCGCTTTAAAATCCGCGCATGCTCAAGACCCTGATGGGTGACCACGAGGTCACGAAGCAGTTCAAGACGCGTACCGACAAGTTCAACTTCGTCGAGGTGAAAGGCAGCGCCGCGCAATTCTTCAAGCGCGTGGTGCGCGATCTCGAGTTCGACGTCGCCGAGATGGCGATCATCACCTATCTCATCGCCAAGGCGTACGACAAGCCCTACCGGCTGTTGCCCTTCAGCGTGCTCGCGCGCTACCAGCACCCGTACCTCGTGTACAACGCGGCGCGCGGGGCGGTGGCACCGGAGGATCTCCACGGCAAGCGCGTCGGGGTTCGCTCGTACTCCGTGACGACGGGCGCCTGGATACGCGGCATCCTCGCCGAGGATCACGGCATCGACATCTCGCGCGTGAAGTGGGTGACGTTCGAGGAGGCGCATGTCGCGGAGTTCCGCGACCCGCCGAACGTCGAGCGCGCGAGCGCCGGCAAGGAGATCACGGCGATGCTGAAAGCGAGCGAGCTCGACGCCGCGATCCTCGGCGCGATCCCCACCGATCCGCAACTAAAGCCCGTCATCCGCAATCCGGAGGAGGCGGGCAAGCGCTGGGGCGAAAAGCATGGCGGGATCCAGCTCAACCACCTCGTGGTGGTGAAAAACACCGTGCCGCTGATGGCGGCGGATGAGGTGTATCGCGCGCTTGTCGAGAGCAAGGAGGCGGCCGGCAATCCGCCCGGCTTGCCGCATGGGCTCGAAGCGAATCGACACAACCTCGAGCTCGCCATCGATTGCGCCTACAAGCAGCGCCTGATTCCACGGCGCTTCACGGTAGAGGAGCTCCTCCGATGAGGAAGCTGCTCGCCGTGCTGTGCGTTGCGCCGCTGCTTGCGTTTGCGCAGGCATATCCGACGAAACCGGTTCACATCGTGCTGCCCTTCGGCCCCGGCGGCGTCGCCGACATCACCACGCGCACCATCGCGCCGAAGCTCGGCGAGGAGCTCGGCCAGCCGATCGTGGTCGAGAACCTGCCGGGCGCGGGGGGCATTCGCGCCGCGGAGACCGTCGCGCACGCCGAACCGGACGGGCACACGCTGCTCCTGCTCACCAACGGCAACGCCGTGAGCCAGGCGCTCTTCAAGTCGCTGCCCTACGATCCGGCGAACGACTTCGCCATGATCTCGACCGTCGGCTACTTCAGCATGGTGATCGTGACCGGCGCGCAATCGAAGCTCAAAACGCTCGAGGACGTGCTCGCCACCGCCAAGGCGAATCCCGGCAAGCTCAACGTCGGCACCATCTCACCGGGCGGCACGCAGCACCTTGCCGCCGAGCTCTTTCTCTCCACCGCGGGCATCGACGCGCTCGTCGTGCCCCACAAGACCACGGGCGAGGTGATCGTCGCCGTGAGGAACGCCAACCTCGACCTCGGTTTCGACTTCATCGCGCCGCTCCTTTCCGCAATCCGCTCCGGGCAGCTACGGGCGCTCGCCGTGACGGCGGCGAAGCGCTTCTCCGGGCTGGCCGATGTGCCGACGGTGATCGAGGCGGGCGTGCCGGGCTACGACGTCGCCTCGTGGAACGCGCTTGCCGCGCCGGCGAAGACGCCGCGCCCGGTGATCGACAAGGTGCGCGGCGCGCTCGTCAAGGCGCTCGCCGCGCCCGAGGTGCAGAAGCGCTATGCCGAGCTCGGCGTCGAGGGCCGCGCCAGCACGCCCGAGGAGCTCAAGGATTTCTATGCCGCGGAGACGAAGCGCTGGACGCGCGTCGTCGAGCGCGCGGGCATTCCCAAACAGTAGAAATCGGGGTCAGAGCCCTATTTTCATCACTGACTCTACTCGGCCTCGGTCCTACCGGCGCACGCTGCGCGATGGAACGGCCTCAGGCGCTCCCCTAGGCTGCGGGCGACCTTCCCGCGGGGAAGGCTTGCCGGAGGAGGAGTTCAGTGAAGCGCCTGGTTTCCCTAGCCGCGATTGTCGCGACAGGCTGCGCGACGGCCTCGAAGGATATCGCCGCGAGCTATGTGTCACCCATGCAGTACAACTCGTACAACTGCGAGCAGCTTGCCGCTGAGGCGGCCCGCATCCAAGCGCACGCCGCGCAGCTCGCCGGCCGCCTCGACAAGAAGGCGGACAACGACAAGGCGATCGTCGCCGTGAGCGCGGTGCTCTTCTGGCCGGCCATCTTCTTCATCGGCGGCACGAAGGACCGGGAAGCGGAGTACGGCCGCCTGAAGGGCGAGTACGAAGCGGTGCAGAAGGCGACAATCGAGAAGAGCTGCGGCACGACCACGACCGCATCCGCGCCTGCCACGCAGCCGGTCGCTATCCCGGCCGCGGCCGAATTGCCGGCCACGCCGGAGCCGAGCGAGACGTTCTAGCCTGGCGGAGTTCGGGCTCCGTCCCCGAACTCTATTTAATGTGCTTCGCGAGGAAGTCGATCGTGCGCTGCCACGCGAGCTCGGCGGCCTTGGAGTCGTACTTCAGCATGTCGAGCTTCTTCTGGTCGGCGGTCTCATTGGCGAAGGCGTGCTTGCAGTTGTAGCGGTGGAACTCGAACTTGACGTTGGCGTCGCGTAGCTTCTTCTCGAGCGCATCGACGCCGCCGATCACGAACGCCTGGTCCTGCGTCGCCCAATGGCCGAGGAGCGGCGCCTTGATCTTGCTTGCGTCGACGTACTCGAGCGGCGGATAGCCATACCAGATCACGGCGGCGTCCGCCTCCGGCACGTTGACGGCGGAGAGCACGGTCAGCGCCCCGCCCATGCAGAATCCGGTGACGCCGACTTTCGG
>VBCM01000151.1 GCA_005883675.1 Betaproteobacteria bacterium
CACTTACTGTGACCACACCAGCCACGTTATGCACGGGGGTGAGGTCGAGCGTCGTCGCGAAACTGAGGTTCAGCGTTCCGCCAACGACGGTGCTCGTATAAGTGCCGCCAAGCCAGATACCGGCGGTCGAGTTGTAGTTCAGCGTGTGAGCTACCAGGTCGATAGAGACATCTGTATTCGACGTAATACCGTCGCCGTTTACCGTAACGTTTCCTGTCGCCAACTGCAGGTTCAGCGAACCATCGGTAATCTGGGCGCCGGAAGCCGTTGCGGTGTCAGTAAATGGCGCTACCGTCGGTAGCAGACAGGTACCGGGCGTACAGGTAACGTTCGTGCCAGTGCTCGCCGCCGCATGGACAACCGTAAGATCATTCGGGTCGAGTAACAGAGTGCCGACTTGGCCACTGGGTGCTCGCAAATCCGTAAAGCCTGCATACACGAGCGCGTTCTTTCCGGAAACTTCTACAAAGCCGCCATCTCCACCCGTGTTGCCCGCACGCGCAGAGATATTGCCGTAGAACTTTGTGCTGTCGTTTGACCACACGGCAACGTTTCCGCCATTGCCGCGACTAATAGCGCTTGCATTGATCGACGAATTTCCATCGACGTATGTCTGGAAAGCGTTCTGATCGGGTCCGGTACCGTGGAAATTTCCGCCGACGAAGACACTACCGCCGCCGGCGTCGCCCGATGCATCGATCCTCGAGCCGTTGAAAAGCCCGACGTATTGGCCGAGCACTTTGACTGTGCCACCCGTCGTGCCGGCTTCGGTGCCGGACGCAGTGAGGGTGCCGCTGTGGCTCACGACGCCGGCCGAGCCGCCATCGAGGATGATTTCGCCATTGCGCTCGATGAGCGAATGCGCGCGGATGATGCCGCTGTTGTTGACGACCGTGTCGAGCAGCGCATTGGCGCTGGACGCGATCGCCCGCGGCGAGCGCTACGGTGCCGGCGTTGGCGACGATGATGCCGTCGTTGCGCACCTGCGGGCCGGCAAGCGCGGCGTAGCCATTGGCTGCGACGATGTGCCCCTGGTTGATGACCGAGCCGGCGCGACCCGCGTTGTAGAAGTTATAGCGGCCGGCGAGAAAATCCTTGTCCGCGATCGAGAGCGTTGTGGCGAAGAGCGCACCGACGTCGACCGCGGCGCCGGGCGCAAAGAGGACGCCGTTCGGGTTGCTGAGGAAGATCTGGCCGTTGGCCGTAAGGCGGCCGAAGATTTCGGACGGGTTGTTGCCGAGAACTCGATTCAGCGCAATCGCCGAGGAGCTCGGCTGGCTGAAGTTCACCCAGGCGCCCGAGCCGATCGAGAAGCTCTGCCAGTTGAGGATCGCCGAGCTCGAGCCCTGCGTGATCTGCATGTTCGACCCGGACGTCGAAATGTTTGCGGAACCGGCAGTCACCGTGCCGCCGGTGGGCAGCGTGCTTGGCGCCACATCGGCGTATGCGGGGCTTATGAAGCTCCATGGCAGCAAAGCCACTGCAAAGGCGATCACGCGCGGTTGGGTGCGCAACCCGCGCTCCGTGCCGGCGTAGCTTCGCATCTGCGTGCGGGAACGCTTGCTGGGACTTGCGCGCTTCGTTGTTGCCATGGTGCTCTCCCTTTAAACCTCAGCCATAGCGAGCTGCGTCGACGAGCTTAGGTCGGCGCTATCTCGCGCATTGTCAGAAACCTTGAGATCCGGAAAAAAGTCCACCGGGTCTCTCCTTAAAACCATTTGATCGCTTGCAGCCAGACGCGCGGCACGCGCTGCGCGGTATCCGCTTGCGCCGTGCCGTGGGTCTTCCACGCTGCGCTCGCGCGCACGAGGAAGCCGCCGTCCTGTCCCGCGGACATGCCGAAGCCGTAGCCGCCGAGAAGTCGCCGCCGAAGATCTTGAAGTTCGGGACGATGTAGCGGCCTTCCACCGTGACGATGAGGCCGATGTCGGCCGTCGCCTCGCCGACCGGGAAGGCGCGCACGCCGTTCGGTCCCCCGAGCGAGAACTTCTCCGCCGAGGCTAGATTCTTCGTTGCGCGCTGGCCGGACGCGGAGAGGAGCAGGCTTGCGTGATCGGTAACGCGCTGGAGGCGACGTGCGTCAACGTTGTATTTGCTGAAGCCGCCGTTCGTGTGGTGGCCGGTCGTTTGGTCCGCCTGCAGCACGCTGGGCGGTTCGATGCCGAGCTCGCCATGCGTGAAGGTGAATGCATAGGCACTGAGGCCGCCGCCGAACAGCCCGTCGCGAAAGTCGCCGACCACGCCCAGCTTGTAATCGCTGATGTCGCGCTCTTCCAAGCTTCCCGGCGGCGGATTGCGGATCACGTCGACGAGCCGCTTGTCCTCGTACGACAGCTGCGCGATAAAGTTGCTGTTGCGCGTGCGCACGATCGGGTGAAAGGCGTAGATGCTCTTCACCTCACCCTCGCCTGTCGCATTGAGGTTGGCGAAGTCCTTCGCCAGCCGGTATTCGAACTTCGACCAGCTCACGCCAACGCGCGTGCCGTAGTACCAGACGGGAATGAGGTAGGCGAAGCGGGCGTACCACATGCCTTCGTCGGAGGCGAAACCGCGGAAGCTTGCCTGGTCGCCATAACCGAGCGGCGTGTTCCAGTTGAGGTTCGCGCCCGCGCGGTACTCGCCGGTGAAGCGGTTGCCATGGTTGTCGGCATCGACGAAGCCGTTAAACGGCCCGCCCGCCTGCGAAACGTTCACGCGCAGGTCGGCGGCGCCGAGCGTCGTGCTCGGCCGGATCTCGGAGGTCACCTGTGCTCCGGGCAGATCATTGATGATAAGCAGCGGCCGCTCGAGGCCGGTCTCGGTGATGATCTCGCCCTGCTTGAGATGCGTGCCAAGGATGCCGACGAGCAGGCTGTCCGCGATGCGCGTACCCGAGCGGCGATCGAGCTCCAGTTGCCCGATGCGTCCCTCGAGGATGCCGATCTCGACTCTGCCGCTGTGGATCGCCTGCTGCGGCAGATAAGCCTGGGCGAGGAAGTAGCCGCGCGCACGATAGAACGCGCGCACTTTCGTCGCCGCCTCGTTCAGGCCTTCGAAATCGAGCTCCTTGCCGATGAACTCCTCGACCAAGGATTGAAGCTGCGCCTCCGAGTAAAGCGTGTTGCCGGTGAAGGTGAACTGCTGGACCTTGACCTTGAGCTGCGGCAGCGCCGGCAGCGCGGGCTTGGGCTCCGGCGGCTGCGGCAGTACGGGCTCCGCCGGCGGGGGCAAGCGAAGCGGCTGGCGTGTCTGCTCGAGCACCTGGCCGGCGTCGGGGCGCTGCTGTGCATAGAGGTAACTGCTCGCGATGGCGAGAAAAACGAAACCCAGCGATTGCGCGGCGCGCTGCGCGCGCCTGGCGGGGAAGTTAGTCATCTCGTCACTCCGGCTTTCTTTTACGAGCGCGGCGCGCACGACAGGGGCGCGCAAGCAACAACGGTTTTTGGATTTGCAGCGGCCGGGAAGAGAAAGCGTTACGAAGCCTGCGCGTGCGTAGTCGCGCCGCGACGCGCGGCATGGGACAAAGCAGTTCCCTCCCCGTTCGGCCAAAGCGCTTCCCAATTCACGTGTTTACTGCGGTTTTTGTAGTTCTCGTGCGTCTGACGGCCGTCAGGCGTGCGCAGCCAGAATAACGTGATTTATTTGGCGTGGCAACGTAACGACTAACCGGCCAAGTCCCTGTGGTGACAGTGCCGTCGCCCGGGGCCGACGAAAGCCGGAATGTTTTTCAAAGCGGCCTTTTTCGAATGCCGAGGTGATGGTGCCGATCGACATTCCAGTTGGCGCCACGCCCGGCTCGCGGCCCAATATCGGTCTGCTCGATGCGACGGCCGTTCACGTAGACCTCGGCGAGCGTGCGCCCATAACGGTCCCGCCCATAAGGACGCAGCACCACCTCGCCGGATGAAACGATAAGTTGCAGCCGCCGCTTGGCGGCATAGCCGCCCGCCTCGTTGAGCTCGGCTGCATACACGTTCGTGAGCCGCACTTTCTGGTGATTGCACACCAGCGTATCGCCATCGATGGCGAGGCAGCGCTCGCCCGCCGCGGCCGCAAGCGGCCAGCAGAGCACGGCGAACGCGAGCGTGCGGGACATGCTGTTATAACGCGCAAGTGACGTTGCGGCTGACGACGCTTTGCGCGGTACTGTTGCTCTGGAGCGCATCGCTGCGCGCCCAATGGGTGGAGCTGCACTTTGTCGACCCGGAGCTGCGCTGGCGCACCCTGCAGACCGAGCACTTCCTCGTCCATTTCGCCGAACAGAATCGCGCGCAAGCGCGCACGGTAGCCGCGCTCGCCGAGCGCGTGTACCTGCGCACGACAGCGCTCCTCGACTGGCAGCCGCGGCTTCGCACGCACATCGTCCTCATGGACTCCGCCGACTTCGCGAACGGCTTCGCCTCGCCAGTGCCGTTCAACTTCAGCGGCATTTTTCTCTCGCCGCCGGACGAAGGCGAGCTGCTGCAGAACCGCGACTGGCTCGAGCTCGTGCTGAGCCACGAGTTCTTCCATATCGTGCACCTCGATAAGGCAAGCGGCGCGCCGCTGCGTTTGCGCGGCGTGCTCGGCCGCCAATTGCCTTTCTTCCCGAACGTGCTGCAGCCGCCTTGGATTATCGAAGGCCTCGCCGTGTACCACGAATCGCAGGCCGCGCGCGGGTACGGCCGGCTCGGCAACAGCTACTACGACGGCATGATGCGCGCCGAAGTCGCGCGCGGCCTGCGTTCGCTGCGTGAGGTGAGTGCCGAAGGCCGCGGTTTTCCGCTCAACCGGGACTACCTTTACGGCAGTTACTTCTTCTCCTTCCTGCGCGAGCGCTACGGCGACTCGGTGATCCGCCGGTTCATCGATAACTACAGCGGCAACGTCGTGCCATTCAGGGTCCAGAGCAACGCGGCCGCGGTCACTGGCGACGGGATGGATGCGCTCTGGGTCGATTACCACGATTGGCTGCGCCAGCGCTTGGCGCCGGCGGAGGCGGCGCCGGTCGCGGGGGAGATCTTGGTGCATGCGTTTTCGGTGTCGGGCCCCGTGCTCGCTGCGAGCGGCACCCGCTGGTACGTGCAGGCCGACGGCTATACGCGCCCCAAGCTCATGCGGCAGAGCGGCGGCGAGCCGCCGCGGGCGCTGCGCGCAACCGAGCCCGACACGCATCTTGCTGCCGCTGGTGATGGCGTGCTGATGGCAGAGCAGGAGATCTGCCGCGATCACAACCTGCTTTACAACCTGCACTATGTGGATTCGCGCGGCACGCGACGCACGATCACTCAATGCCAGCGCCACCGCTTTGCGGCCGATATGGGCGGCGGACGCGTCGCGGCGTTGCGCGTCGCTGGCGGCGCGGCGGAAGTGGTCGCACTGGAGAACGGCACGCCGGTGCGCTCGCTATACCGTGCCAGCGAAGGTGAAAGCGTGAGCGGCATCGCGGCGAGCGGTGAACGCGTCGTGATCACCGCGCTGCGCGCCGGCGTCTGGGCGCTTCTCGATGTCAGCGACGGCACGCCGGGGGTGCTGGTGGCCGACGAGGCGATTAAGCATTCGCCGCGTTTCGGCCGAACGCCCGACGAAGTGTTCTTCGTCGCCGATTACGACAAGCGCTACGACGTGTGGTCGTGGGCGCGCGAAAGCCGCTCGCTCGCCCGCTGGACGCGCGCCGCGTACGGCGTGCGCGAGATCAGCGCACCGGTAGCGGGCGACCTACTGCTCACGACGATCGAGGCGGACGGCGTAACCCTACGGCTGTACCACCTGCCGCAGGAGCCGCTCGAGCGCCGCGGCCTGCAAGGCGCGCAAGCGCTGCCGCCACGCACGGCGGAGCCCACGCTTGCAGGCGCTGACCGACCCTATTCGCCCTGGCCGTCGCTGCGGCCTACGGCGTGGGCGCCCATCGTGCAGATCGCCGATGGTGCCATCGCCTTCGGCGCGGTGGTCTACGGCATGGATGCGCTTGCGCTCCATCAATACTTCCTCGCGCCGATCGTGGAAGTCACGCAGGGCGAGCTCCTCGGCCGGGCAGAATATGTGTACGACGGCCGCCACGGCATCGTGGTGAACCGGGACCTGATCGTGCGCCCAAGCGAGCCCGACGGCTCGCGCTCGAAGATCAAGGCCTACAGCATCAAGCAAAACGGCCAATGGGTCTCGCTCTGGCGCTCACTGGCCCTCAATCGCCGCTGGTATTGGGGCCTCGGCGCGGCGCAAGACGAAGAGACGTTCCACGACCTTGCGCTTGGCTCGACCCGCGTGCAGAACGAGCGTGTGGCGGGCCTCGTCGCCGGCGTCGACACGCGCCGGCAGCAATGGCTCTCCGAAGGCCCGAGCGAAGGTCAGGAGCTGCGGCTTTTCGCCGAGACCTCGCGCGGGCTCGGCGCGGCGTACAGCGGCAACGTGTACCGCGCCGATTGGCGCGCAGACCTGCCGCTCGGCAGGACGGTGCTGGCGCTGCGCTGGAACGAGGCGTATGGCCAGCGCGATGCCGAGCCCTTCGAGCTCGGCGGCAGCAAGTCTGACGAGGTGATCCTCCTGCCGATCCTCAACCAGCGCGATTTCGCGCTGCGCGGCTATACCACCGGCACGCCTTCGCTGATGGGCCACCGCGCACGCGTCACGACGGTGGAATGGCGCGCGCCGCTCGCCGATATCGATCGGCATTTCATGGTGCCGCCATTGGGCATCAATCGCGTCGCGCTTAACCTGTTCGCCGATGTCGGCGCCGCCTGGGAGCATGGCGACGCGCCGCACTATCGGCGCGGCTTGGGCGTGGAGCTGATGAGTGAGCCGCGGTTCGGTTATATCTTCGGCACTACGCTGCGCGCGGGCGTGGCGAAGGGGCTCGACCCGGCCGGGTCGACCAAGATCTACCTGCGCATCGGGCGCTCGTTCTAGGTGTTTTTCTGCAGGCGCCGGTACTGGGCCATGTGCCGGATCGCTTCGCGCGGCTTGCCGAGCGCTTCGTAGAGGAGCGCGACGTTGTAGTGGCAATCGGCGAACGCCGGATCGGCGCCAAGCGAACGCTCGTAGGCGGCGAGCGCATCGGTCTTGCGCTCCATGTCTTCGTAGAGCACGCCCAGGTTGTAGAGCAGGACGGCGTCCCCGCCGCATTTCTCCAGGCCCTCGCAGTACACGCGCTCTGCTTCCCCAAGCAATCCAGCCTCGTGGAGCACGCAGCCGCGATGGACATACGCTTCGGCGTCCGGCGCCGGCGGCACGCCCGCCGGCCGCTCAAGCACCCTGAGCGAGCCGTCGGCGGCGCCCGGTTCGAAGCCAAGCAGGTATTGCCCAGTATCGGCCTGCCAGCGCCGGCTACCCTCGCGCACGACTACGCGGTCGGCTTCCGCGGCGATGCTCAGGCCGGACAGTGGCAGCGACTCGGGAAGCTGGCGCCGCAGTGCCTTTATCGAACGCGCGATGCGCCGCGCCGGCACGTTGGCATCTGCAAGCGCCTGCGCGGTGCGCAGCACGATCAAGTCCTGGAACGAGAAACGCCACGCATTGCGTGGCCCGCGGGCGGGTGACACGAAGCCCGCGTCGACCAGCATGCGGATGGTGCTGCGCGGCAGGCGCAGGAGCTTCTGCACCTCGCGCACGCCGTACGGGTGCACCGGCTACTTCTTCGCGGCCGCCTTGCGCGCCGGTTTGGCGGGTTGCGCGGCGGCTGGGGCGCGCTTCGCGGGCTTGCGCTCCAAACTCGCGCGCAGCGCTTCCATCAGGTCAATGACCTGCGCGCCGGGCTCCGGGGCCTCGACCATGGTGATCTCCTGGCCTTCGACCTTCTTCTGGATCGCCGCTTCGATGCGTCCGCGCACCTCGTCGGTGTACGCGCTCGGGTCGAACTTGTCAGCCGTCTGCTGCTCGATCAATTGCTGGGCGAGCTTGAGCTCCGCCTCGCGCACCTCGGTCTTCGGGATGTCGATGTCCTTGATCGAGCGCACCTCGCCGGCGTAAAGAAGCTGCTGCATCACCAGCCCGTCTTCCACCGGCCGGATCATCACGATGTACTGCTTGCCGCGCGCCGCCCAGCGGCCGAGCGCACAGCGCTTGCTCTCGCGCAGCGCGCGCGCGAGCAGCGCATAGGGCTTGGCGCCACCCTTGTCGGGCCCCAGGTAATAGGCCTTGTCGAAGTACACGGGATCGACCGAATCGATTGGCGCGAATTCGGTGATCTCCGCCGTGTGGGTGCCGGCCTCTTCCAGCGCCTTGAGCTCCTCGGGCGTGAACATCACGTACTTGTCTTTTTCGAATTCGTATCCCTTGGCCATGTCCTCGCGCCCGACCGGGACTTCTTCCTTCACGCAGAAGTACTGCTGCTTGAGGCGCGAGCCGCAGGTCTTGTGCAGCAGGTTGAACGAAATGGCGCGGCTTGCCTCGGTCGCCGAGAAGAGCTTCACCGGGATGGAGACCAGTCCGAACGACACCGTCAATGACGCAAGCGATCGTGCAGCCATCTTGACTCCCTGCTGTAGGTTCGCGGGGGAACGGATTGTAATACAACGGGATTTTTCAAGCTTTTGCGCCCTCCAGAGCCTTCTCCAGGCTCTGCTTGCGGCCAATCGTGTCTTGCCAGCGGTCGCCGGTCTGCGCAAGGCGCGTGGCCGCATTGGTGATGCGGAAGTCGAGCGGATGGGCGCGCGCGAGTTCTTCCCACGTGAGTGGCATCGAGACAGGAGCGCCGGCGGCGCCGCGCGGTGAATAGGCGACGTTCAGCGTCTTGCCGCGCACGTTCATGTTGTAGTCCATGAAGATCTTCCCCGTCCGCTTGGGCACGCTCCACTCCAGGGTGATGTCTTTCGGGTGCAAGCGCATCAGGTGGCGGCCGACGAATTCGGAAACCTGCCGCGCGGTGTCGAAATCGATTGTGCGGCGGATCGGCAGGAAGACGTGCAGCCCGGTCTTGCCGGAAGTCTTCACGATGGGCTCGAGTCCCATGCTGTTCAATAGCTCGCGCAGCCGAAAGGCCACCTCTTTCCCTTTCTCGAACGCCACGGTGTTGAGCTCGGGCTCCTCGCCGGGCGCCTCCTTGCCCGAGTAGATGTACGGATCAATGTCGAACACCACGTAGTCCGGATAATTGAGCACCGAGCGCTCGAGCGACTCGAGCGAGCTCGCATAGTCCGTCTCCTTGCTTTTCGCGTCTGGCGCCGGCTTCGCGCGCGAATGCCAGACGTGGAACTCGAGCGTGCCCGACTGCGCAAGCCAGAGCAGCGTCGGCAGGTTGTTGCAGAGCAGATAATCGTGTGACTCGTCCTTATGGTCGGAAAAGACCGTAATCGTCTCGACGAACGCCGGCCGCTCCTGGCTCCAGTGTTTCTGGTAGAAGCGCTCACCGCGGATGCCTTCGGGCATCCGGATCATGGTGAGCGGCCGGTCGGCGAGGTGCGGCAGCATGAACGGCGATACTTGCGCGAAGTAACGCAGCAGATCGCGCTTGGTGAGCGCGGGCTGCTTGAGCGCCGCATCGGCGGGCCAGTACACGCGGTCGAGATGCGTAAGCCGGATCTGTTGTCTACCGAGCAGGAGCGTGAGCGAGCTCTTCGTGTTGTCGAGCTGGCGCAGGATGGCTGCGATCTCGTCATCCGCCTCGAGCACCGCGGCCTTGCGCGCCACCTGGCGCCGCACGTCCCCAGGATCGATGTCCTCGCGGAAGCGCAGAAACACTGGAGCGCGCAAAAAGCCATCGTCGGTCCAGTTCTGGAATTTCACCTCCGCCACGACCTTGAGCTCGACCCACACTGTTGGACTATGCAGCTCCGGCTTCTCGGCGAATGGGCACGAATCGCGGCGCAGCGGCTCGAGCCGCTTCTTCGCTTGGGCGAGCGTCGCGTCATCGAATCCCGAGCCGACGTGCGAGGCGTAGCGCAGCTTCTCGGCATCCCAGTAGCCGAGGAGCAGCGCGCCAAACGGGGCGCGAGAGCCCTTGCCGCGTGTATAGCCGCCGACCACGAAATCGCCGCTCTGCGTCGCCTTAACCTTGAGCCACGAGGAGGAGCGCTTGCCCGCCTCGTAGACGCTCGCCTTGTGCTTGCCGACCACGCCTTCGAGGCCGCTGTCGCGCGCCGCCTGCTGCAGCGCCTTGCCTTGCTCGGACGCATGCACGAGCTGCACCAGCGCCGAGGGCAACAGGCATTGCGCGAGCCAGCGACGCCGGTCGCGGTACGGCGCCTTGCGCAAATTGAGCCCGGCAAAGTGCAATAGGTCGAAGCAATAAAACACCACCGGGGTGCTCGGCTGCACGTTCTGCATCGCGTTGAAGGAAGGCTTGCCGTCCGGCTCGAACGCGACGAGTTCGCCATCGAGCACCATGCTCGATACTGCCTGCTTCGCGAGCTCTGTCTCGAGGCGCGGGAATGAGCCGAGCTCGAGGCCGCGACGCGATTTGAGCGTGACGCGCTCCTCCGTGATGAGCGCAAGCGCACGATAGCCGTCGAGCTTCGGTTCCCACATCCAGTCGGCGTGATCGAATGCCGCTTCGCCCAGCTCTGCGTGCATCGGCGCCAGTGACGTGGGGATAGATTCCATCGGCCCGCACGGCGCGAGCCGCTCGGCCGCCAGCCGCTCGAGCGGCACGGCTTTGACGTCGTCGAGCGTCGCCGCGGAAAGCACCGAGCGCTCGAGCGCGGTCAGATCGGTCCCGGCCACGAACCGGTCCTTGTGCTTGATGAGGAGCCAGTTTTTGCGGTCGGCCATGCGCACGAGCGCAAACGAGCCCTTCACCTTTTCGCCGCGCAGGAAGAAGCCAAGCTTGCCCTTATCCAGACCCGCGCGGACGCGGCGCTCGGCTTCCTCTCGGTCGTGGAACCAGTACTCGTTGCCTTCGTCCGGGCTGTAAACGCCGCAGTCCCACACGATCATCTCGCCGGCGCCGTACTGGCCGGCCGGAATCACCCCTTCGAACGAGGCGTAGTCGAACGGATGATCTTCGGTCTGCGCCGCGAGGCGCTTTTCGCTAGGATCGAGCGCCGGTCCCTTGGGAATGGCCCAGGACTTGAGCACGCCGTCGCATTCCAGGCGTAAGTCGTAGTGCAGGCGGCGCGCGGCATGCTGCTGGATGACGAAGAGCAAGGGCCCGTTGCGCTTGGCGATCGGCGCCGGCGCGGGTTCCGGCGTGGCGTCGAAGCTGCGCTTTGCCGTGTATTCGGCGAGCTTGTCCTTGGCCATGGGCGCGATTCTATGAAGCTATTAGCGGGCGCGAGCGGTTATTCGTTCAAGGAGTGGAAAGGCAGCTTCTATCCCGCCGATATGAAGCCGGAGGGCATGCTCGGCTTCTACAGCGCGCGCCTGCCTACCGTGGAAATCAACAATACGTTCTACCGCATGCCGAAGACCGAGATGCTCGCGCATTGGGCCGCGATCACGCCGGCCGCCTTCCGCTTCGCGATCAAGGCGTCGCGCCGCATCACGCATTTCGCGCACATCAAGCCCGAGGCGGCGGACTCGGTGGCGTTCCTGTATCGCTTGCTGAGCGCGCTCGGCGACAAGCGCGGCCCGGTGCTCTTCCAGCTACCGCCGGTGCTGAAAAAAGATGTGCCACGCCTTCGCGCCTTCCTCGAGCTGCTACCGCCGGATCACCGCGCTGCGTTCGAGTTTCGGCACGATAGCTGGTTCGCGGAAGACGTGTACGACGCGTTGAAAGGAGCCGGCGCGGCGCTCTGCCTTTCGGAGCGCGAGGACAACGCGCCGCCGCCGCTCGTGGAGACGGCGCCGTGGGGTTATGTCCGGCTGCGATTGGAGACCTACGCGGATGCGGATCTCGAGCAGTGGGCGAGAAGACTCGCTGCGACCACATGGCGGGAGACCTATGTTTATTTCATGCACGAACCTACCGCCCCTGCATACGCGCAAACGCTAATGCGCTTCGCTGCGGGCTAGACGGTACGCGTGAGCGCGATGAACGATTGAGGGGTTCAGTCGACGTGCGCCCCGGACACTCTGATGATCGGCGCCCACTTCGCGAGCTCCGCCTTGATGAATGCCGCCAGCTTCTCGGGTGAGCCGCCCGGGGTCGGATCGACGCCGGCGTCCTGCAGGCGCTTGAGAATCACCGGGTCGGTGAGCGCCTTGTTGATCGCCCCGCTTAGCAATGCGACGAGCGGCGCCGGCGTCTTCGCGGGTGCAAGGATCGCGTTCCACGTGTAGCACTCGAAGCCGTATACGCCTTGCTCCTGTAGCGTCGGCAGATCCGGCATCGCCCGCGCGCGGGTCGCCATGCCGCCGCCAATCGCGCGGATCTTGCCGGCTTGCACCTGCGGCAAGACGGTCGGCAGCGCATCAAAGGCAACGGCGATCTGGCCGCCTACCAAATCCGCCATCATCGGCGCCGAGCCGCGATAAGGTACGTGCACGATCTGCAGCCCGCCGGCCGCGGTCTTGAACTGCTCGCCGCACAGATGAAGGATCGAACCCATGCCCGAGGATCCGTAGCTGTATCTCCCCGGATTCGCCTTGACGAGCGCAATCAGCCCCTTCACATCGGTCACTGGCAGCGACGGGTGCACAGCCAGCACGCAAGGCGTCACTCCCACCTGCCCGATCGGCGCGAAATCCTTCACCGGGTCGTACGGCATGTTCACGTAGAGCCCGGGATTGATGGCATGCGTAGATACGGTCGCCATCAGCAGCGTATAGCCGTCGGGCGGCGCCTTGGCGACGAGCTCAGCGCCGATGTTGCCGCCGGCACCGGTCTTGTTCTCCACGACGAAGGTCTGGCCGAGCAGCTCGGTCAGCTTGGCACTCATGATGCGGGCAACCTGGTCGGTCGGACCGCCCGCGGCGAAGGACACCACGATGCGCACCGGCTTCGACGGATACTCTTGCGCGAGCGCGACGCTGAAGCTGAGCGCCAAGCCGGCCAACGCGGCGAGCGCGGTCCTGAGTCTTTTCATCTGCGCTTCCTCCCGCGCGCCATTTTGCGCCGGCCCGAGGCAACAAAAAAGGCCCGGCGCTCTTGCGAGCCCGAGCCTTTTCGTTTGTGCGCAAACGGCACACTATCATCGGCGCAAACCTGGTTCACGGTCCTGTTCGGGATGGGAAAGGTTTGGTTCCAGGCTGCTGTGGCCACCAGATAGAAGATTGAAGAAGTGAATTAAGAGTAGGAGATCGCGCCGGGCGCGTTCCATAACCCGAGCGTGATGCTCACGGTTATAGGGTCAAGCCGCACGGGCAATTAGTACGGCGAAACAAAATCGGGAACGGTGGGACGCAGCCCGGTTTTTCGCAGGCGATAAGCCCCCGACAGCTGAAAAAATACCGGCACGTTCTCCAAAAGCGCTTCAAAGGTGGAAGGCTGGTGTGACCGCAGCCCGGTTCGAGTTGCCGCTTGGCATAGCCCATTCGAACTAAGAACGGCGAGAGTGCGTAACCGCTACCGACTTTGGGCTCTAAAGCGCCATTGCGGAGCGATCATCGATTGCTCGATCCTATTCGTAGTCTGAACACGCCGTTGAGCGTAGCGCGAGTTCGGCCTTCTAACCAACCTTGTGGAAGGGCATGCATCATGAGAACGTTCGACTTCTGGAAAGTCATCGGAGTCGCCGGCACGTTGGCGGGTCTGGTGTCCTGGCCGGGAACCGGCCAGGCGCAGTTGGGGGGAGTGACTGACGCAGTAACCAACACCACCAGCACACTCAGCGGTCAGGCGAGCGGGAGCACAGCCGTCGTCATGGGAATCGTGACCAGTCTCGTGGATACCGGCACGCTCACCAGCCCATCTGAACCCCTTGGTACCAGCCTGCCCATAGGAAGCATCCCGGGCTTGCTCACTGCCGAATCCCTGCACGCCACAACGATGGGGTGGACCGACCAGGTGGCCTCCGAAGCCTCGCTAAGCAATCTGGCCATGACCGTGGCCGGCACGGGCATCTCGGCGGATTTCATCCAGTCGAGAGCGCTGGCGGTGTCGGGTGCAGTCCCAACCGGTCTTACGAGCATCGAGGGGCTCAGCATCGGCGGCGTGCCTGTGTCCTTCGCCGGCGCGCCGAATCAATCGATCTCGCTTCCGGGTTTGAGCGTCACCCTGAATGAACAGATCCAGTCGGCGAGCGGCATCATCGTCAACGCCCTGCGCGTGAGATCCCTGGACGGCTTGACCGATGTGGTCGTCGGATCCGCGAAAGCCGGGATGTGAAGCCATGCAAAGTCTCAAGAGAGGAACAGCAATGTGTAAAACGATCCGCACCCTAATCGCAATACCGCTGGCGCTCGCGGGCGCCCTCACAGCCGGTTCTGCCTATGCCCACTTCGTTCCGGCTCCCTGCGACTTCATCACCGGCGGGGGCTGGGTCACCGACGACGCCGGCGCGCAGGTCAACTTCGGCGCCCACGGTGGCTGCAAGAATGGCGCGTTCTGGGGGCATGTAAACGTCGTCCACCATGGCTTCAACCCGCCCGCTCACCTGAAAAGCACGAGCATCACCGGGTACCTCATGGACCCGGCGTTTCCCAACGCACGTGATATCTGTGGAGAAGGCGTGGTCGACGGCGGGGCGGGCAGCTTTACCACTAGGTTCCGAGTCAGGC
>VBCM01000066.1:0-3946 GCA_005883675.1 Betaproteobacteria bacterium
GTGATGCCCGGGCTCGGCCTGCGGGTAAAGCTGCAGCTCGAGTTCCTGCAGGAAGGCAAGCCGCCTCGCCACTACGTCCTGTCCGGCGGTTCCGGGTGGGTGGCGCTCGATCCGCGCTGGTACGAGGCGGCGTGGCTCTTCGCGCGCGACGGGTTCATCGCTGCTCTTTCTATCGAGCGCTTCATGTTCCTGCTCTGCCTGCTCGCGCCGTTTCGGCAATGGCGCGGCTTGCTCGCGCTCGTGCTCGCGTTGAGCGCACTGCAGGCGCTGACGCTGACCTCGGTCGCCGCGGGCCTCATCGCGAGCACGCGCTGGCTGGCCGAACTTGCAATCTCGGCGCGCCGCATTTGCGGCGCCGCTGGCTGCCGGCGGGCGCCGTGGGCGCGCTCGGCGGTTTCGCCTTGGAAAGCATGCTTGCAGAGCTCGGCCAGCTCGCCGGCGCGCATTCGTTTATCGCCGCCCTTTCGTTCAACTTCGGGGTCGTGCTCGCCGAGTTGGTCGGTGCTGCGCTTGCATTTGCGCTCATGCGCCTTCTCTTCGCGCGTGTTCTCGGCCTGCCGCTCGGCGTGGTCGTGGTCTCGGCCGTGCTCGGACACCAGGCATGGCACTGGATGCTCGATCGCGCTCACGGGCTGGAACATGAGCTCGAGCACGCCGGCCACGCCGGGCTGCGCTATGCGTTGACGATCGCGCTCTTGTGCCTGCTTCCCGCGCTCGTCTTCGGGTCGTGGGCCTGGCGCGGGCTGCGGCGCTACGATGGTGCGCCCCTGCCATCACTGCTCGCGAAAAGCCACGACGGGAAAACCGCGCGCGACAGTTAAACTGTCGCGCCATGGGTCCGCTGCACGGTGTCCGGATACTGGAATTCGAAGCAATCGGCCCCGCGCCCTTCGCCGGGATGCTGCTCGCCGACATGGGCGCCGATGTGCTGGTCGTCGATCGGCCGGAGACGCCGGGCCTCGGCCTCAAGCGCGAGCGCTGGTACGACGTCATGCTGCGCGGCAAGCGTTCGGTGACGCTCGACATGAAATCACCGCGCGGCGCCGAAGCCGCGCTCGCGCTCATTGCGCGCGCCGACGCGCTCATCGAAGGCTTCCGCCCCGGCGTGATGGAGCGCCTCGGCGTCGGCCCGGAGCAAGCATTCAAGCAAAATGAAAAGCTGGTCTACGGGCGCATGACCGGCTGGGGCCAGGAAGGGCCGCTCGCGCCGCGCGCCGGCCACGACATCAACTACATCGCGCTCTCGGGCATCCTCAACGCCATCGGCCGGCGCGGCGAGCCGCCGGTGCCGCCGCTGAATCTCATCGGCGACTTCGGCGGCGGCGGCATGCTGCTCGGCTTCGGCGTCGTCTGCGCGCTGCTCGAGGCGAGCCGCTCCGGCCGCGGGCAGGTCGTCGATGCGGCAATGGTGGACGGCGCGGCGCTGCTCGCCGCGATGTTCGCCGGCTTCCTCGCCGCGGGCGGCTGGTCGGAAGAGCGCGGCGCCAACATCCTCGACAGCGGCGCGCCCTGGTACGACGTCTACGAGACTGCCGACGGCAAGTACGTCGCCATCGGCGCGATCGAGGACAAGTTCTTCGCCGAGCTCTGCCAGCGCTTGCAGTTAAGCGATCTGCCCGCACAGCACGACCGCGCTCGCTGGCCCGAGATGCGGCGCCGCTTCGCCGAGGCGTTCAAGAAGAAGACGCGCGACGAATGGTGCCGCGTGTTCGAGGGCTCGGACGCCTGCTTCGCGCCGGTGCTCTCCTGGTCAGAAGCCCGCACGCATGAGCATAGCCGTGCACGCACCGCCTATGCCGAGCTTGCCAAGGTGCCGCAACCCGCGCCAGCGCCGCGCTTTTCGCGCACGGCGCCGACCGTCCGGCGAGGGCCGCCCGAGCGCGGCGAAGGCGGCCGGGAGGCGCTGCGTGAATGGGGCTTTGGCGAAGGCGAAATCGCGAAATTGCGTACCTTGGGCATCGGTTTTCTTTAGAATCGCGCGCGGCTAACCCGGAGGTTCCATGCTCGGACGGCTGATGCCCCGCGAGGGGAAGTTCTTCGATCTCTTCAACGCCCACGCGGAGCGCATCGTCGAAGGCGCCCGCGAGCTCGCGGCGATGATGAGCCGCTTCGACGAGCTCGACGCGCACGCGCAGCGCATCGACAGCGCCGAGCGCGCGGCGGACAAGATCACGCACGAGACCATCACGCTCCTGCATCGCACCTTTATCACGCCGTTCGACCGCGAGCAGATCCACGGGCTCATCACCAAGATGGACGACATCCTCGATCTCATCCAGGATGTCGCCGAGTCGATCGCGCTCTACGACCTGCGCGCGGCGACGCCGGAGGCGAAGCAGCTCGCCGAGATCTGCCAGCAGTCGTGCGACCGCGTGAAGGCGGCGGTGGCGCTGCTTACCAATCTCAAGGATCCGCAAGCGATCCTCAAGTCCTGCGAGGAGATCGACCGTCTGGAATCGGACGCCGACCGCGTGATGCGCTCGGCGATGTCGAAGCTCTTCCGCGAGGAGAACGATCTCAAGCAGGTGATGAAGCTGCGCGTGATCTACGACCTGCTCGAATCGATCACCGACCGCTGCGAGGACGTGGCGAACGTCATCGAAGGCATCGTCATCGAGAACTCCTGATGGAGTCGGCCGGGCAGCTGAGCCTCGGCATCGTCGCCGGGCTGGTCATCGTCGCGCTGGCGTTCGACTTCATGAACGGCTTCCACGACGCGGCGAACGGCATCTCCACCGTGGTGTCGACGCGCGTGCTGAAGCCCTACCAGGCGGTGGTGATCGCGGCGCTGATGAACTTCATCGCTGTCTTCATTTTCCACCTCAGCGTCGCGGCCACCGTCGGCAAGGGCATCATCGACACCGGCATCGTCGATCACCACGTCGTGCTGGGCGCGCTCATCGGCGCGATCTCGTGGAACATCATCACCTGGTACTACGGCATTCCGTCCTCGTCCTCGCACGCGCTGATCGGCGGCCTGGTGGGCGCCGGTGTGGCGAAGGCGGGCATCTGGGCGCTCATACCCTCCGGCATCCTGAAGACGGTGGCCTTCATCTTTATTTCTCCGGCGCTCGGCTTCATCATCGGCTCGGCGCTTTTCCTCGCCATCTCGTGGCTCTTCGTGCGCGCGACGCCGAGCCGCGTCGATCGCCTCTTCCGCCGGCTGCAGCTCTTCTCCTCCTCGCTCTACAGCCTCGGCCACGGCGGCAACGACGCGCAGAAGACGATCGGCATCATCTGGATGCTGCTCATCGCGGGCGGCTACACCGCGCCGCAGGGTTCAGTACCGCCGTGGGTGGTGATCGCCTGCTATGTGACCATCGGCCTTGGCACCATGTTCGGCGGCTGGCGCATCGTCAAGACCATGGGGCAGCGCATCACCAAGATCCGCCCGGCGAGCGGCTTCTGCGCCGAGATTTCCGGCTCGATCACCCTCTTCCTCGCCACCTACCTCGGCATCCCGGTGTCGACCACGCACACCATCACCGGCTCGATCGTCGGCGTCGGCGCCACGCAGGCGGTATCCGCGGTGCGCTGGGGGCTCGCCGGCGACATCGTCTGGGCCTGGATCCTCACCATTCCGTGCTCGGCCTTCATGGCCGGGCTCGCGTGGTGGGTCGCGCGCACGGTGCTCAGCTAGTCAGTGCCCGTGGTGCTCGCCGCCCGCGAGCGGACGCACCTGGAACTCCACCTTAACTTCGCCCAAGCGCTGGAACTTGAGCGTCGCAGGGACGCTCATGCCTTCCTTGAGCGGCGCCTTGATGTTCACGAACATGAGGTGAGCGCCGCCGGGCTTTAGCTCCAGCGTGCCGCCCGCGGGCACGTCGTACCCCTTCACCTCTCGCATGCGCGCCACGTCGCCTTCGTGCACGGTAACGTGCGTCGTGACGCGCTCCGCTGCGGGCGATGAGACGCTGACGAGCCGATCGGCCGAGTCAGCGCGGAT
>VBCM01000066.1:3958-10141 GCA_005883675.1 Betaproteobacteria bacterium
CGGCAATTTGCGCGGCCGCCGGCGTGGCGGCTAGCGCAAGCAACAGCAGCAGATATCTCACTTTGCTCGCTCCCTTTCCTGTAATTCGCGCCAGAGGATCTTGCCGGTGGCGGTCTTCGGCAGCTCGCCGACGAGCTGCACCACGCGCGGCACCTTGAACGCCGCCATGCGAGCGCGCGCCCACTCGATGATCTGCTCGGCGGTAAGACCGCCGTCGCGCGGGACGATGACGGCCTTCACCGTTTCACCGCGATAGCCGTCGGGCGCGCCGATGACGCACGCCTCCTTGATGCCGGGATGGGCATAGAGCATGGCTTCCACCTCTGCGGGCCACACCTTATAGCCCGATGCATTGATCATGCGCTTGAGCCGATCGGTGATGAAGAAATAGCCTTCCTCGTCGTAATAGCCGAGGTCGCCCGTGCGGAAGAAGCGCTTGCCGTCGTGCTCGATGAACGCCTCGCGCGTCGCCTGCTCCTCGCGCCAGTAGCCTTTGAACACCTGCGGGCCGTGCACGATGATCTCGCCGACCTCGCCGACGCCCAGCTCCGCTTTCGTATCGAGGTCGATGACTCGCGCGTCGGTGTTGAAGAACGGGATGCCGGCGCACTGGCGCTTCGGTCGCTGCGGCGGGTTGATGTGCGACGGCGCCATGGTCTCCGTGAGGCCATAACCCTCGACATACGGCAGGCGGAACACATCCTCGAGCTTTCGCGCCAGCGCCTCGGGCATCGCTGCGCCGCCGCCGCCGAGCACACGCAATGACGAAATGTCGTACTGGGCAAGCCGCGGGTTGGAGATGAAATCGACCAGCATGGTGGTGATCGCCGACCAGTTCGTGACCCGCGCGCGCTCGATCTGCATCGCGGCGCAATCGCGGTCCCAGCGCGAGAGCACCACGATGGTGGAGCCGCGGTAGATGGGGGCGTTCATGCCGGCCTGCATACCCGTGACGTGAAACATGGGCAACGCCGAGAGCACCACCGCGTCGCCCTCGTCGCCACGCCAATAGAGATACGGGATCGTCGTCGCCTGGACGGTGGCGTGCGTATGGATGCAGCCTTTCGGCTTGCCGGTCGTGCCGGAGGTATAGGGCAGCACGGCGAGATCGTCAGCGGCCGCAGCGTGCGCCGCCGGCTCGAGCGCGGCGCCGATCGCATCGCGCCAGGCAATGCCCCCCGCGGTAGCGCGCGTCGCGCTCACGAAGTCTGGCAGGGGCAGGTCACTAGCGGTGCGCAGGTAATCGGAATAGGTGGCGACGATCACGTGCGGCAGGTGGAGCGGCGCGATGCGCTCGTAGAGCTCCTGCCCGACGATCGCGACGCTCGCTTGCGCATCCTCGACGTAATGGCGCAGCTCCTCCGTGCGGTTCATCGAATTCACGGGCACCACGGCCGCGTCGGCGCGCAGGATGGCGTAATAGGCGACGACGAACTGCGGGCTGTTCTGGAGGTAGAGGAGTACGCGGTCACCCTTGACGACGCCGCAATGGCGCTGCAGGAACCCGGCGAGCGCATCGGCTTCCCGCTTGATGTCCGCGTAGGCGAGGCGCGTGCCGTAATAGTCGACGAGCGTGCGCTCGGGATACTTCTCGGTGCTGGCGACGAGATTGGTGTAGACGCTCTCGCGTGAGACTGGGAGCGTCTTCGGCGCGCCCGGCGGCCAGTGCGCGAAGTGGCGCGTGAACGTCATAGCGCGTAGCGCGCGACGGCCTTCTCGTCCCAGGCGATGCCCGTGCCCGCACGGCTAGGAATGAGGACGTGGCCGTCCTTGAGCTCGACCGGCTCGGCGAGGACCGCGTTCGCCCAGTCGACGTACTCAAGCCAGTGGCAGGTCGGCGTGGCGGCGAGCAGATGGCAGCTCACTTCCGGGAAGAGATGGCTCGACATCTCCACGCCCGCGCCCTGCGCGAGCGCCGCGGCGCGCAGCCAGCCGGTGACGCCGCCGATGCGCTCGGCATCCGGCATGACGTAGTCGCAGGCGCCGGCCGCGAGCGCCTGCGCCATTTGCTCGGGACCCATGAAGTTCTCGCCGAGCTGGATCGGGGTGGCAAGTTCGCGCGTGATGCGCGCGGCGCCGGCGTAGTCGTCGGCGCGGATCGGTTCCTCGATCCAGTACACGCCGCCTTCATCGTCGATCATGCGCCCGCGACGGATCGCTTCCGCAACGCTCAACACCTGGTTGAAGTCCACCATCAACGTGATGTCGGCGCCGATCGCTTTTTTCACCGCGCGCAGCGCCTCGAGATCTTCGCGCGCCTCGCGCCGCCCGAGGCGCAGCTTCACCGCGCGGAAGCCCTCGGCGACGAGCTCGCCGGCCTCGGCCACCAGTCGCTCGAGCGGCATGATGCCCAAGCCCTTCGAGTTGTAGGCCGGAATCGGCCGCGGCGCGGCGCCGAGCAGCCGCACCAGGGGCTGGCCGAGCGACTGCGCATAGGCGTCCCACGCCGCCATGTCGATGCCCGACATGGCGAAGAGCACAATGTTGTGCACGCCGAGCAGCGTGTAGCGCGCGCGCAGCTTGCGCTCGAGATCGAGCGGCGCGACCTCGTCGCCCTTCACCATCTCGGCCATCGCGTCCACGAGCTTGGCGATCGCCGGCAGCGCATGCTGGCCCGGGCTGAAGAGATAGGACCGGCCGACGATGCCGGCGTCGGTTTGCAGATCGATGAGCAGCAGCGACGCGGCGGTGAGCGCGCCCGTGCTGGTGGCTAGCGGCCGCCTCATCGGCACGGATGCCGCGCGCGAACGGATGTGCGTGATCTTCATTTACCCGTGAAGCGCGGCTTGCGTTTCTCCATGAAGGCGCGCCGCCCCTCGATATAGTCGGCGCTCTTCGCGCAGCGCTCGATCGCCGCGCGCATGCGCGCGGTGTCCGGCGCGCCCGCGGACTTGACGTACTGCTCGAGGATCGTCTTGCTGTTGGCGATGGCAAGCGGCGCGTTCTTGCACAGCGTCTCGATCACGCCGTCGACATAGCGCTCGAGCTCCGCGTCGGGCAGCACGCGATGCACGAGGCTCATGGCAAGCGCTTCCCCGGCGTCGTAGCGCCGGCCGAGGAACATGATCTCTCGCGCGCGCGCATGGCCGACAGTCTCGAGCAGGCGCTTGTGGCCCTCGATGTTGTAGCCGAGGCCGAGCTTCGCCGCCGGGATGCCGAACTGCGCGGATTGCCCGCAGTAGCGCAGGTCGCAAGCAAGCGCGATCTCCACGCCGCCGCCCAGGCAGTAGCCGTGGATCATGGCGAGCGAGGGCTTGAGCGAGTCCTGGATCGAGTGCAGCACGCGGTCGAGGAGATCGTCGTACTCGGCTACCGCGCCGCGGTCCGAGCGCACGTTTTCGAATTCCGAAATATCCGCGCCGGCGGCGAAGGCCTCGCTGCCGGCGCCGCGAAAGGCGATGCAGCGCACCTCGGCATCGCGGTCGAACTCGGCCATCGCCGCCGGGATCGCGCGCCACATGGCGTCGTTGATGGCATTCTTCTTTTCCGGCTGGTTGAAGACGATCCAGCCTACCGCGCCGCGCTTCTCGACGAGGACGCTCACGGCCTGCCGGCGGGCCCGTAGAGCGAAGGAACCGTGGCGCGCGGGTCGCGCGCGCGCCAGCGTGCGCTTTCCACCTGGTGGAGGAAATTCTCCAGCAGCTGGTTGAAGAGCGCGGGCTCTTCGAGATTGATGGCGTGGCCGCTTTTCGGGAACACAGCGAGCCCCGCTGTCGGTATCGCGCGCTTGAGAAAGAGGTTCGCCTCGAGCGCGGGCTCCTCCTCGTCGCCGAGCATGAGGAGCGTGGGAACCGTCATTTTCTGCAGGCGCTCGCGCAGCTCGTAGAACGAGGGCCGGCGGCACTGCACGCCGAGCAGCGTATTCGCGGCGCCGAGCGCCGAATGCTCGTTGAACTGCGCGAGGTATTCGGCGAAGGAGCGCTGATCCTTGAGCTCGAGCTGCACGCGCTGCGGACCGACGCCGTACGTGGCGACGAACTTCGCCATGCCGTCGCGGCGGATGCGCTCGGCGTTGGCGCGCGAATCCTCCTGGAACTGCTGGTGATGCGCCGGGTGCGAGCCATACGCGCCGCCCGCCACCGTGATGGAGAGTGCGCGATCGGGATAGTGCATGCCGAAATGCAGCGTGGCGAAGGCGCCCATCGAGAGGCCGACGACATGCGCCCGCTCGATCTGCAGACCATCGAGCACGCTGCGGATGTCGTCGCGCGCACGCTCCTGGGAATAGCGGTTCCAGTCTTCCGGCACATCGGAGGGCGGATAGCCCCGCGCGTTGTACCGGATGCAGCGATACAGGCGTGCGAAGTAGCGCACCTGCGGCTCCCAGCTGCGCAGGTCGCCGCCGAATTCATGCACGAAGAGGAGCGGCGTGCCGGCGCCCGTCTCCTCGTAATGTAAGCGCACGCTGTCGTCAGTGGTGATGGTGGGCATGTGGCATTCTATGTTCATGAAAGATCGAAGAGCTGCCGTCGCCCCAAGCAGGGCCCGGAGAGGTGGTGGTGACGGTCAAGGCAGCGAGCGTCAACTTCCCCGACGTGCTCATCATCCAGAACAAGTACCAGTTCAAGCCGCCGCTGCCGTTTTCGCCCGGCAGTGAGCTCGCCGGTGTGGTGAAGGAGGTCGGCTCGGGAGTGAGCGCGTGGAAGCCTGGAGACCGCGTCATCGCTTTCACTACGTACGGCGCCTTCGCCGAGGAGGTGAAGACCGAGGCGGCGCGCCTGCTACCACTGCCGGCGGGCATGGATTTCGTCAGCGGCGCGGCGTTCCTCCTCACCTACGGCACGTCGGATCACGCGCTGCGTGATCGCGGCGCCCTTAAGGCAGGTGAGTCGCTGCTCGTGCTCGGCGCCGCCGGCGGCGTGGGGCTTGCCGCCATCGAGATCGGAAGCGCGCTCGGCGCGCGCGTCATCGCCGCCGCGTCGAGCGAAGCCAAGCTCGCCGTGTGCCGCGAGCATGGCGCCGATGCGACCATCAATTACGCGACCGAGGATCTGCGCAAGCGCGTCCAGGCGCTCACCGAGGGACGCGGCGTCGACGTGGTTTACGACCCGGTGGGCGGCGCGTACAGCGAGGCCGCGTTCCGCTCGCTCGCCTGGCGCGGGCGGCTGCTGGTCGTCGGCTTCGCCGCGGGCGAGATTCCCAAGCTGCCACTCAATCTGCCGCTCCTCAAAGGCGCGGCGGCCGTCGGCGTCTTCTGGGGCGACTTCGCGCGACGCGAGCCGCAAATCTTTGCCGAGAGCGTAAGCCAGCTCACGCGCTGGTACGCCGAAGGGCGGCTGCGGCCGCATGTCTCGCAAACGCTGCCGCTCGCAAAGGCGGCCGAGGCGCTCAAGCTCCTCGCGAGCCGCGAGGCGAAGGGGAAGATCGTCCTTACGACTTAAAGGGGTCAGAGCAATTTTTCGGTTACAAAGCGCCGCGCAGCGCAGCGCGATTTGTTTCAGGAAATTTGCTCTGACCCCTTTTACGGTGGAGTACCGTCGCCGGGGCCGAGCGGCCGCTGCATGACGACGGTGTCGACCCAGCGGCCGAACTTGTAGCCGACCGAGCGAACGGTGCCGACGCGCAGGAAGCCGAAGCGCGCGTGCAGGTTGATTGATGGAGCGTGGCTGCTGTCGCCGATCACGGCGATGAGCTGGCGATAGCCGAGGTCGGTGACCCGGCGGATCAACTCGTCCAGGATGGCGCTGCCGACGCCGCGGCCTTCGGAGCCGTGGCGCACATAGACCGAATCCTCGATGCTGTAGCGGTACGCGGAGCGGGCGCGGTAAGGCGCGCAATAGCCGTAGCCGACGAGCACGCCGCCGAAATCCGCGGCGAGCCAGGGAAGGCCCCGCGCGCGAACGTCCTCGTAGCGCCGGCGCATCTCGACTGCCGACGGCGGCTCCTCCTCGAAGCTCGCCAGGCCGTGCAGCACGTGGTAAGCGTAGATCTCCTGCATCGCCGGCACGTCGTCGGGCGTCGCCGGGCGCAGGTCAGCCCGCTCACCGAGAATACGCGGGCTCCTCGCGATCGAGCATGCGCTTGAGCGCGCCGAAGTGCGCGCCGGCGTACTGCGGCGCATCCGCGCGCATCAGACGGCAGGTGCGCTCCACCACCTCGGGACGCACCGCGCGCCGCTTGCCGCCCATCATGCGCGCGAGCACCTGCAGCCGCGAGGCGCGCTCCAGGTAATAGAGCGAGTCG
>VBCM01000152.1 GCA_005883675.1 Betaproteobacteria bacterium
GTACCTGTCCCCGATTTGGTTAACTACGCTGATTCAGACGATGCGCTCGACGAGCCAGCCCACGCCATAGGCGAGGGCGATGACGAGGAAGAAGATCGTGAGGCTGCGCGTCATGCCCTTCGGGATGTCATTCCCTTCCATCCAGCGCTTGATGAAGTAGCTCGCGACGAAGAAGACGATCGTCGATGCGATAAGGCTCGCGAGCATCAGGCGACGCGCTGCAATTCCGTACTAAGTACGGAATTCTCCGGCACCTCGTTGGCAATGAAGCCGCCCGACTGGTGGCGCCAGAGCTTCTCGTAGTGGCCGCCAAAGCGCAGCAGCTCCGCGTGCGTGCCTTCCTCCACGATGCGGCCGGCCTCGAGCACGATGAGGCGATCCATGCGCGCGATGGTGGAGAGCCGGTGCGCGATGGCGATCACGGTCTTGCCCTGCATGAGCTCGAGGAGCTCCTCCTGGATCGCGACCTCCACCTCGCTGTCGAGCGACGAGGTCGCTTCATCGAGCACCAGGATCGGCGCATCCTTGAGGATCACGCGCGCGAGCGCGATGCGCTGGCGCTGCCCGCCGGAGAGCTTCACGCCGCGCTCGCCGACATGCGCCGCATAGCCGGTGCTGCCGCGCCAGTCGCGCAGGCCGACGATGAATTCGTGCGCCTGCGCCTTCTTCGCCGCCGCCTCGATCTGCGCTTGCGTCGCATGCGGGCGGCCGTAGCGGATGTTGCCGGCGATCGAGCGATGCAGGAGCGAGGTGTCCTGCGTCACCATGCCGATCGCGGCGCGCAGGCTTTCCTGGGTCACGGCGGCGATGTCCTGCCCGTCGATGAGAATCCGGCCACGCTCCACCTCGTGGAAGCGCAATAAGAGATTTACCAGCGTGGTCTTGCCCGCACCCGAGCGGCCGACCAGGCCCACGCGCTCGCCCGGCCTGATATGCAGTGTCAAATCATCGAGCACCGGCGGTGCGTCGCGCCGCCCGTAGCCGAACGTGACGCCGGCAAACTGCACTTCGCCGCGCGACACCTCCAGCGCACGAGCGCCCGGCCGGTCGACGCCGCTGTGGGGCACGGCGATCGTCTGCATGCCTTCCTGCACGACGCCGATGTTCTCGAAGATGCCGGTGACCTCCCAGCTTACCCATCCGGAGACGTTCGCGACCTGCCAGGCGAGCGGCAGCACCGTGGCCACGATGCCGGCCCCGACCTCGCCGTGCGCCCAGAGCCAGATGCCGATCGCGGCGGTGGTGACGAGGAGCATCGCGTTCATCACGGTGAGCGAGAAGTGGAATTGCGTGATGAGCCGCATGTGCCGGCCCATTGCCTGCTGGTGCTCGTCGACCGACTCACGCACATACGCATCTTCGTCCGCAAGCCGGGCGAACAGTTTCACCGTCAGCACGTTGGTGTAGCTGTCGACGATGCGCGCCATGACGATCGAGCGCACCTCCGAGCTCGCACGCGCGAGGTCGCGCATGCGCGGCACGAAGTACCAGAGGAAACCCAGGTAGCCGCCGAACCAGACGAGCGTCGGCAATCCCAGCCGCCAATCCGCGAGCGCCATCAGACCAAAAGCGGCCGCGCCGTGCGCGCCGATGTAGAACACCGCACGGATGCTCGCCATGGTGCTCTCGCGCAGCGCATGCGCGGTCGTCATCACGCGGTTCGCGATGCGTCCGGCGAAATCATTCTGGAAGAAAGGCCAGCTCTGCCGGATCACGTGCCAATGGCTCTGCCAGCGGATGAGCGAGGTCGCGCCCGGGATGAGGGCGTTGTGCCTTAGCGCTACATCAACCAGCAGCACCAATGGGCGTACGAGCAGCACCAGGGCAACCATGCCAACCAGCAGCGGCCACTGTGCCTCGATCGCAGCCAGCCGATCGCTCGCCTCCATCAGCGAGACCAGCCGGCCGATGAAAAGCGGGATGATGGTATCGAGCAGCGCCACCGCAAGGCTCGCCGCGAACATCGCCGCGAACCAGCCTTTGGTCTGGCGCACGAAGTGCCAATAGAAGGCGAGCAGGCCTGCGGGAGGCGCACCGGCGGCCGGGCGCGCCGTGCCCTGGATACGACCCTGGAATAGTCTCAAGACTTCCCTTCCGAGCGGCTCTGCGGCCGCGATTTTCTTGGCCGCTATTTTACCGGGCGCTAACCCGAATCGCCGCGGCTTGCGTTTAAGGAAGCCAAGGAGGGCACATCCATGCCGAGCCGCAGCCTCGCCGCACTCGCCGTCATCGGCGCTTTCGCCTGGAACGACGGCGCTTTTGCGCAACAAATCACACGCGTCACGCTTTACCCCGGGAGCGCCATGATCGAGCGCAGCGCGCAGGTCGCCGCCGGCAGCGGCAGGGTCGAGCTCACCGGCCTGTCGGCGAGCTTCGATCCGCGGACGCTGCGCGTCGAGACCGACGCCGGCATCCAGATCGGCGAAGTCGCGGTGAAGGACGTGAGCCGCACCGAGGCGCTCGGCGTGCGCGAAGCCGAGCTCGAGGCGCGCATCCAGCGCCTGCGCGATGAGAAGGCGGCGCTCGACGTCGACGTGAAGACCGCCGAGCTCGTGCGCAATTATCTCGCCTCGCTCAGCGCGCGGCCGGAGGACGAGAAAGGGCATCGCGCGCCGTTCGATGCCAAGGCGTTGCCCGTCGTGCTGGAGGCGATTCGCCGCGGCGGCGCCGACGCCTACGGCACGATCCAGCGCACGGAGATCAGGAAGCGTGAGCTCGACAAGCGCATCGCCGCCCTGCAGGGTGATCTCGCGCGGGTGCGCAACGGCACCCGGGATGTGCGCACGGTGGCGATCACCTACAGCGCCACGCGCTCGGGCGCGCTGCGCGCCTCTTACCAGGTGCCAAACGCCGGCTGGCGGCCGCAGTACCGCGCGGCGCTTGACTCCGGGACCTCGCGCGTCGAGCTCGAGCGCCAGGCGGCGATCATGCAGCGCACGGGCGAGGACTGGCGCGGCGTGAGCCTGCGTCTTTCGACCGGCGCGCCGCGCAGCGCGCAAATCGTCGATCCCTCGACCTGGCAGCTCGTCATGCGTCCGCCTCTCGAGACCCGCGTGGCGAACTCTGAGCTTCTTGTCGCCGACCAGAAGGCGGCCCGCGCCGACCGCCTCGCTGCGGCGCGCGCGCCGGCGTCCGAGCCGGTAGCGACGGTGGCTGAGTTCCAGACGGAGTACACGACCGAGTTCGAGGTACCCGGCACGGTGGATCTCGCTGCTGACGGCCGCCAGATCACCGTGTCGCTCGCCCATCAGCAGCTTGCGGTGAAGCAGCGCATCCGCGTGGTGCCGCGCCGCGATACGGCCGCCATGGTGACGGCGGAAGCGGATCTCCCCGAAGGCGTGTGGATTCCCGGCGATGTCCAGCTCTATCGCGACGGCGGCTATGTCGGCTCGACTTATTGGCAGGCGCAGGCGAAGGAGCGGCTGGTGCTGCCCTTCGGCCGCGATGATCGCGTGCAAGTGAGCATGAAGCGCCTGAAGGACCGCAAGGGCGCCGCCGGTCTCATCGGCCAGCGCGCCGAGCGCGAGGTCGCGACGCTCTACACCGTGACGAGCCGCCACAAGGTGCCGGTGGAGCTTCTGCTCCTCGAGGCGGCGCCCGTGCCGGTGGACGACAAGATCACCGTGGATACCGCGTTCGAGCCCAAGCCGAAAAGCGCGAACTGGGAAGAGCGGCGCGGCGTGTACGCCTGGGAGCAGCCGCTCGTGCCCGGCCAGACGCTGAAGTTCGTCGCCGACTACACCATCACGTATCCGAAGGATATGGTGGTCCTCGGGTTGCCTTAAGCTCCATGCATTGATTACAATGCAATCATTGATTGCGAGCAGGGGGTCAGGTCTTTGGCTAGCATCACCATTCGTAATCTGGACGAGCGCACCAAGCATCGACTGCGGGTCCGCGCCGCGCACCATCGGCGCTCCATGGAAGAGGAGGCGCGCCACATCTTGCGACACGCACTTGGTCATGATGGCGGTTCGGGAGCGAACCTTGCCGAGACAATTCGCCGCCGGTTCGCTTCACTCGGAGGCGTCGAGCTCGCCTTGCCACGCCGTGAGCCGATCCGCGAACCGCCGAAGTTCGCCAAGCCGCGCCGCCGGTGATCGTTCTCGACACCAACGTGGTGTCGGAACTGATGAAAGGCGAGCCCGATGAGGCCGTCAGCCGTTGGATCGCCGGACAACCGGCGGCGAGCCTCTACACGACGAGCATCACACAGGCGGAAATCCTCTACGGGATCCAGCGCTTAAGCGGCGGGAAACGCCGTAGCGCGCTTCAAGCTGCGGCCGATGCGATGTTTAACGAGGATTTGGCGGGTCGAGTACTCGCGTTCGGGTCCGAGGCGGCAAGGGCGTATGCGAACATCGTGGCTTCGCGCATGGGTGCCGGCCGGCCGATGTCGCAGTTCGATGCGCAGATCGCGGCGATCGTGCTTGTGGAACGAGCAACGCTGGCGACGCGCAACCTAAGCGATTACGAAGGCTGCGGCGTCAAGCTCATTGATCCCTGGAACGATTGAGCTTCACACGCCCAGCCAGGAGAGAAGTTCCTGCAGGCTGTCAGATGAGCGCACCTGTGCGCCGCGGTTCGTCGCCACGGTCTGGAAGTACCGGTTCGGGTCCATGAGCGGCGCTATCGCGTAGACCGCGATGCGCGGCGTCTGGGGGAACTGGCTCGCCATGCGCTCCACCTGCGCGGCGAGGAACGTGCCGACGGCATAGCGATCGTCAGGATTCCATTCGCCCTGCAGGCGCGAGCAGTCGACGAGAATGTGCGGCTGGCGTTCGCGCGCCGCGACGCCAAGCATCTCGAGCAGCGCTTTCTCGGCGTCCGCGATGCTGAGCTCACCAGTAACGGTTACATAGAGGTAGCCGCGTCGCGGCTCGATGTCGAAGTGCAGCATGGAAACGTCGGCCCGTAACGTTTGTAAAAAGCGCGCCTTCGTTCCTAGGCCGCGACTTCCCACCAGTTGCGGTTGAGATCGGCAAAAAGGAACGACGCGCAGCCATCGGACTTTTCAAGGGCAGCGAGCTCGGTCACGCCCTTGGCACCGCGTAGCTCGCGATGCGCGGCTTCCACCTCGCCGGCTGACGCCAGCGTGAGTGTGAACCGATTCGCCGGGCTCAGGAACTTCTTGCGCCGCGGTATCGGCAGGACGACGATATACCAGGGCGTCGCGGCATGCTTGATGTACACCGAGAGCCGTCCGCCGCCGGCGATCTCGAGTCCGAGCACGTCGCGATAGAAAGCGGCGCTCGCTTCCTTATCGTCGCACTCGAGCGTGCCGTGCGTCAGCGCCTGCGGCACATAGCCGCGTGCGGGAAACTTGCTCTCGGCCAGCTCGCACGTCCAATGCGGCCGTGCAATCGCGCGGCCCTCCGCCACCGCTTGCGCATCGTAGTGCTCGATCTCGAGCGTGTTGCCGCCGGGCTCGACGAAGTACACCGAGCGCGCGTAGTGTTGCGAGCGCGGTGGTGAAATCCGGCGAAGGCCGTAGCGCTCCTTGTTCGCCACGAGATAGCGGTGTGCAGCGTCGACTTCCTCGACGCGCGCGACGCGCACGCCGTAATGGTTGTTGTGCGGCTTGTCCGGTGCGCCAGACCCGGCCTCGTGCACCACGAGGCGCCATGCCGTATTCGGATGCTGAACGGTCGCCTGGCCATCCGAGCGCTCGACGACTCGCATCGCGAGCAGGTCGGTCAGCACTGGCAGCGTTTCGCCGAGCGAGCGGCATTCGTAGTGCCCATGCGTGAGCCCGAGCGGCCTGAGCATGGCGCGAAGCTTACAATGGCTGCCCCGTGAAGATCTGTCACTACAACGACCAGGAGGCGGGCGCGGTCGAGGGCGAGCGCGTCTATCCGATCGGGGCGGCGCTGGTCGCCGCCGGACATCTGCGCGAGCGCTACACCATGCAGGAGGTGATCGAGCGCCTGGCGAACGAGCCAGCGGCCATGCGCTGTGCGCGCGAGGCGCTGAAGGGCCGCTCGCTGCCGCTCGCCGAGGTGAGCCTGCTCGCGCCGATCGAGAACCCGCCGTCGATCTGGGCGGCGGCGGCCAACTACCAGGCGCACCAGGCCGAGATGCGCGCCGCTTCAGGCGGCCCGGATCGCGCCGCGTTCACGAAAGACGATCTCATGGCCGAGTTCTTCCTCAAGCCGAGCTCGTCGATCGTCGGTCCCGGCGGCACCATCGTGCTGCCGCGGATCGCGCAGCACGTCGATTACGAATGCGAGCTCTGCGCCGTCATCGGCCGCCAGGCGCGGCACGTCGGCGAAGCGCAGGCGCTCGACTATGTCTTCGGCTATACCATCTGCTGGGACATCAGCCAGCGCGAGCCCTGGGGACGCAACCGCCAGAACACGCGCAACATCCGCAAAGGCTTCGACAGCTTCACCGCGCTCGGGCCGTGGATCGTCACCAAGGACGAGCTGCCGGAGCCGCAGGACACGCGCATCGACGTCGAGCTCAACGGCAAGCACGTCATGACCGCGCATACGAAGGAGATGATCTGCGGCGTGCGCGAGCACATCCGCTTCCTGAGCGACGTGCTCACGCTGCGCCCCGGGGATCTCATCACCACCGGCACGCCCGCCGGCGTTGCCAAGCTCGCGCCGGGCGACAAGCTGAAGGGGCGCATCGAGGGAATAGGGGAGATGACGCTCAACGTAAGCGCCGAGGAATGAGGTTTCTCGCCGTTTGTCTTCTGGCCGCGCTCATCCGCACGGCACCGGCGCAAGACTTGCCCGTCATCGGCTATTTAGGGGCGGAATCAGCCGAGCGCTTTGCGGCGCGCCTGGAGGCGTTCAGACGCGGCCTCGCGGAGATGAATTACGCGGAAGGCCGGAACGTCGCCATCGAATATCGGTGGGCGAATGGCGACAACTCGCGGCTGCCCGAACTCGCCGCGGATTTAGTGCGCCGGCAAGTCAGCGTGCTGGTTGCGCCTGGCGGCGCGCCAGCGGCCTTCGCGGCGAAGAAGGCGACAGCGACGATTCCCGTGGTGTTCGGCGTCGGAATCGATCCCGTCGCGGCCGGGCTGGTGCAGAGCATGAACCGGCCAGGGGGCAACGCGACCGGCGTCACGACCGCCAATACGGAAATGGCCTCGAAGCGGCTGCAATTGCTGCGCGAGCTCGTGCCCGAAGCGACGAGCTTCGCGCTTTTGGTGAACCCGGCAAATGCGAAGAATGCGGAAGGCACCATCGACAATCTCCAGGTAGCGGCGCATGCCCAGAGGCTGCAGCTCCAGATTGTGCGTGCCTCGAACGAGCAGGATCTTGCCGTGGTGTTCCAGAACCTTGCCCGCCAACGCACCGGCGGCCTGATCATCGCCAACGATACTTTCTTCGTGAACCGCAGCGAGGAAATCGCCGCTTTGGCGCTGCGCAACCGGATTGCGGCCATCCATCAGTCGCCGGAGTTCGTCGCAGCGGGCGGGCTCATCAGCTATACGGCCAGCTTCGACGAATCTCAGCGTCTCGCGGGCGTCTATGCAGGGCGGGTTCTAAGAGGCGAGAAGCCGAAGGATCTTCCGGTCATCCAGGTCAGCAAGATGCTGCTTTTCGTTAACTTGAAGACGGCAAGGGCGCTCGGACTTACCGTGCCGCAATCGGTCCTGGTGCGCGCTGACGGGGTGATCGAGTGATCGCGCGTTGCCTGATGTTGCTCTGCATCTTTAGCGTGCCGCTGTCGACGCTTGGCCAGCAATTCCCATCGCGCCCGGTGAAGATCGTGGTGCCGACGACGCCCGGTGGGGCGACCGATGCGCTGTCGCGCTCGATGGGCGCGCGGCTCTCCGAGATCTGGGGCCAGCCGGTGGTGGTGGAGAACAAGCCCGGCGCGACGCAGATCATCGGCGGCGAGTACGTGGCGAAGTCGCCGCCCGACGGCTACACGCTCATCGTGTCGGACGCGGCGACCTTCATCATGAATCCGATCCTGCACAAGAACCTGCCCTACGATGGCCTGCGCGCCTTTACGCCGATCACGCTGCTCGTGCGCTTCCCGTGGGTCATCGCGGTTCATCCGTCGCTGCCGATAACCACGTTCCGAGAGCTGGTCGCGTATGCGCGCGCGCATCCGGGCGCGATTTCCTACGGCTCGTTCGGCACGGGTTCCTCCGGGCACATCAGCGTTGACTATCTCAAGAACCTGCTCGGCCTCGATCTGGTGCACGTGCCGTACAAGGGCGCGGGGCCGGCGGTGACCGATCTACTCTCGGGGCAGATCCAGATGATGATGGTGACGCCGCTGCTCGTGGAGCCGCATGCGCGCGCGGGGAAGCTCAGGCTGATCGCTGCCGCCACGCCAATGCGCATCCCCCGGCTGCCGGACCTGCCGACCGTCGCCGAGTCGGGCGTGCCGGGCTACGAGGCAGGCACGTGGTTCGCGCTCGCCGGTCCGGCCGGCATGCCGCGCGAGGTGACGTACGCGATCTACGCCGATGTGAATAAGGTGCTGCACGAGCCGGCGTTCAAGGAGCGCTACATCGACAAGCAGTGGTTCGAGGTGGTGGCGAACCCGCCGGACGAATTCGCCACCTTCCTGCAAAAGGACTACGAGCGCTGGGAAAAACTCATTCGCCTCTCGAAAGTGAAAGTCGAATGAACGGCTCCGCGCGCTACTTCGCGCGCCGCCAGACGGCGTCGTTCGGCGCGCCGCCGGCCGAAGGTGTGGCGACCGTGTAGGTGAGGAGATCACCTTTCAGCGACAACGGCCGCTTCTGCGTCGTGCCGTTCCAGTTCGGGAACGTGCTCGTTTCGATGTGAAAGGTGATCGACCTGCCGCCGTCGTCGATCGTATAGCGGCCGGCGTGCGCGATGCTGCCATCGACGACCGCCTTGTTCTCCTCCGGCGTAGCCTTGACGCGCGAGCCCGAAGCGATCTTGGGCATCTCGGCGCGGCTGAGGACGATTGAATAGCGGCCATCGGGCGTGAGAATCAGCTGGCCGCGCGGCTTGTCGCCGTAAGCACTGACGGTGACCGGGCTGTAGGTGCCGGCAACGGTTTTGGTGGTCTGCGCTGCCGCGTTGCCGGCAAGCGCGGCGGCCGCTACGGCGATCACGCCGAGCGCGTATCTGCGGTTCATGTTTTCCTCCCGTGGGGATTGAGCGAACGCGGTTGCGCCCGCCGGCCACCATACGCGCGCCGGCCGAGGGGCGGCAACTTACTTCTGGGCGGCGGCCTGCTCTTTAGCCCGCTGCGCCGCGCGGCGATCCGCCCGCAGCTTGCGCTTGTCCGCGCGGGCCTTGCGCTTGTCGGCGCGCAGCTTCTCTTTATCTCGCTGCAGCTGCGCGCGGTCGCGCTCGACCTTGTTGTTCTGCGCGAGCGCCGGGCCGCCGAGCGCGATCAGTGCCCCGACGGCGATGAGTGCGAGTTTGGTCTTCATGTCGTCCCCCGGCGCCGAAGATAGCCCAAATGAAAAAGGCCCGCTCGCGCTTGCGCGCGAGGCGGGCCTCGGGCCGGTGAATCGGCCTTATTTCGTGGTGGTCTCTTGCTTGGCGGCCTTTTTCGCGTCCCGGGCTGCCTTGCGGTCGGCCTTGCGCTTCGCCTTGTCGGCCTTCAGCTTTTCCTTGTCGGCCTTGACGGCGTCCTTGTTGCCGGCGGCGCGGTCGGCCTTCATCTTGTCCTTGTCCGCCTTGATTTGCTCCTTGTCGGCCTTGACCGCGTCCTTCGGCGCCTGGGCCAGCGCGGGGCCGGCGAGCGCGACGAGGGCGGCAAGGGCCAGGATATGAAGCTTCATCTGGATGCCTCCTATGAGAGTTGGTACTGCTCCTTGCTTTAACGCATGGCTGCGCGATCGGATGACAGGGTAGAGTGATGTCGCCATGACCCGACAGGCCGCCATCGCCGCCGCCGAGAAGTATTTCGATAGCGGCGCCTTCCACGCGGACCTCGGGCGGCGCGTGGCGATACCGACCGAGAGCCAGAACCCGGAGCGCAGCCGCGAGCTCGCGGCTTATCTCGAGACCGAGATGGCGGAGAGCCTCGCGCGCATGGGGATGACCTCCCGCATTTTTGCCAACCCCGGAGGCAAGGGTGGCCCGTTCCTCATCGCCGAGCTGATCGAGGATCCGCAGCGACCCACCGCACTGATGTACGGCCATGGCGATGTGATCCGCGGCCAGGAGAACGAATGGCGCTCGGGCCTCGGGCCATGGACGCTGAAGCAGGAAGGCGATCGCATCTACGGGCGGGGCACCGCGGACAACAAGGGGCAGCACACCATCAACCTGGCAGCGCTGGAAACAGTCCTGCGCACGCGCGGAAGACTCGGCTTCAACCTGAAGGTGCTGATCGAGACCGGCGAAGAGATGGGCTCGCCCGGGCTCAAGGAATTCTGCGAGCAGCAGAAGGAGCTGCTGCGCGCCGATGTGCTGATCGCCTCCGACGGGCCGCGGCTGCAGCCCGGCCGGCCGACGATCTATCTTGGCACGCGAGGCGCGCTCAATTTCCACATGACGGTGGAGCTGCGCAAAGGCGCGCACCACTCGGGCAACTGGGGCGGGCTGCTCGCCAACCCCGGCATCATCCTCGCGCACGCGATTGCGAGCATCACGGATGCGCGCGGCGCGATCCGTATTCCGGAATGGCGGCCCGACACATTGACCTCGTCAGTGCGCCGCGCGCTCGCCGATCTCGAAGTGAGCGGCGGCGACGACGGTCCATCCATTGACACCGAATGGGGCGAGCCCGGCCTCACGCCGCCCGAGCGGGTTTTCGGCTGGTCGAGCTTCGAGGTGCTCGCTTTCGTCACCGGCAATCCCGACCGACCGGTCAACGCCATCCCCGGCCAGGCGCGCGCGACCTGCCAGCTTCGCTACGTCGTAGGCATCGACCCGAACGACATCATTGCCGCACTGCGGCGCCATCTCGACCGCGAAGGCTTCCCCATGGCGAAGGTCGAGCCCGCGCGCGAAGCAATATTCCACGCGACCCGCCTCGACCCCGAGTCGCCGTGGGTCAAGTGGGCCGCGGCGTCGATCGAGCGCACGACGGGAGCGAGGCCCGCGATCCTGCCCAACCTCGGCGGCTCGCTGCCGAACGAAGTCTTCGCCGACATCCTCGGCCTGCCGACCATCTGGATTCCGCACTCGTATGCCGCGTGCTCGCAGCATGCGCCGAACGAGCATCTCCTCGCGCCGCTCGCCCGCGAGGGCATGCGCATCATGGCCGGCGTATATTGGGATCTTGGGGAGAAGTAACGCTGTCCAAAGCGTATGAGGAGACTCAGCACCTTACTGGCCGTCACTGCGGTCCTCACACTCGTCGCGGTGGATGACGCGTGGTCGGCCCGCACCGGCGGGCGCGGCGGCGCGAGAGCCGGGTTTGCCGGCGGCGGCGCTTCCCGTCCCGGTTTCGCAATGCACCATCACCGCGGCCGTGCCGTCTTCTTCGTCGGCGCGCCGTTCCTCTTCTGGTCGTGGCCGTATGGCTATTACTACGCGCCGCCGCCGTACTACTACGGGCCGGACTATGTAGCGCGCGAAACTTTACCGCCGGTGTACGTCGAGAAGTTCGATGGCGCTCCGACGCCGCAGACAGCAGGCGACATCTACTGCCCCGACAGCCAGGCTTATTACCCCGACGTGCAAGAGTGTCCCAACGGCTGGCAGCGCATCATCCGCGAGCCGGTTGTTACCCTGACCCCGAATTAGAGCCGGTAGAGCTGCCGCGCGTTGTCGGCGAGCACCTTGCGCTTCTGCGCGTCGGCGAGATCTTCGCGGCGGCGCAGCTCGTCGAGCGAATGCGGGTAGCTGCCGTCCCAGTGCGGATAATCGGACGCGTAGACGATCTGCTCCTCGCCGATGAGCGCGAGCGCCTGCGGCAGCAGGCACTCGTCAGCTTCGCACGAGAAATAAATCTTTCCTGAGCGCACATAGTCGCTCGGCTTTTTGCGCAGCACCGGCGCCTCGGACGCGCGCTTGGCGTATTCCTCGTCCATGCGCTCGATCCAGTACGGCGCCCAGCCGCAGCCGGCCTCGAGGAACGCGATGCGCAACCTCGGAAAGCGCTCGGGAATTCCTTCCAGGACTAGGGAGGTGAGCTGGCGCATCTGGCCGAAGGCGTGCGAGCAGGTGTGCGTCTGGATGAACGCGGGAAAGAGCTCTAGTCCGCCGCCGCCGAGATGCGAGCCCGACGCGTGCACGCCGAGCATCGTGTCGAGGCGCTCGGCTTCCTCGTAGATCGGCGTGAAGCGCGCTGCGCCGAGCACGTGCGCGCCGTCCGCCGCGAGCATCGCGCCGACGCAGCCGAGCTCGCGAACCGCGCGCCGCAGTTCCATGGCTGCCGCCGCCGGATCCTGCAGGGGCAGCAGTGCCACGGCCTTCAGCCGCGGGCTCTTCCTCGTGAACTC
>VBCM01000080.1:0-3171 GCA_005883675.1 Betaproteobacteria bacterium
CGCCTCACATGCCGAAAGAGCGCGATTGCCGCGATTAGCGCAAGCGCCGGGAGAACGAGAGTGGTGATCGGCGTCGCACGTGCCTTGTGCTTGGTCAGCTCGCCCGCATGCGGCGCCATGAGCGCGATGCGCCGCTTCATCATGCGCGCGCCAAGCTCGCCGAGCCGCTCGCCGAGGACGCGCTCGGCCTGCGGCAGGAGCCCGGTCTCCTCGTCGGCGACGTGATGTATCACCTCGCGCATCAATTCCATCACGCGCGCGTCGTATTGCGGTTCCGCCGGGTCGGCGGTGCGCAGCTCGCCGATGAGGCTGCGCATGCGGTCGTGCTCCGGAATGAAGCGGCCGACAAGCGCGCTGTCGACGCTCGCCATGGCTGGGTAAAAGATTTCCTCTTCGACCTGTGCATGCACGTCCAGCGCGAGGCAGATGGTCGCCACGAGCGAGCGCTTGGTGGCGGCGGACGATTCGGTCTTGTAGCGGTGGAAGGTCGTGAGGACGCGGGAATGATCTGCCCGGATCATGTCCGTCGCGTCCGGGACGAGCTTGGCAAGAACGGTGGCCATGTCGGACGCGTAGCAAGAACAGGTCCCATGGACGCCATCGCCTGATTGCGCGATACCGCGGGTGCTGCCTTGCGGCGTAGGATGGCGCCGACAACCAAGGGGAGGCCCAATGAGACTGGCTGCGGTTCTTTGCGCTGCAACGCTCGCCGGCGGTTGCGCGGTCGGCAATCAGCACGTCTACCACGGTGCCACCGCTGAAATCGGCACGAATGGCAATACCACGGTGGCCGTGGCGACACAGGACCTGCGCCCCTATGTCGCTTCCGGCGAGAAGGCGCCGAATTTCGTCGGCCTTAGCCGCGGTGGCTTCGGTAACCCGTTCAACGTGACGACGGCGAGCGGCAATGCGCTTGCCCAGGATTTTTCCGCCACTATCGCGCGCTCGTTGGAGCTGAAAGGCTACAAGGTGACTGCAGTCAGCGTGGCCGGGTCGGCACCCGCCAATGTGAAGGATCTCGTCGCGAAATCGGGCAAAGAGCGGCTCGCGCTCGTCACGATCAACGAGTGGAAAAGCGACACGATGATGAATACCGCGCTTTACTACGACCTGTTGCTGCGGGTCTATGACGTGGGCGGAAAGCAGCTCGCTGAAAACCGGATTGGCGGCAAAGACGATCTCGGCGGCAGCGCGATGAACCCGCCCGGCCACGCAAAGGAGGCCGTGCCTCCGGCTTACCGGCGAAAGCTCGAGGAGCTCTTCAATAGCGACGCGGTGCGGCAGAGCCTGCGCTGAGCTCGCTCGCGCGAGTGGCGGAGAGTGAGTCCGCTACAGCACGAGTTAAGCTTCTGATACCGCGCCCTTTGTTCTAAAGGCGCCGCCTTACCCACAACGCTACCCACGTTCCGCGCGGCGCCATCCCGATACGCTGAGTGGTTGAAGCGCCCGCCCGGAAAGAGCGCGGTTACGTGCGACCCGCGCTTCCCGACCATGCGCATATTGCCGAGGCGCTCACCCCTTTTCTGGGCCGCCACCTTTCCGGCCGAGATCGACGCCTCCTATGAGCGATACCCGCTCGACGCAGGCGACGACGGGAGATCTTGCGTCGTTCCGGAAGGCCGGCGGCGCGTCGTGACGGCGCTCCCGGCCGGGACTTGAACAAAGTTCCCGGACGCGACTGCCCGATGCTCGATGGAGGTCGCGACCTCTTCGAGCGACAAAGCTCGACCGGCGCGGCGGCCGTCCTCGAATTCGTCGTCCACGAGCTTTCCGATCTCGTCGCGTAAGCGCTCAGCGTCGCGCGGCCATGGGCCGCCGGGTACGAAAGCGGCGGCCTTCTCCACGGCGCCCCAGACGCGCCCGGCCTCCGCAGTGCGTCCCTCGAGCGCCAGTGCCATTGCAAACTGGCTCAGATACCACGACAGACCGACGCGGTCGCTGATCTGCAACGCCACATCGACTGCTTCACGAACGAGCCGTTGCGCCTCGGCGGCACGCCCCTCGGCGAGTGCGACGTCAGCGAGCGCGCTCACCGTCCCGGCGCGCCACCAGCGCCAAGGCACCCGCGCCGCGAGCTCGGCGCTCTCTTCGAGCAAGGCGACACCACGCGCGCGGTCGCCCGTCTGCAGGGCGATCGCCGCGAGCAGGGACAACGGCTGGCATGCGCCCTTGTCGTTTTCCAGCCGTCGGTGGATCGCGAGGCTTCGCTCGCTCAGCTCCTGCGCTCGCGAGACGTCTCCGCGATGCAGCGCCGAGATGGAGAGGCGGTGCAACAAGACGGCGACGCCGTGCTCGTTGCCGAGCCGCTGGTACTCCGCGAGGCTCTCCTTGCACAACCGCTCGGCGAGGTCGAACTGCCCGTCGAAATGCGCGGAGCTGCCGAACGATCGGAGCGCGCGGGCGCGAAGCAGCGGTGGGGCCGCGCCCGCCCGCTCGAGGAAGGCGCCGTACCAACGCAAGGCTTCCTCCGTATAGCCGAACACCCAGAACTGCTCCAGCGCGACGAGGAGCTCTAGGCCGAAGTCTGTCTCCTCCTTCTCGAACGCCCACGTCAGCGCCACGCGCATATTGGCCGCGTCGGGGATGACGATCTCGGGCCGCTGCTCACCGGGCACGTCGGTGTCGAGCGCGGCGCTCACGGCGAGCGCGAGATAGTACTCCGCATGGCGTCGTCGCAGCTCCTCAACATCGGGTACGTCAGCGAGACGCTCGAGCGCGAACTCGCGGATCGTCTCGAGCATCAGCAGGCGAGCGTCGCCGAGCGCCTTGACGAGGCTCGCTTCGACGACTGCACCCACCGTCTCGACCGTTCCTCCGGCAACGGCTTCGGCGGCCTCGTGTGAGAAGGACCCTGCGAAGACGGCGAACCGGGCAAACAGATCTTGCAGCTCGTCCGGGAGGAGGTCATAGCTCCACTCGATCGTCGCGCGGAGTGTCCGCTGGCGCTCGGGCGCGTCGCGCGCGCCCGTCGTCAGCAATGGAAGCCGACGGTCGAGACGGCGGAGCAGCGTGGGCGCATCGAGCGTGCGTAGCCGGGCGGCTGCGAGCTCGAGTGCAAGCGGCAAACCGTCCAGACGCCGGCAGATCTCCGGGGCGCACTCGTCCGGGGTGAAGTCGCGCCGCACCGAACGCGCGCGCTGCGCGAGGAGCTCGATGGCGTCGCGCTCCGGC
>VBCM01000080.1:3264-3895 GCA_005883675.1 Betaproteobacteria bacterium
GAGGAGGATGAGCGCGTCGCGATCGGCGATCTCGCGCAAGTCGACTAGCCCGACCGTTTGCGCTATTGCGGGCCGAACGAGCTTGGGAGACGAGAGCTGCGCGAGCCGAACGAAGAAGACGCCGCCCGGGAACGCCTCAAGAAGCTCCGCCCCGACTTGCAGGCCGAGGCGCGTCTTGCCACTTCCTCCGGGCCCCGTGAGAGTGACCAGCCGCTCGGAGCCGAGAAGCATCGTCGACAACTCGGCGAGCTCCCGCACGCGGCCGACGAGCGGATTCGAAGCAACCGGCAAGTTCGTCGTGTTCAGGCTCCTGAGCGGCGGAAAGTCGCCGTCGCCGAGCTGGTAAATGCGCTCCGGCGCTGTCAGATCCTTCAGCCGGTGATTGCCGAGATCGCGCAAACCATCCGCGCCCACGAGGTCGCACGTCGATCGTGAGAGCAGCACCTGTCCGCCGTGACCAACGGCCGCGATCCGTGCCGCCCTGTGCACGTCGATTCCGATATAACCCTCATCCGTGACGAGCGGTTCGCCGGTATGCAGACCTATCCGCACCCGAATCGGACCGTCCAGCCCGAGCTGAGCGTCGCGCGCAGCCGCGAGCGCATCCGACGCGCGCGCAAACGCGAAGAAG
>VBCM01000153.1 GCA_005883675.1 Betaproteobacteria bacterium
TCACCTACCTCGTGCCACAGACGCTGCTCTTCATTCCGCTCGCCGAGATCATCCGCGACTACCGCATCGGCGACACGCCATGGGCGCTGATCCTCACCTATCCGACCTTCCTGATCCCCTTTTGCACCTGGCTGATGATGGGCTACTTCAAGACGATCCCGAAAGAGCTCGAGGAGTGCGCGCGCATCGACGGCGCGGCACGCTGGCAGGCGATGGTCTACATCATCTTCCCGATCGCCGTGCCCGGCATCCTGTCCGCCGGCATCTTTGCGTTCACGCTTTCGTGGAATGAATTCATCTATGCGCTGGTGTTCCTCTCCTCGCCGGAGCAGAAGACGGTACCCGTGGGCGTGACCTCGGAGCTCATCCGCGGCGACGTCTTCTTTTGGGGCTCGCTCATGGCCGGCGCCCTGATCGGCTCGATCCCGGTGGCGATCGTCTATTCGTTCTTCGTCGAGCATTACGTCGCCGGGGTGACCGGTAGCGTCAAAGGCTGATGGCCCGCGTCCTCCTCAAAGACCTGAACAAGAAATTCGACGGCATGCACGCCGTCAAGAACGTGAACCTCGAGATTCGCGACCACGAGTTCGTCGTCCTGGTCGGGCCATCCGGATGCGGCAAGACTACGACGCTGCGCATGGTGGCGGGACTGGAGGACATCACCTCCGGCGAGGTCAGCATCGACGGGAAAGTGGTGAACAACCTCGCACCGATGGATCGCGACATCGCCATGGTGTTCCAGAACTACGCGCTCTATCCGCACATGAGCGTGTACGACAACATGGCGTTCGGGCTGCGCATGCGCAAGTTCGACAAGCCCGAGATCGACCGGCGCGTGCGGCACGCGGCCGACGTGCTCGGCATCCAGCCGCTGCTCGAGCGGCGGCCGCGCCAGCTTTCCGGCGGCCAGCGCCAGCGCGTCGCGCTCGGCCGCGCGATCGTGCGCAATCCGCGCGTGTTCCTGTTCGACGAGCCACTCTCCAACCTGGACGCTGCGCTACGCGTGCAGATGCGGGTGGAACTGAAGCGCCTCCACGACCGGCTGGAGACCACGGCCATCTACGTGACGCACGACCAGGTGGAAGCCATGACGCTCGGCGACCGCGTGGTGGTGATGAAGGACGGCATGGTGCAGCAGGAAGGCGCGCCGCTCGAGCTCTACCAGCACCCCGCGAACCGCTTCGTCGCCGGCTTTATCGGCTCGCCGGCCATGAACTTCATCCCCGTCACGATCACGGCGAGCGGCGATGCACTGTGGGCGGAAGCACCCGGGCTGCGCGTGCGCGTGCCGCCGCAGAAGGAGCAAGCGCTGCGGCGCTACAGCAGCCAGCGCGTGGTCCTCGGCCTGCGTCCCGAGACGCTGCGCCCGGCGACTGGCGCACCCGGCGACTACGCCTTCGATGCCACCGTCGAGGTGGTGGAGCCGCTCGGCTCCGAGATCCTGCTCGACACGCGCGTGGGCGAGAGCCCGGTCGTCGCGCGTGTCGATCCGGGCGTGCGCGCGAGCCCGCACGAGCGGCTGCGGCTCGCGTTCGAGCCCGAGCGGGCGCATTTCTTCGACGCCGCGACTGAGGCAGCCATCTGAAAATGGGGTCAGAGCAATTTTCCTGAAACATCGGTAACCGGAAAATTGCTCTGACCCCTTTTCCAATCGCCGATGCGCATCTGCACTTCTGGGATCCGCGCGCGCATTACTACCCGTGGCTCTGCGATCCGGAGCCGATCAAGTTCCGCTACGGCGACTACCGCGCGCTACAGCGGCCGTATCTGCCGCCGGACTATCGTCGGGACGCAGGCCGCTGGAATGTGCACCGCGCCGTGCACATCGAGGCCGAATGGGACCCGCGCGATCCGGCGGGCGAGATGGCCTTCATCGCCGGCCTGCGCGGCGAGCACGGGCTGCCGACAGTCGCCGTCGCGCAGGCATGGCTCGATCGCGACGACTGCGCGGCTCTGCTCGAAGCGCAAGCGCAGCACGCCTTTGTCCGCGGCGTGCGCCACAAGCCGCGACCCCGGCAGCTGGACGACGCGCGCTGGCGCGCGGGCTATGCGCGGCTCGCGCCGCTCGGCCTGCACTTCGAGCTGCAGGCGCCTTGGCAGGAGCTCGCCGCAGCGGCGCGGCTGGCGCGCGACTTTGCCGATACGACGATCGTGCTCAACCATGCCGGCCTGCCGCTGCCGGGCGAGCTCGCCGGCTGGCGAGCCGCGATGACGGAACTCGCGCGGCTGCCGAACGTCATGGTGAAGATCTCCGGCCTCGGCAACCTGGACGCGCCTGCGCAGCGCGAGGTCATCGGTACGGTGCTCGAGCTCTACGGCCCGCGCCGCGCGATGTTCGCGAGCAATTACCCGGTAGACAGCCTGCGCGCGAGCTACGACGAGATTTACCAGCACTTTGACGACGCGACGCGCGGCCTGTCGATGGCCGAGCGCCGCGGCCTCTTCCACGACAACGCGGTGCGCATCTATCGCATGGAGTAGCGCCATGGCAGCGAAACCTTTTTCCCTCGGTTATATCGGTGTGGGCCTCATGGGCGGGCCGATGTCGCAGCGGCTCGCCAAGCTGGGCTGGGAGGTCACGGCGTACGACATCGCGCCCGAGCGGCTGCGAGTGGCGCACGCCGCCGGAATAAAGGTGGCGGCATCGCCAGCCGAGGCGGCACGCGCGGGCGAGGTGGTGCTCCTCAACCTGCCGACGAACGACGCTGTGATCGACGCGGTGTTCGGCGAGCGCGGCGTCGCCGCGGCAGTGAGCGCGAAGCAGCTCGTCGCCGACTTCTCGACCATCCCGGTCGATGAATGCCGCCGCCATGCGAAGCGACTGATGGAGCAGACGGGGTGCCGCTGGGTGGATCTGCCGGTGTCGGGCGGGCCGCCCGCCTCGGCGGCCGGCTCGCTCACCGTGATGGCGGGAGGCGAGGAAGCGGACCTCGAGCGTCTCGCGCCGTTGCTCCGCGACATCTCGGCGCGCTGCACCCGCATGGGGCCGCTCGGCTCCGGGCTCGGCGCCAAGATGATCAACCAGATCATCGTCGGCGTCGGCCACGCGATGTACGCCGAGGCGGTCGGCCTGTGCGCCAAGGCCGGCATCGATGCCGCGCGCATTCCGGAATGCCTGGCGGGCGGCTATGCCGACAGCAACCTGCTGAAGGCGTACTGGCCGCGCATGGTGGAGCAGGACTTCGCGCCGCGCGGCTATCTACGGCAGCTGCTCAAGGACCTGGAAATGGTCAACGCGTGGGCCGGTAGCCTGAAGGCGCCGCTGCCGCAGCTCGCGCAGGCGCTCTCGCTTCTGCGCCTCGCGGCGAGCCACGGCTATGCCGAGCTCGACAGCTCGGTGATCGTGAAGGTCTACAAGCCCTAAGCGCTACTTCAGCAGCTCGGGCGCGACGAGCCGCGGCAGGATGAGCGGTATCTCGGGCCAGATGATGATCGCGGCGAGCATGAGCAGCATCGGCACGAGCATGATCATCGTGTCCTTCAGCGCGAACCTGAGTGGCACCTTGGCGACCGCGCAGGAGATCATCAGGCACAGGCCGTAAGGTGGCGTGACGAGGCCGAAGGCGAGCGACACGATGCCGATGATGGCGAAGTGGATGGGATGCATGTGCACCGACTGCGCGAGCGGCTGCAGGATCGTGCCGACGATGATGATCGCGGGGATGGCGTCGAGGAAGCAGCCCACCACCAGGAAAACAAAGGCGATGAAAAAGCCCACGCCGGTGATGCCCAGGCCCCAGCTCGTGACGTTCTCGAGCAGCGCTTTCGGGATTTGGTAATAGGCGAGCAGCCAGCCGAACGCGGACGCCGTACCGACGCAGAAAAGCGCCACCGACGCAAGGCGGCCGGTGTCGGCAAGCGCCTGGTGCAGGTGGCGCATGTCCATCTCGCGGTAGATGAAGATCGAGAGCAGCGCCGCATAGATCACCGCCACGGCCGCCGATTCGGTCGCGGTGAACCAGCCGAGCAGGATGCCGCCGACGATGATGAAGGGAGTGAAGAGCGCCGGGATCGATTGCCACGCGGAGAGGAAGAACTCCCTCAAGGTCGACCGCGGATAGACCGGGTAGTGGTAGATCTTCGAGTACACGTGCACCGTCACCATCTGCGCCGCCGCGATCAGCAGCCCGGGCAGGATGCCGGCGAGGTACATGGCGCCGATGGACGTGGAAATCACGCCGCCCCAGACGATCATCAGGATCGAGGGCGGGATGATCACCGCCAGCACCGCCGACACGGCGGTGATGGCGATCGAGAACGATAGGCCGTAGCCCTCCTTGACCTGAGCTTCGATGAAGATCTTCGACTGGCTCGCGGCGTCGGCGGTGGACGAGCCGGAGATGCCGGCGAAGAACACCGAGAGGAGCACGTTGATCTGCGCCAGCGCGCCGGGAAAGTGGCCGACCATGGTGCGCGAGAGGCGCACCAGGCGATCGGTGATGCCGCCGACGTTCATCAGGTTCGCGGTCAGCAGGAAGAACGGCACCGCGAGCAGGATGAAGGAGTTGTAGGCCTTGAAGGTCTCGTTGAAGAGGGTGAGCGGCGAGAGCCGGTCCTCGATTACCAGCACCGGCAGGCAAGCGAGGCCGAGCGCGAACGCTACCGGCACGCGCAGGATGAAAAGTGCGAAGAACACGCCGAAGAGCAGGATCGCCGCCTGGCCCGGACCGAAGGCGACGGAGCTCATGCGCGCAGCAGGCGCCAGCTCTGGGCGAACGATTCGCCGAGGAAGAGGACCCAGGTGATCCCGGCGAGCGGCCAGGCGACGAAGATCCACGGCATCGGCAGCTCGGCGAGCTCCGAGAGCTGGTCCCAGCCGAAGCGCACGAACTGGATGCCCCACCAGACGAACACCAGCGCGAACACCAGCACGCACAGGTCCGAGACGATGCGCAGCACCGCAGCGGGCTTGGGTCCGAGCTCGGGCCACAGGTCGACCTCGAAGTGGCTGTGCTCGCGGATGCCGATCATCGCGCCGAGCATCACCATCCAGATGAAGAGGAAGCGACTGAGCTCCTCGGTCCAGATCCAGGAGGGGATAAGCGCCGTATAGCGCGAGATGATCTGCAGCGTCACCGGCACGATGAGGATCGCCACCGTCGCGACCATCAACCAGGTGAGCAGCCGGTGATAGCCGTCGATTATTCTTTTCATCAATAAATCGGGGTCAGAGCCCCATTTAAATAGGGCTCTGACCCCGAATTGCGAACGTCACTTGATGGCGTTGATCTTGGCGAAGATCTGATCGGCGCCGATCTCCTTGGCGTAGGCTTCGATCACCGGGTCGACTGCCTTCTTCATCTGCGCGCGGTCGCTGAAGGGGATCCGCTTGAGCTTGCCGGCCTTCTCGAGCGCCACAAGCTTCTGCTCGTCCTCGCTCGACTCGATCTGCCGGCCATAGGCGCCGGCTTCCTTGCCGGCGCGCAGCACGGCCTGCTGCATGTTCTTGTCGAGCGTCTTGAACGTCTTGCCGGAGAAGCACAGCGGGCGGATGGTGATCGCGTGCTGCGTCATGGCGAGGTTCGGGCCCACTTCGTAGAACTTCATCTGCTCGACGCCCGCGGCCTCGTTCTCGCCCGCCTGGATCACGCCGTTCTGTATCGCGTTGTAGATCTCGTTGTAGGCGATCACCGTCGGCGCCATGCCAGCCGCAGTGAACGTGCGGCTCCAGATCGGCGCGCCCTGGACGCGCACCTTGAGGCCCTTCAGGTCATTCATGTTGTGCAGCGGCTTGGTCGCAAAGATGTTGCGCGTGCCGCCGCCGGCGTAGCCGATGAGCATGACGTCCGCCTTCTGCGCGATCTCGTCGGCGATGGGTTTCAACAAGTCGGCGTCGAGCACCTTATTCCAGTGGTTGAGGTCGCGGAAGATGAACGGCGCATCGATGAAGGGCGCCGCGCGCGAGAACGTCGACATGTGCGCGGGCGAGACGATCGCGTAGTCGACCGCCTTGCCCTGGTTCATGTAGGCGAAGTAGTCCTTCTCGAGGCCGAGCTCGGAGTTCTTGTGCAGGACGAAATTGATCTTCTTGCCGGAGTACTTCTGCACCAGCTCGTCGAACTTGACGAGCGCCTTGGTGAAAGCATGGTCGTCGTTGAACTGCGAGGCGCCGTGCCAGGTTTGTGCCGCCGCCGGCAATGCGAGCGCGAGCGTCGCGACGGCCGAAATGAGCCTCCTCATCGTGTTCTCCCCTCCTCCTTGACGGTGATACGCCACAGTGTACGCGGATCGTCGGCATCGGTGAGCGTCGCCGAGTGCAAGAGCGACGCGTTGTCCCAGATCACCACGTCGCCGACGCCGTACTTGAGCCGATACTGGTATTTCGGTTGCGTGGCGTGCACCTTAAGCTCATCGAGCAGCGCCAGCGCCTCGTCCTCCGGCATGCCTTCGATGCCGAAGGAGCTGCCCGACACCGCGTAGAGCGCCTTGCGCCCGGTGATCGGATGGCGCCGCGCCACGGGATGGCGCACCCAGTTCATCTTGTATTCCTGGTCCTCGGTGAGCACCGAGGCCACGGTGCGCGAGCTCCTGTCCAGGTCGTCGCGATTGCCGTAATGGTGCAGCGCCACCAGCGGGTCGATGCGCCGTTTCATCGGCGCCGGCAGCTCGTCGTATGCCCTGTACTGGTCGGCAAACAGCGTGTCGCCGCCTCTCTTCGGCACCTCGATCGAATAGAGCAGCGTCGCGCGCGCGGGGATGTCTAGATACGAGTAGTCAGTATGGAAATAGGTGCCGGCATCGGCGAGGCCAATCGGCTGGCCGTCCTCTTTCCGGTTCGAAAGGATGAGGATGTCCGCATGCTCCGGATGATGGAACTGGTCGATGACATGCGGCTCCGGGCGGCCGAACTGCCGCGCGAAGTCCAGGAACTCGCGCGCGCTCAGCCGCTGGCCGCGGATGACGAGCACCTGCGCGGCGAAGAACGCGTCCCACAGCTCGCCGAACGGCCGCGCGATGCTGTCCGTCTCCATGCCGAAGCTGCCGAGCTTCCTCATGCTTTCAACCGCGGCACATCGAGGCATTTCTGTTGCCGCCAGCTTTTCAAGCCGAGCTCGGCGAGCTGCACGCCTTTCGCGCCCTCGAGCAGGTTCCAGCGGAAGGCGCCTTCGCCGGCGACGTGCTTGAGGAAGAGCTCCCACTGCGCCTTGAAGGCGTTGTTGTAGTTCTCGTCCGGCATCTCGCGCCAGCCGTCAAAGAAATCGATCGGCTGCGGGATGTCGGGATTCCAGACCGGCTTCGGCGTTTCGCCATAGGACTGCGCATAGCAGCTCCGCAGCCCCGCGACCGCGCTGCCCTCGGTCCCGTCGACCTGCAGCGTGAGCAGATCGTCGCGACGCACGCGCACCGCCCATGACGAATTGAAGTGCGCGATCACGCCGCCCGCGAGCTGGAACGTTGCGTACGCGGCGTCATCGGCCGTGGCCTTGTACTTGCGGCCGCTTTCGTCCCACCGATAGGGAATATGCGTGGCGCCCAGGCAGCTCACGGCCCGGACCTCGCCAAAGAGATTGTCGAGCACGTAGCGCCAGTGGCACAGCATGTCGAGAATGATGCCGCCGCCCTCGGCTTTGCGATAGTTCCACGAGGGCCGCTGCGCCGGAGGTTGGTCGAGATGCGGATCGCCTTCGAACACCCAATAACCGAACTCGCCCCGCACCGCGAAGATGCGGCCGAAGAAGCCCTGGTCGCGCAGCTTCTGCAGCTTGAGGAGCCCCGGCAGCCACAGCTTGTCCTGCACGACGCCATGCTTCACGCGCGCCTTCTTCGCCGCGGCGTAAAGCTCCTTCGCCTCGGCGAGCGTCGTGGCCACCGGCTTTTCGCAGTACACGTGCTTGCCCGCCGCAATCGCGCGCTTGAGGAGCCGCGGGCGCAGCTGGGTGGACGCGGCGTCGAAGAACACTTCATCGGGACCTTTGAGCGCGGCGTCCAGGTCGGCGGTCCAGCGCGTGACGCCGTGGCGCCTCGCCAGCTCTTCAACCTTGGCCGCGTTGCGGCCCACCAAGAGTGGATCGGGCATCAGCCGGGTGCCGTCCTTCAGCGCGACGCCACCCTGCTTGCGGATTTCGAGGATCGAGCGGATGAGATGCTGGTTCATGCCCATGCGGCCGGTGACGCCGTGCATGACGATGCCGATGCGCTTCTCGCTCATTGCAGTGCCATTTCCAGCATGTGCTGCCAGTCCGGCATGGCGCGGCTCGCGTAACCGGGGCAATCGAGGCTCGCAATCGCAAGTTGCCCGTTGCTAATGCGCAGCCGCACGGCGCCGTGGCTGCGCTCATAAAGATCGGGATGGGCGCGCAGAAAGGCGTCCTGCTCTTCGGCCGGCAGGCCGGCCATGCCGTTCACGTAGTGATGGCCGTTGCGTTCGACGTGCGTGAGCCCGAGCAGTGACACGAGCGCGAGATCCTGCTGCAGCGCCAAGCCGGCCTGCACCGTCAGGTCCTCGCCGGTCATGAAGTACTGCGGACCCCACGTGGCGCAGCGCGCGGCATTGATTAGCGCCTTGTAGACGCCCTTGCAGGTCTTCGACGATACGCCCCGATAGCCAAGTGCCTTCGCGTGCGGGAAGGCGTCCAGCGAGTCGTCCGACTCGTCGATGATCACCGGCTTCTCTTTGCTCAGCGCCGAAATATCGGCTGCCAGCGCGTTCTGTCGCTTGATCGGCTGCTCGATGAACACGATGCTCGCAGTCAGACGCTTGAGCCGCGATTCGCGCTTCATGCGGCCCCAGAGGTCGAGCACGCCGTCGACGTCGGCGTACTGCTCGTTGCCGTCGAGGCTGGCGTAGTAAGCGTCGGGGAAGCCATCGAGCACCGTGGCAATCGCCGCCAGCCGCTCAACATCGGCTCTGGCGTCGCCCGCGACCTTGAGCTTGAACCAGCGGTGCCTGTACCGCTCCACGACCTCCAGGAGCGTTTCCGGCAGCCCGTCGTTGACGCGGCTCTCGGTGCTCGTGATCGGGTCCAGCAGCCCGACGGTGTGCCGCGCCGCGATCTCGGTCCGCGGCTGCAGCGCCTCCAGAAAGCCGCGCGTCTCGGGCGCGGTGATGCCCGGGGCGTTGGCTTTGATCGCGCGGTAGAACGAGATGTCGAGCGCGCGGCAGAGCGCATCCAATAGCGCACGGTCGATGAGCGCCGGCCCGTAGCACGCCGTGAGGCTGTTGAGCCCGCGGGTCGCGCCCGCCTCGATCAGTGACGCGTAATGGGCGCTGAAATGACCGAAGGCGGTAGCGCTGCCACCGTCTATATACGCATCGCGAGCGAGCGTGAGCGAGAGTCGCAACTGGTCGAAGTTCTGCTCATTGGTGAGCCGCGGGTCCTTGTCGAACCATTTCGGCGCCATGAGCTCGGCGGCCGCGCCCGCGGCTTCGCGTCCGTCGTCGAGGCGGATGCGCGCGCGCACGAAGGCCTGCGGCGCGGCGGTGAGCGTCACGATGCCGAAGCGAAATGGCAGCCTGAGGCGCACTTGGCGCTCGAAGAGGTCTATTTCGCGCACCGCAAACCTCATTCGAGCGCCTCGATGATGCCGCGCACGTAGCCGATGGCGCGCGCGGCGGCCGCCGGGCCGTCGGGCACGTAATCGAACGGCTCCACTGCGACGTCGCCCGCATAGCGATGCCGGCGCAGCGCCGCGAACACGCCGGCGAAGCGCTGCTCCCCTTGGCCGGGACCCTGACGATTGCGGTCGTTAACTTGCACATGGGCGATCACGCCTTGCGGCAGCCAGCGGTCGATGAGCGCCGGCAACGGCTCCTTCTCCATGCGGCCGGCGGCGCTGCAGTCGAGCATGCTGCGCACGGCCGGGCTGCCGATCTCGGCGACGAGCTGCGCGGCTTCGGCGAGCGTGTTGATGAGCGGCGTCTGCTCGGCGGAAAGCGCCTCGATGCAGTAGACGACGCCGGCCCTTTGCGCATGCGCGGCGACGGCGGCGAAGCTCTCGCGCGCGCGGGCGAGCGCGGCGGCGCGCGTATCGCCGGGATCGACGCGGCGCTGGTGCGGCGAGCCGTGCACCAGATAGCGCCCGCCGAGCTCGACGCACTGGTCGATCAGCGCGCGCATGACGTCGACGGTCTTGCGCCGTACGGTCTCGTCGCGCGTGCTGATGGAGAGGCCGGCGGGCTTCACCAGCAACCAGTGCAGGCCGGTGACGGCGATGCCGGCGTCCTCGGCCGCGGCGCGGGCGGCGGCGAGTTGCGCGGAGCCGAGGCGGTGAGGCTCGTCGGAAAGGGTGTAGGGCGCGATCTCGAGGCCGTCGTAGCCGAGTTTGGCCGCGTACTCGCACTGCCGCGGGAACGGCATCGGCGCGATGACCTCGTTGCAGAGCGCGATGCGCATCATTACATCCCCAGCAGGCGATAGACGCGGCGGGCGTAGTCGCCGAAGCGCTCGTGGGTCTTCATGTCGAGCGTGCGCGGATGCGGCAGGTCGACTACGAAGTTATCGGCCATGCGCGCCGGGCCGGCGGTGAGCACCACCACCCGGGTGCCGAGAAATACGGCCTCGGAGATGCCATGCGTGACGAACACGATGGTCTTGCCCGCTTCCTTCCAGATGCGCAGCAGCTCGAGGTTCATCTTCTCGCGGGTGAGCGCATCGAGCGCGCCGAAGGGCTCGTCCATCAGTACGAGCTTCGGATCGTGCACCAGCGCCCGCGCGATCGCCGCCCGCTGCTGCATGCCGCCGGAGAGCTCGTACGGGTACTTCGCTTCGTTGCCGGCGAGGCCGACGAGCTGCAGGAGATGCCGCGCACGCTCGCGCGATTCAGCGCCGGGGAGGCCGAGGATCTCGGCTGGCAGTAGCACGTTGTCGAGGATGCGGCGCCATTTGAGGAGCAGCGGCGCCTGGAACACCATGCCTACGTCCCGGGACGGATCGAAAGGATGCGAGGGCGAGCCGATGCGCACTTCGCCGCCGTCCGCCGGATGCAGGCCGGCGAGAATCTTGAGCAGCGTCGACTTGCCGCAGCCCGAGGGGCCGACGAGCGACGCCAGCTCGCCCGGCATGACGTCGAAGCTCGCGTCGGAGATCGCGAGATGGTCGCCATAGGTCTTGCGCACCCCCGCCAGATGGATGAAAGGCCGGCTCACGCAACCCGCGCATCCCTCGCCACGAGCAGCCGCTCGAGCAGCAGCACCAGGCCGTAGAGCACCATGCCGAGCAGGGTGATCATGATCACTGCCATGAACATTGCCGGCGTATCGAGCGTGACCTGCACCTGGAGCATCAGGTAGCCGAGGCCTTTGTCGGAGCCGAGGAACTCGCCGACGATGGCGCCGGCGACCGCGAGGATCGCGCCGACTTTCATTCCGGAAAAGATGTACGGCAGCGCCCCGGGTAACTGAATCTTGGTGAAGAGCTGCCAGCGCGAGCCCCTGAGTGAGCGCACGAGGTCCAGGAGCTCCGGCTCGATCTCGCGCAGGCCCCGGGCGGTGGTGAGGAGGATCGGGAACACCGCGATCGAGAACGCCATGATCGAGTTCGGGAACACGCCGTACTTGAACCAGACGATGATCAGCGGCCCGAGCGCCACCTTGGGAATCATGTTGAGCGACACGAGCAGCGGCATGAAGAACGCTTCCAGCGTCTTCGACCAGCTGAAGGCGAGCGCAAGCGCCACGCCTGCGACGAGCGCGAGCAGATAGCCACCGAAGATCTCGGTGCCGGTGACGGCGATGTTTGCCCACCAGTCGTAATTCGGCTGCAGAAAGGCATCGAGCGTCGCGCCCGGCGAGGGCATGACGAACCGCGGCACGTTGCCGATGCGCACGAAGAGATACCACGCGACGATCAGCGCGACATGCGCGAGGATCGCCAACGTCCAGCGGCCGAGCTTCGAGTTCATGAGAGCCACCTCTCGAGATTCGCGCCCACGAAGGCATCGTCGGCGAGATCGGCGTGCTCGCGGTACACGCGATCGATCTCCTCCGCCTGCCCGGGCGAAAGCCTCTCGTTCGGGTCGAGGCACCATGTGCCTTCCAGCAGCCCCTGCCGGCGCAGCACTTCGTGGCAGCCGGGAATGCAGCCGGCGAAGTTGTTGGCGACGTCGAAGAACGCGCTGTTGCAGTCCGTGACGCGCGCGTCGAGCGCCAGGAGCTCCGCGTCCACCGGGCCGCGCTGGATGCGCTGCAGCAGCTGCACGGCGCTGCGCGTCCACACGCTCCAGTGACCGAGCAGCCCGCCTTTGATCCGCACGGTCGTGGTCCGGCCGTTCGCCGCCACGGTGAAGGGAGTGAGGAGGTCGAGCACGATGTGGTCGTCGTTGCCGGTGTAGAGCGTCGCATATCGGTTGAACGGCGCGATCTTGATCGCCACCACATTCTCGATGGCCGCGAAGCGTCGCCAGAACTCGCGCGGCAGCGCAATGCCGCCGACCGCGATCTGCAAATAGAAGCCGACCAGCGGAATCTCGCGCGCCACGGCCGTGCAGTGGTCGATCAGCTCGCCGATGGACGCGCGCTTCATCGGCGCGAGGGACAGCATCCCGGCGTGGTAGCCGAGGCTCGCGGCGAGCTGCGCCTCGTTCTTCGCCTGGGCTGTCTTCCCCGAGAGGCCGGCGATGAGCAGCGCCTTGCGCGTCGTCGCCTCCGCCGCCGCGATGCGCAGCACCGGCTCATACAGACCGGCTTCGCGGATCGCGAACTGTGTCGCGTGCACCCCCACCGCAAGGCCGCCGCTGCCGGCGTCGAGGTAATAGCGCGCGAGCGCGCGCTGGCGGCGCTCGTCCAACTTGCGGCGCGCATTCAGCGCGAGCGGATGTGCGGGGATGACGATGCCGCGGCGCAAAAGCGCCGCGATCTCCGGTGGCAGCGGCCGGTGCATGTTAAGCAGTCGGTCACCGATGGTAGCATCGCCGCTTCATTCTGGAATTACCCAAGCAGAGGAGCGTTCATGCGCAGGCTTGTGATTGCCGCTGCTGCCGCAGTCATTGCACTGCCGGCGGCAGCACAGCAGAAGATCGACTTCATCCTCAACTGGGTGCCGGGCGGCGACCACGCGCCGTACTACTACGCGAAGAAGCTCGGCTGGTACCAGAAGGAGGGCATCGAGCTCAACCTCGAGCCGGGCAAAGGCTCGGCGCTCGCGACGCAGAAGGTCGGCGCCGGGGCGAATCCCGTCGGCCTCGCCGACATGGCCGGCGTGCTGGTGGCGAAGGGCAAAGGCGCCGACTCGGTCGCCGTGTTCAACGTCTATGCCAATTCGCCGCAGGGCATGTACTGGCTGAAAAGCTCGGGCATCAAGGGCATCAAGGACTTTCCGGGCAAGAAAATCGGCAATCCCGCGGCTGATGGTGCGCGCGTCATGTGGCCGGCGCTTGCCAAGGCGAACGGCATCGATCCGAAGTCGGTGACGTGGGTGAACATCGATGCCAACGCCAAGCTCGCCGCGCTCAAGGCGAGGACCATCGACGTCACGACCTCCTTCTATAACCTGCATCACGTCTTCAAGAAGGAGCTGGGCGACGACATGGGCTTCCTTGCCTGGCGCGACGTCGGCTTGAACCCCTATGGCAACTCGGTGATCGTCAACGCCGAGTACCTGAAGAAAAACCGGCCGACGGTGGCGAAGTTCGTCAAGGTCACGCAGCGCGCCTTCGCCGAGTGCGTGACGCAGCCCAAGCCCTGCGTGCAGGCGCTGATCGACGCCAACGGCGCGCTCAACTTCGACAACGAGCTGGTCAACTGGCAGCTCGTCGAAGTGCTGATGAGCGACAAGATCTCGCAGACCGTGGCGCTCGGCTGGCACGACGACAAGCGCATGCAGGACGACTACAACCTGGTGAAGGACTACGTCGGCGTCGACAAGCCGTTCGACGTGAAGAGCACGTACACGAACGAGTTCCTCGATAAGTCGATCAAGATGAAGGCCGTGCGGGCCGACTGAGCACGTACGACGGCATTCTGCTTGGGGCGGGGCACAATAGCCTCGTGCTCCAGGCGTACCTAGGTCGCGCGGGGCTGAAGACGCTCTGCCTCGAGCGCAGCCGCGCGATCGGCGGCGGCCTCGCGACCATCGAGCACCCGCGCTGGCCGGGCTACCGGCACAACATCCACTCGTTCTTCCATCGCGCGCTCGACCAGATGCCGTGGTACCGCGAGCTCGAGCTTGAGCGCCGCGGCGCGAGCTACCTCGAGCCCGAGCTCAACGTCGCGCTGCTCCTGAAAAGCGGCGACGCGCTCTGCTGGTGGACCGATTTCGAGCGCACCGTCGAATCCTTCGCCCAGTTCAGCGCGCGCGACGCCGCCACGCTCACGCGCTGGCGCGAGGCGTTCGTTCCTATCCTCGAAAAGATCCTCGGCCCGGAATCGCGGCGTCCGCCGCAGCATCCCGACGAGCGTCGCGCGGCGTTGGAGAAGACCGCCGAGGGACGCCTGCTGCTAGAAACGAGCGCGCTGTCACCGCTGGAGTTCGTCGAGCGCGAGTTCACCCATCCGGTGGCGAAGGCGGGCTTGCTGTTCTTCAACGGGCTGCGCGAGGTCGATCTGCGGCTGCGCGGCTTCGGCCATCACATCCCGGCGCTGCTCGCGAGCCCGGCCAAGGCGCAGATGTGCGTCGGCGGCGCGGCGCGGCTCACCGATGCGCTCGCGCAAGCGGTGCGCGGGTCGGGCGGCGAGATCCGCACGTCGTGCGAGCCGAAGCGCATGGTGCTTGAGCGCGGGCGCGTCGTCGGCGTGGAAACCACCGAGGGCGAGCTGATTCGCTCGCGCTTCCTGGCGTCGAGCCTGAATCCGCAGCAAACCTTCGTCGATCTGCTCGACGGCCCGAGCGAGCTGCAGGAGAACGCGCGCAAGTTCGAATACAACCTGCTCGCGCCGCTTTTCGCGCTGAACCTCGTGCTCAAGGCGCCGCCGCGTTATCGAACGCTCGAGAAGCCGTTCATGGTGATTCTCGGCCTCGAGCGCTACGAGCAGTTCAACGACATCGTGCGCCATCACGAGGAAGGCCGTATCCCGCCGACCGTGATGTGGGGCGCGTGTCCGACGCTCTTCGATGCGACGCAGGCGCCCGCGGGCGGGCACACGGCCTTCATGTGGGAGAAGCTGCCCTACCGTTTGCGCAGCGGGGACTGGGATAGCGTGCGCGACGCGCATGCCGGGGAGATGCTCGAGCTCTGGACGCAGTACGCGCCCAATCTCGCCGACGACACCGTCGGCTGGTTCGCGCGTAGCCCGCTCGATACCGAGCGCGAGCTGCCGAACATGCGCGGCGGCGATCTCCTGGTCGGTTCCTTCGCCAACGGACAAGTCGGATACGACCGTCCGTTCCGCGGCGCGGGCCAGTATCGGACGCCGATCGAGGGCCTCTACCTCTGCGGCTCTTCGTGCCATCCCGGCGGCAACATTACTGGCCTGCCCGGCTACAACGCCGCGCAGGTGCTGCTGGCCGATCTCGGCCTATCCCAGTTCGGGCCCCGCCACTAGGTAGACGAGCTTCTCATTTCCGGGCGCGCGCTCGCCGCCATGGACCATGCGCGTGAACGGTCGCTCAAAGGCGAAACATAGAGCGGGGCCGGCACCGCCGCGAGCGCGGAACGCAGCAACTCCATGGCCGTTTCCTCGTCGCGCGCGACAAGCGGGCCGATCTGCCGCGCCCCGCGCCCGTCCCGGCCGAGCACAAAGCCGTTAGGCTGCGCGCGGGCTGCCTGCGGCAAACGCTGTTGCAGCGCGCGCAGGAGACGGCTGCGATCAGCGCCGAACGCTTCGCGGTCCAGCGCGAAGTCAGGGACAAACCGCGTTTTTCCGTGATCGGCGAGCGAGCGCAAAACGTGGTCTATCCCTGATTTCAGGAAGCGCTTGAAGGTCCAGGTGTCGCGAAAGCCTGCCTGCCGATACACCTCGCGCCCTGCTGGCGTCGCATCCAGGATCGGGGTCAGGCCCCTGGCGCGCAGATCGCCGATGGCGACGCGCAGCAGGCGGGACGCATGGCCCAGCCGGCGGTGCGCGGAATGAACAAGCACCATGCTGATCCAGGCGAAGGAGCCGTAGGGGAGCGCGAGCGTCGTCGCGATCAGCGTGCCGTCGGCGAGTGAAAGGCCCCAGCCTCGCCCGAGCTCGAGCATCAGGCGCCAGTCGGCCTCATTCTGGTTCCAGTTGGCGGATTTCGAGAGCGCAAAGCAGGCTGCGATGTGCTCCGGCCCCAACGGGTGCTCAGTACTTGCCGTCACGCGTCTCGAAGTGGGTCGGCTTGCCGAGATCGGGCAGGCCGCGCGCGATCCAGTCGGCCTGCCAGTCAAGCAGCGTCGCGAGCGGCACGCGCGGCGTGCCGAACAGGCGCTGCGCTGCCGCGGTGTCGACCAGCCAGGCGGTTGGCGCCTCGGCCCCGGTAATGGTCGGGGTCTTCTCGAAGCGCTTGCCGAATTCCTGCGCGAGCGAGCGCACGCTGAGGACGTCGGGGCCGCTAACGTTGATTGCCGAGGTTGGCGTCGTACAGTGAGCGAGGAGCCGCAGCGCTTGCTCGTTGGCATCGCCCTGCCAGAGCACGTTGACGTGCCCCATCGTGACGTCGACCGGCTGACCGGCGAAGACTTTCGCTGCCACGTCGTGCAGCACGCCGTAGCGCATGTCGATCGCGTATTCAAGGCGCATCAGCCGGCCTGGCGTGCCGTAGCGCTGTGAGCCATAGGCGAAAGCCTGCTCGCGCCCGACGCAGGAGTTCGCGTAGTCCCCAGGCGGCGGGGTGGTTGGGATGGATTCATCGGCTCCATGGCCACTGACGGCCGTATATGGATAAACGCAGGCGGTGGAAAACGCGACGATGCGCGAGTTGCGGAAGGTCTCCGCCACCATGAAGGGCAGCCCGACGTTCATCGCCCAGGTGAGCGACGCGTTGCTAGCGGCGCCGAACTTGTGGCCGGCCATGAAGACGACGTGCTTGATGCGCGGGATGAGCTCCAGCCTCTCGCGATCGAGCAGATCGCAGGCGATGCACTCGACGCCCCACGCAGTGAGCTTCTCGCGCAGGCCAGGCTCCGTGAAGCGCGCGACGCCGATCACGCGCTTGCCCGCGCGCCGCGCGAGGCGCGCGAGTGTGGGGCCCATCTTGCCGCCGACGCCGAGCACCAGGATCTCCTCGACGCCAGCGAGGTCGCGCACGAGTTCGGCGCTCGGGCGCGTCATGAACTCTTCGAGCTCCTCGACGTCCGCGAAGCGCGCCGGTCGGTCAGCCATCTCGTGGATTATTATCGCGCGCCATGGCGAGCATCCTCACGACGGTCGTCGGCTCGTATCCGGTGCCGGACTGGTACGTGCACGCGCCCTCGGAGCAGTCCCTCGTCGACGCGACGCGCGTCGTCATCGCGACGCAGGAGCACGCCGGCATCGATCTCGTGTGTGACGGCGAACTCTACCGCTTCGACGTCAATCATCCCGAGACCAACGGCATGATCGAGTACTTCGTGCGGCCAATGGCGGGCGTGCGCGCCGACATCGGCTTCTCCGAATGGCTCGACTACTCGAAAGGTGCCGGCATGCGCTTTCGCACGCGGCCGCCCGGCGTGGTCGAAGGCGCGATCGGGGCGGGCACGCTGAATCTGAAACTTCCCTGCGCGCGCGCCAAGGCGCTCGCCACGAAACCGCTCAAGTTCACCGTGACCGGCCCGCACATGCTTGCCAAGACGCTGCACGATCGGCGCTACGGCAGCGCCGAGAAGCTCGCGCATGCGATCGCTGACGTGTTGGCGGACCAAGTGAAGCACTTGGACGCCGACGTCATTCAGCCGGACGAAGCCAACCTGCCGGGACACCCGGACGAATGGCAGTGGGCGGCGGCAACGATCAACAAGGTGCTGCGCGCGGTCCCGAAGAAGGCGAAGGCAGCCGTGCATCTTTGCTTCGGCAACTATGGCGGGCAGTCGATCCAGCAAGGAACGTGGGCGAAGCTCGTCAACTATCTGAACGCACTAAAGGCCGATCACATCGTGATGGAGACAGCGCATCGGCCGGCCGAAGAGCTTGCGGTGTTCAAGCAGGTGCGCCGCGATCTCGGCCTCGGCATCGGCGTCGTCGACATCAAGCGCACCGAGATTGAAAAGCCCGACGACATCGCACGCTCGCTAGAGCGCGCCGAGAAAACGCTCGGCAAAGGGCGCGTGCGCTACATCCATCCCGACTGCGGCTTCTGGATGCTGCCGCGCAATGTTGCCGACGGAAAGATCCGGGCGCTGGTTGCGGGCCGCGACCTCTACTTGGGGCGCTGACCCCAGGTTTCTTCCCAGTCGCGGCCGAGGAAATCCGTGACGCGGCCGTCGGCGGAAAAGAATTTGTTCGGCGCCTGGAAGATGGCGAGGAAAAGCCCGCCCTGCGGCCCGGCCCAGGCGTCATGGCGGCTGCCGGCGGGGCGCCACACGAACTGCCCGGCGCCGCATTCGCCCTCGGGGCAGACGAGGCTCCCTTCGAGCACGTAGGTCTGCTCGATCTTGACGTGCTCGTGATCGGGCAGATGCGCCCCGGGCGCCATGCGCATGAGCGCCGTCAAGAGACCCGTGCCGCGGTCTATGAGCAGCGTCTTCTGCTCGATGCCGGGGTAGCGCGTCTTCTCCCACGACACGTTTTGCACATCGACGAAGCGCGACGCGAGCTCGGCTGGGATCTTCTCTCTGACGGTCATGGCTTGAGGTGTTCCCCGACTTTGACGATCTTCATGGTGTTGGTGCCGCCGGATTTCCCGATCGGCTCGCCGATGGTGAGGACGATAATGTCGCCCCCCTTCACCACCTTGTGCTGCACGAGCACGTTCTCCGCCTCGCGCAGCAGCTCCTCGCGGTCGTGCCCGACGTACTTGACCATGATCGGGAAGACGTCGCGCAAGAGCGCGCAGCGATAGCGCGTCGCGGTCTGCGAGGTGAGCGCATAGATCGGCACGCCGGCGTTCAGGCGGCTCATCCACAGCGCGGTGGAGCCCGATTCGGTGAGCGAGGCGATGCATTTCACCTTCAGGTGATAAGCGGTGAAGAGCGCCGCCATGGCGATCGACTGGTCGACGCGGGTGAAGACGCGGTTCAGAAACTCCTGGTCGAGCGAGAGCGGCTGGGTCTGCTCGGCTTCGGTGCAGACGCGATCCATCGCCTCGATCACCTCGACCGGATATTCGCCGCTCGCCGTCTCGGCCGACAGCATCACCGCGTCGGTGCCATCGAGCACCGCGTTGGCGACATCCGACACCTCGGCGCGCGTCGGCACCGGGCTCGAGATCATCGATTCCATCATCTGGGTGGCGGTGATCGTCAGCTTGTTGTGCTCGCGCGCGAGGCGAATCATCTTCTTCTGCAGCGCCGGCACCGCGGCGTCGCCCACCTCGACGGCGAGATCGCCGCGCGCCACCATAATGCCATCCGACCCGCGCATGATGTCGATGAGCGCCGCCTCCGCCACCGCCTCGGCGCGCTCGATCTTGGCGATGAGGAATGCCTTGCCGCCCGCGGCGCGCATGAGCTCGCGCGCCATGTACATGTCGGCACCGGTCTTCGGGAAGGACACGGCGAGATAGTCGGCCTGGATCTTCGTCGCGGTCTTGATGTCCTCCATGTCCTTGGGGGTGAGCGCCGGCGCGGTGAGCCCGCCGCCCTGGCGGTTGATGCCCTTGTTGTTCGAGAGCACGCCGCCGTGGCGCACGCGCGTATGCACTTCCGTGCCGCGCACCTCGGTCACCTCGAGCACGATCTTGCCGTCATCCAGCAGGAGCAGCGATCCCGCATCGACGTCCTGTGGCAGCTCCTTGTAATCGAGGCCGACGCGCTCGTCGTTGCCGATGTCGGCCGCCGCGTCGAGCACGAAGTGCTGGCCTTTCTCGAGCGTGACTCTGCCTTCCTTGAACTTGCCGACGCGGATCTTGGGGCCCTGCAGATCGCACAGGATCGCCACGGTGCGGCCGGTCTTCGTCGCGATCTCCTTGACGAGCGCCGCGCGGCGCTCGTGGTCGGCGGCGACGCCGTGCGAGAAATTCAGCCGCACGACGTCGACGCCCGCGCGGACCATGCGCTCGAGCACGGCCGGCTCGGAGGACGAGGGGCCGAGCGTCGCGACGATCTTCGTCGATCGCATCATGCGCTACGAAGTGTAGCCGTTAGGCGGCGACATGCACGAGCAGCTCGCGCTCGCCGCCGCGGCGACGATGCTCCCACAGATAGATGCCCTGCCACGTGCCAAGACCGAGCTTGCCGTGCACCACGGGAATGGAAAGCGAGGTAGCGGTAAGCGCTGCCTTGATGTGCGCCGGCATGTCGTCGGGTCCCTCGGCGTCGTGGCGGTAGAACGGATCGCCCTCCGGCACGAGCCGATTGAGCCAGCGCTCGAGATCTTGCTTCGCGGTGGGATCGGCATTCTCCTGGATGATGAGGCTCGCCGACGTATGGCGGATGAAGAGCGTGCACAAGCCCTGTTCGACGCCCGCCTGCCGCACGAGCGCGGCGACCTGCTCGGTTAGTTCGTGCAAGCCCTGTGC
>VBCM01000222.1 GCA_005883675.1 Betaproteobacteria bacterium
CTCGCGTCGAGGCGCCGGACGGCGCCGCGGGCGCGAAGGGTGCGCCGGCCCGGGGTCCGGGTCGGAACGAGGATCGAGAGGCTGGTCATGGGCGCAACAAATATTGAGCGCGCGGCGTCGCGGGCGCCGCAGGCGCACGATGCTTGGCCTGCCGCGCGCGGCCTGTTCGACCCGGCGCTGGAGAAGGATTCCTGCGGGGTCGGCTTCATCGCCGACATCAAGGGCCGCAAGTCGCACCGGATCGTTTCCGACGGGCTGCAGATCCTGCTCAATCTCGAGCATCGCGGCGCGGTCGGGGCCGACCCGCGCGCGGGCGACGGCGCCGGCATCCTGGTGCAGACGCCGCACCGCTTCTTCACGCGCAAGGCCGCCGAACTGGGCATCGAATTGCCCGAGGCCGGCCAGTACGCGGTGGGCTACGTGTTCATGCCGCACGATCCGGAGTGGCGGCAGGTGATCATGGATATTTTCGCGGACGTGGTTCCGCGGGAAGGCCTCAGGCTGCTCGGCTGGCGCGAAGTGCCGACCGACAACGCCTCGCTCGGCTATTCGGTCAAGCCGACCGAGCCGTTCCACATGCAGGTGTTCATCGCCCGCGGCGACGGCATCAAGGACGAGGACGATTTCGAGCGCCGGCTCTACATCCTGCGCAAGGTGATATCGAACATCGTCTACAACAAGCGCGAGCGGCTCTCCGGCTATTACGTCGTGTCGCTCTCGTGCCGCACCATCGTCTACAAGGGCATGTTCCTCGCCGATCAGCTCGGCAAGTACTACCCCGACCTGCACGAAGAGGATTTCGAGTCGGCGCTCGCGCTGGTGCACCAACGCTTCTCGACCAACACGTTTCCCAGCTGGTCGCTCGCGCATCCCTACCGGATGATCTGCCATAACGGCGAGATCAACACGCTGCGCGGCAACCTCAACTGGATGGCGGCACGCCAGGCGTCGGTCTCCTCCGAACTGTTCGGCAGCGACATCAGCAAGCTGTGGCCGATCTCCTACGAGGGCCAATCGGATACGGCGTGTTTCGACAACGCGCTCGAGTTCCTGGTGCAGGGCGGCTATTCGCTCGCGCACGCGGCGATGATGCTCATCCCGGAGGCGTGGGCCGGCAATCCGCTGATGGATGAGGAGCGCAAGGCGTTCTACGAATATCACGCCTCGCTGATGGAGCCGTGGGACGGCCCCGCCGCGATCGCGTTTACCGACGGACGCCAGATCGGCGCGACCCTCGACCGCAACGGCCTGCGCCCGGCGCGCTGGTTCGTCACCTCCGACGACCTCGTGATCATGGCCTCGGAAGCCGGCGTGCTGCCGGTCCCGCAGGACAAGATCGTGCGCAAGTGGCGCCTGCAACCCGGCAAGATGCTGCTCGTCGATCTCGTCGAAGGCCGCATCATTTCCGACGACGACCTCAAGGCCGGGCTCGCGCGCAGGCACCCCTATGGCAAGTGGCTCAAGCGCACCCAGATCGTGCTCGAGGACCTGCCGCCGGTGCAGGCGCGCAAGACGCGCACCAATATTTCCTTGCTCGATCGCCAGCAGGCCTTCGGATACAGCCAGGAGGATCTGCAGATTCTGCTCGAGCCCATGGCGACCACCGGCCAGGAAGCGGTCGGCTCCATGGGCAACGACACGCCGATCTCGGCGCTCTCCGACAAGCCGAAGCTGCTCTACACCTATTTCAAGCAGAACTTCGCCCAGGTCACCAACCCGCCGATCGACTCGATCCGCGAAGAGCTGGTGATGTCGCTCGTCTCGTTCATCGGGCCAAAGCCGAACCTGCTCGGCATCGACGAGCTGAACCCGCCGCTCCGGCTAGAAGTGTCCCAGCCGGTGCTCGACTTCTACGAGATGGAGAAGATCCGGCACATCGAGCGCTACACCAGCGGCAAGTTCAAGAGCTGCGAGCTCGACATCACCTATCCAGTCGCCTGGGGCAAGGACGCGGTCGAAGCACGGCTCGCCTCGCTTGCGGCGCAGGCCGAGGACGCGGTGCGCTCGGGCTACTCCATCATCGTCATCTCCGACCGGCTGGTGGACCGCGAGCGCGTGGCCATCCCGGCTCTGCTCGCGCTCTCCGCCATCCACCAGCACCTGGTGGGCAAGGGCCTGCGCACTTCGACTGGCCTGGTGGTCGAGACCGGCAGCGCGCGCGAGGTGCACCACTTTGCCTTGCTCGGCGGTTACGGCGCCGAAGCCGTGCATCCCTACCTCGCGCTGGAAACCGTGCTCGCGCTGCAGCCCGGCGGCGGCTCCAAGGCGATCAAGAACTATGTCAAGGCGATCGGCAAGGGACTGAAGAAGGTGATGTCCAAGATGGGCATCTCGACCTATATGTCCTACACCGGCTCGCAGCAGTTCGAAGCCGTCGGTATGGCGAGATCCCTGGTCGACAAGTACTTCACCGGCACCGCGTCGAATGTCGAGGGCATCGACGTCTTCCAGGTCGCCGACGAGGCGATGCGCGTGCATCGCGCCGCGTTCGACCAGCGCGACCCGGTGCTGGCGGCGATGCTCGATGCCGGCGGCGAATATGCCTGGCGCGTGCGCGGCGAGGACCACACCTGGACGCCGGATGCGATCGCCAAGCTGCAGCATTCGGCGCGCGCGAACTCCTACGCCACGTACAAGGAATACGCCGCGCTCATCAACGACCAATCGAAGCGCCACAACACCTTCCGCGGCCTCTTCGAGTTCCGCTTCGACCAGTGCAAGCCCGTGCCGCTCGACGAAGTCGAGCCCGCCGCGGCGATCGTCAAGCGCTTCTCCACCGGCGCGATGTCGCTCGGCTCGATCTCCACCGAGGCGCACACGACGCTCGCCATCGCCATGAACCGCATCGGCGGCCGCTCGAACACCGGCGAGGGCGGAGAAGACCAGCGGCGCTACGCGCCGGTCAAGGCGGGCGAGTCGCTGCAGTCGCGCCTGGGCAAGGCGCGGGTCGAAGTGGACATTCCGCTGCGCGAAGGCGATTCGCTCAAGTCGAAGATCAAGCAGGTCGCCTCCGGCCGCTTCGGCGTCACCGCCGAGTACCTGGCGAGCGCCGAGATGCTGCAGATCAAGATCGCGCAAGGCGCGAAGCCCGGCGAGGGCGGCCAGCTCCCCGGCCGCAAGGTGTCCGAGTACATTGCCGAGCTGCGCTACGCGACCCCCGGCGTCGAGCTCATCTCGCCGCCGCCGCACCACGACATCTATTCGATCGAGGACCTGGCGCAGCTGATCCACGATCTGAAAAACTCGAATCCCGAAGCGTGGATCTCCG
>VBCM01000154.1 GCA_005883675.1 Betaproteobacteria bacterium
TCCGGCTCGATCTGAAGACCGGCAAATGGGAGCGCTTCCACCCGACCGACTACCTGCCGGAGGGCGCACCCAAGCACGCCACCATCTACCAGGTGATTTCAGACTCGCAAAATAATCTGTGGATGGCCGAATTCGTCGCCGGCCATCTCGGCAAGATCGACGCCAAAACGACCAAAGTGACATGGTATCCGGTGCCCACACCGAACGCTCGCGCGCGCCGCATGGTCATCGACGACCAGGACCGCATCACGGTGACGGAATATCGGGGCAACAAAATCGCCGTGTTCGACACCCGGTCAGAAAAATTCACGGAATATGATTTGCCGGCCCGCACGTATCCGTACCGGGCCAATTTCGACAAGAACGGCGAAATCTGGGCCTCGACCATGCACACCGACCGGGTCGTGCGCCTCGATCCCAAGACCGGCAACGCCGTGCAATATCTGATGCCGTCCGACACCAACATGCGCACGGTGTTCGTCGACAACTCGACGACGCCGGTGACGTTCTGGGTCGGCAGCAACCACGACCACCGGCTCGTGAAGGTAGAGCCACTCGACTGAACTGCGCCGCCGTCAACGCTTTGGCGCACGTTCCAACGTTTAGCGCGTGAGCCAGCCGCGCGCGCGCAGCGTGAGCGCGACGTAACGAAAAATAAGCGAACGTTGAATCCGACAATCCGTCGGCCCACGCGGACGTCTTGGCGATGCTTTGAATCCGCTTGAACTGCGAGTGCAGTTGCTCCAGTTCGTCGTCTGAAAGCTCCTCCAAGTGGGCGAGCCTGTTCCGCGCGCCTTCCACAGTGGTATGCGGCGATTCTTTGAACGCAATCGCCGGGGAACGCAGGTCGCGAATCCGAGAAACCTGCAAGCGATGATTTGATATTGTTCGGCCAGGCGATCCGGGTTAATGTCTGCCCGTCCGGACCGCCGCGTCCGACACGCATCACACAAAAACACGCCGGAGGATGACGTCGCATACCTATGTGATTCGCTTGTCAGGGGAGTGTGTGATGAAGAAAAGCATCATTGCTGCAGCGTGGTTCGCCTGTTCCTTTTCGTTTCTCGCCGCCGACGCGGCGCTCGCCGATGATTCGTTCATCCTCGCGACCGGGCGCCGTGACCCACGCATCTACGCCATCGACCTCAAAGCTGCGCTCAGCCCGCAAAACAACAACACGCCGAACGCCATCGTCAGCCGCTCCAAGGTGCTGCCGGACCGCCTCGACGGCACGCTGCTCGGCGATCCCGCGAACATCGTGCTGAGCGAGGATCGACGCACGGCCTATGTGGTCAACCATCATGGCGCGGTGGACAACGCCGAGTTCCTCCAGCACGGCGGCCGCGGCAGCGTGTCGGTGATGAATGTCGGCAGGATGCTCGAAGCCGAGCATGACAATACCGACGCGGCGGTGGAACGCAGCTATGACAGCGGGTATTTCGGCGCGGTGGGCCTCCTCGTGCTCCCCGACGTGCTGCTGGTCAGCCATTCCGAGAACTGGCTCACCGAGGACGGCTCGAACCGGATCAGCCTGATCGACCGCAAGACCGGCGCTCGACGCGGGCAGCTCGAGATGGCGCTGGGTCATCCAGGCCATTCCTGCCCGGATTTCCCGGTTCCGTTCGTCTCGCCGACACCACCTCCTGTTGTTCCCTTCGCCACGCCCGACCCGCAGTTCGGCTGCTGGCCCAACCCCGAGTTCCTCGCATTGGGGCGTGGCGCTGACGGCAAGACGTACCTCTTCTCGGGCAACGCCGGTACGGAGGACGTGTCGGTGATGGACCTGCAGCAGGCGCTCAATGGGGTCCGGGTCGTGGAAATTGCACCTCGAATCCCGGTTCAGAGCGGGCCGTTCGGCATCAAGGCGAGTCCTAACGGGCGGTTCATCGCGGTCACGGCGCGCGAGAGCGGACGAATTGATTTCGAGGGCAACACGATCTCGATCATCGACGTCGAGCGCGCACGGCGCGGTCTGCGCGGCGCGGAGGCGGCGCGTGTCCGCGTCGGCACGGACGATCCCAACGGCGCGGCGCGTCCGTTTACCGTCGCATGGACGCCCGACGGCCGCCAGATCATCGTCGCCAACTATCGCACCAACAACGTCTCGATTGTCGACCTGAGCCTGGCCCTGGCCCATAGCTCGCGGGCCGAAGTGGCACGCATCGCACTCGCGCGGCCCGCGGATGCAGATGGCCAGGTGCGACCGGCGCGACCGAAAGGAACCGCCGTCACCTCTGACGGACGCTACGCCGTGGTCTCCGGAGGGCCGCGCCTCGGTCCGACGGCGCCGCCAAGCGGCACCGTGTGGGTCATCGACCTTCGCAGCCGCGCGGTCGTCGGCACGGTCACCGGAGTCGGAAACGATCCCTATGGCCTCACGCTACTCGAGGGCTGGTCGAACTAAAGAGTTGCACCGGCGCGCCTGGGATTCACCCGAGTTTCTCCGGAGATGATCCCAGGTGCGCTTGAAGAGTTCGTTTGGCCGCGATGTAAGGATTCCACGATGCTACGTCTACTCGTTTAGCGCGTGAGCCAGCCGCGCGCGCGCAGCGTAAGCGCGGCGTAGGGGAAGATCCAGGTCAGCGCGAAGAACGAGAAGTAAGCGTAGAGGATCCCGAAGACGAAGTCCCACGAGCGTTCGCTCCGCAGGTAATAGAGGACGTAGACGAGCGACACCACCATGGATCGCGACCAGCATGCGCAGGATGCTGGCCGGATCGTGCACGGCATGGCAGGGCTTGACGGCGGGCTGACGGGCACCGTTACAGCTATAAAACAGCCCTATCATCGAGCCCTTAGGAGACACCGTTATGGCGCAGCAGCACGACAGTCCGCAGGAAAATGCACCGAAATGGAAATTCGACGGCGTGCGCGTGGTCAAGTCCACCGAGCTCGACATCAACACGCCGCAGACGCCGGGCATGAACCGCGCCGCGGCGATCACCCATGCGCGCACCGGCGCGGAGAAGCTCTGGGCCGGCACCGTGGTGATCCATCCGAAAGCGAAGACGGGCGCGCACCATCACGGGCCGGTGGAGAGCGTGATCTATGTGGTGAGCGGGAAAGCGCGCATGAGATGGGGGGAAAAGCTCCAGTTCGTCGCCGAAGCGGGCCCCGGCGACTTCATCTACGTGCCGCCGTACGTACCGCACCAGGAGATCAACGCGAGCGACACCGAGCCGCTCTCTTGCGTCCTTTGCCGCAGCGGCCAGGAGCCCGTGGTGGTGAACCTCGACATCCCGGTTGTCGAGAAGCCGGAGGAAGTGCACTGGGTGGATAACATCCATCCCGCGCCCAAGCGTTAACGTTTTGAGACCGGAAAAGAAAGCGAAGCCGCTCGCCGTCTGCAGCGTCTGCCACGCGCTCTCCAATCGGCACGAATTCCTCAATCATCGCTGCAACGAGATCGTGAACAGCCGCCGCTGCTACGGCATCTACAAGAGCGGGCTTACCTACTTGTGGGATGCCTGCGAGGGCTGCGAAAGCACCGGCCGCGTCGGCAGCCAGATATGCACGGAGTGCAAAGGTTTCGGCTGGAAGATGTACGGTTGATGCATTTCAACGTCGTGAAGGAGACCATGTTTCGCATCGCACGCAAGTTCCTGGCGGCCATCCTCGCCGCCGCCGGCATCACCGGCGCACTTGCCGCCGACTATCCGGCGCATCCGATCAAGTGGGTGGTGCCCTACCCGCCCGCCGGCACCACCGATGTGCTCGCGCGCATCATGGCGAGCTGGCTCTCCGAGCACCTCGGCCAGCCGGTGCTGATCGAGAACAAGCCCGGCGGCGGCAACAACATCGGCGTCGAATACGTCGTGAAGTCGCCGCCCGACGGCTACACCTGGCTGCTCGTCAATCCGGCGAATGGGATAAACGCCACGCTGTACAAGAACCTGCCGTTCAACTTCATCCGCGACATCGCGCCGGTGGCGGGCCTCATCCGCACGCCGAACGTGATGGAGGTAACGAACTCGCTGCCAGTGAAGAGCGTCGCCGAGTTCATCGCCTACTGCAAGGCGAATCCCGACAAGATAAATATGGCGTCTTCCGGCAGCGGCACATCGGTGCATCTGTCGGGCGAATTGTTCAAATCCATGACCGGCTGCAGGATGCTGCACGTGCCGTATAAAGGCGCCGGCCCTGCGCTCACGGATCTCATCGCCGGCCAGGTACATGTGCTCTTCGACAACCTGCCCTCTTCAGCGGGCCATATCCGCGGCGGGCGCATCCGCGCGCTCGCGGTGACCTCCGCCGAGCGCGAGTCCTCGATGCCCGACCTCCCCACAGTCGCCGAAACGGTGCCCGGCTACGAGGCGACGGCATGGTTCGGCATCGGCATGCCGCACGGCACGCCGCGCGAGGTGATCGACAAGGTGAACGGCGAAGTGAATCGCGCGCTCTCCGATGCGGGGATGCTGAAGCGCCTCTCGGAGCTTGGCGGCAGGCCGATCAGGGGCACGCCCGAAGACTTTGGCAAGGTGATCAAGGCGGAAACGGACAAGTGGGCGAAGGTCGTGATCCAGTCCGGCGCCAAGGCGGAATAGCGATGGCAAATCCCTCCCGCGGACCGACCAAGGCCTATCACAACAGCGGCTTCCTCAACAGCAAGGACGCGCGCGTGCTGCGCATGCTCGCGGAGTACCTCGAGCCGAAGAGCCGCTTCGACTATCACCGGGTGGAGGACACGGTGGTGTTCATGGGCTCGGCGCGCATTCGCTCGCGCGCCGACGCCGAAGAGCTCGTGCGCGAGGCGCAAGCCGGGCACGGCAACGTCGAGGAGGCGCGCATGGCGCTGCAGATGTCCGCCTACTACGAGGCGGCGCGCGAGCTCGCCGCCCGCCTCACGCGCTGGTCGAAGGAGCTCGACCGCGACGAGCGGCGCTTCGTGGTGTGCACGGGCGGCGGCCCGGGCATCATGGAAGCAGCGAACCGCGGCGCCTCCGAAGCACAGGGCATGAACGTCGGCCTCACCATCTCCATCCCGCAGCCCGAGTTCGACAACCCGTACGTGACGCGCGAGCTGTCGTTCCATTTCCACTACTTCTTCATGCGCAAGTTCTGGTTCGCCTACCTCGCGAAGGCGGTGATCGTCTTCCCGGGCGGCTACGGCACTATGGACGAGCTCTTCGAGCTGCTGACGCTCGTGCAGACCGGCAAGATGCGAAAGCCCATGCCGATCGTGCTCTTCGGCACCGAGTACTGGAAGAGGATCGTCGACTTCGAGGCACTCGCGCACCATGGCATGATCAAGCGCGAGGACCTCGATCTCCTGTTCCGCACCGACTCGATAGACGAGGCCTACGACTGGATCGTGCTGCAGCTCGCCGAGAAGGCGCTGGCGCAGCCCGGCGCGACGCTGTGAGGCGAGTGGACGCCGAGGACCGATACCTGTATAACCGTACAAGGATCTCAGGCGGCGAACAGCTGGTCGGGTCGTAGCGGTCGTACTTCCTCATCCGTTCCTTCTCGTCTTGATTTCTACAGGCGGCGCCCGGCTCGGGTTGCCGCCACTTCCATCGACACAAGGAGCAAGACGTGAGCAAAGGTACGGTCAAGTGGTTCAACGATGCCAAGGGCTTCGGCTATATCACCCCGGAGGACGGCGGCAAGGACGTGTTCGTGCATTTCTCGGCGATCCAGGCGAGCGGCTTCAAGACGCTCAAGGAAAACGACAAGGTGGTGTTCGAGGTCGTGGACAGCCCGAAGGGCCCGCGCGCCGCGAACCTGAAGCTCGCCTGAGAACCGGCGAGCAATCGGCAAGGCCCGGCTGCGCCGGGCCTTTTTGTTTCTCACAACGGAGCGCTTCATGATCAAACCGCCGAAAGAACGCGTGCTGCCTCGGGGCAGAGTTGCCACCTGGAATCGCGAGCAGCTCGACAAGCTGACGACGCTCGACCTGCGCGCGCTGCTTGAGAATGCCGAGCGCCTGAATGAGACCGAGATCTCCGCGCTTTGCCAGGAGCTCCTCGCTTCGCGCCGCCGGCGCAAGGCGGCGACCGCGCGCGGATGACGATCCCGACCATCGCCGGCCGGCGCTTCAGCGTCGGCAAGTACGAGATCGTCGCCACACCGATCGCGCGCTCGGCGCACATGCTGCGCTACACGGTGTTCCTCGACGGCAAGCGCATCGGCGCGATGGTCAGCGTACCCAGCGAATCGGACTGCCGCTTCCTGGAAGCGCCGCCGCCCGTGCCGGAACTCGTCCCCTGGAAGGCGATCTACCGGCCCGGCCGGCCGCGCAAGGACGCACCGCCGCGCAACACCGAGCCGCCGCCCGCGCCGCGCGAAGAGCTGCCGCACGGTCTCGACCTCCCCCACCGGAGCGAAGAGCGCTAGCGCGCGGGCTCGAGCGCGTCCGTCAGATCGCCAGCCTTCTCGCGCACGCCCGGCAGGGACTCCAGCGCGAAGCGCCGAGTAATCAGCTTGATGATGGACGTCGTGTCGTAAGGCGTCTTGTCGACGTAGGCGCGTCTCGCGAACGGCGAGACGATGATCGCCGGAATGCGCGTCCCCGGTCCCCAGCGATCGCCCGCCGGCGGCGGCACGTGGTCCCAGAAGCCGCCGTTCTCGTCGTAGGTAACGATCACCACCATCCGGGGCCACTGCGGGCTCGCACGCAGCCGCCTGAGCACGTCGTCGATGTGCGCGTCGCCCTGCGCAAGGTCGGTGTAGCTCGGATGCTGGTTGTTGCGCCCCACGGGCTTATAAAACGCGACCTGAGGCAGCGTGCCTCTGGCGATATCAGCGAGGAAATCCTCGCCGTCCTTGAGATGCGCGGCGCGATCGGGCGTACCTGGCGCGTAGCGCGCGAAGTAGTTGAACGGCTGATGATGCGGCTGAAAGGCGAGCGCGCCCGGGCCGCGCGAGTAGATCACGGTGCGTTTTTCCTGCGGATCGCGCCGCCCATCGGCGAGCGCCGCGTTCCAGCCGCCGCCGTACCACGCCCACGACACGCCCTTGGCCGAGAGCGTGTCGCCGATCGTCTTCTCGTGCTGCGGCGGCAGCGGATTGCCCGCCGGGTTGCCGAGATCGAGACTTCCGCCCGCCGCCGGCGGCACGCCGCTTGGCTGATACGGCGGCTGCATGGTGTTCACGGTATAGCCGTCGGGGCTCACCGCACCATCGAATAGCAGCGCGCCGCCGTCCATCACCGACGGCGGCGAATTGGGCCGCTTACGCAGGTTGCCCTGCTCATCGACCTGCGCGCGCAGCGACGGCGGCGCTGCCTCCCAGCGCGGTGTGCAGGCGCAGACGAGCCACAGGTGGTTGAGGTACGAGCCGCCGAACGCGCCCATGAAGAAGTGATCGGCGAGAGTGTATTCGCGCGCCCATTGCCAGAGCTTCATGCCCGAGCCGTCGAAGTAGCCCATGGTCCACGCGCCGACGGTGGTGAGCGCGACGAACTTGTTGTTCGCGCCGCCGTTGATCTGCTCGCGGTTCTGGTAGTAGTTGTGGATCGGGCTCGGCAGCAGCTCATCCCAGCGGCGGTTGAGCGGCGGCGCGTCGATGCGGAACGAACCGTTCGGCAGACCGGCGGTCGGCAGATCGGCGCGCGGCTTACCGCCCTCATAAGTCGCCGGCAGGTGCGGCAGCGGCTTTCCATTGTGATCGAGTTGCATTTTCTGCGTCGCGCTCGCCTGCGCGATTCCGTCCGCGCCCGGGAAAAGCCCGTACAGGTGATCGAAGCTGCGGTTCTCGGCGTAGATCACCACGATGGTCTCGATGCGTGCGAGACCGGCATCCGGTCGGGTCGCGCAGCTCGCGGCGCCGAGAAAAGCGACGGTAAGAAAAAAGACTCGCGCAACGGCGCGGCACATTTTCATCTTTGTTCTCCTCGGCGCGGTGCTAGCGCGGAACCTGCGCGCCCACCGTGAGCCGCCGCATGCGCCGGAGCTGCCCGTGGTAGTCGTTGACCGCGAAGTGCTGCGTGCAGCGGTTGTCCCAGACCGTGAGCGTGCCCGGCGTCCAGCGCACGCGGCAGGTGAATTCCGGCCGCGTCTGGTGCTCCTGCAGGAACTCGATGAGCGGCCGGCTTTCCGCTTCCGTCATGTCCTTGAAGTGAATGGTGTGGCTGCGGCTGACATAGAGCGCCTTGCGGCCGGTGTCGGGATGCGTACGCACCACCGGATGCTCGGCCTCGTATTGCTCGGCGCTCTCGGTATCGTGCACCTTCATAGCGCCGATCTGGCTGTGCATCTTCGCGCGGCCGCCGCCGTACTTGAGCGCCGCGCTGTTCACACCGATCAATCCGGCGAGCAGCTCGCGCATCGCGCTCGACAGCGCGTCGTACGCCGCGCTCGTGCTCGCGAAGAGCGTGTCGCCGCCGTGCGCCGGCGTCTCGAGCGCGTAAAGCAGCGTGGCGAGCGGCGGCTCGCGCAGATAGGTCGTATCCGAATGCCAGCTGCCGCCGAAGTTCGTCGTCTCCTGCTCCTCCTTCACCACCTCGAAGATGTACGGGTAGCCCTCGATGCCGGTGACGAACGGGTAGGAGCACGGCTCGCCGAAGCGGCCGCCGACGCGCATCAGGTCGGCGGGCTCGAGCGCCTGGTCGCGGAACGCGAGCACGGAAAAATCTAAAAACGCCCGGTGGATGTCGCGCCACGCGCGCTCGTCCTCGAGCGTCGCGAGCGCGACGCCGCGGATCTCGGCGCCGAGCGCCCCGGCAAGCGGTCGGATGTCCATGCGCAGAAGTCTAGCTTTATGATGGGAGGATGACCAAGCGGATCGCAGTGGTGGGAGCCGGCGCGCTCGGCGGCTATGTGGGCGGCACGCTGGCGCACCTCGGACATGACGTGACATTGATCGACGCCTGGCCCGAGCACGTCGAGACCATCCGCGCGCGCGGACTCGAGCTCGACGGCGTGACACCAGCGGAGCGCTTCACCGTGCGCAACGCGAAGACCATGCACCTCACCGAAGTGCAGTCGCTCGGGCGCACGCCGATCGACGTCGCGTTCGTCGCGATGAAGTCCTACGACACGCGCTGGGCCACGGAGCTGATCGCGCCTTACCTCTCGAGCCGCGGCTTCGTCGTGTCGCTGCAGAACTGCCTCAACGAGGAGACCATCGCCAGCGTCGTCGGCTGGGGGCGCGTGCTCGGCGTGGTTGCCTCGCTCATCTCGGTCGACATGCACGAAGCCGGCCGCATCCGCCGCACCGTCGGCAAGGGCGGCGAGAAGCACACCGTATTTCGCGTCGGCGAGCCGCACGGGCGCGTTACGCCGCGCGCGGAAGAGCTCGCAAGCTGGCTGCGTGGCATCGACAGCTCGAAAGTCACCACCAATCTCTGGGGCGAACGCTGGTCGAAGCTGGTGCAGAACGGCATGGGGAACGGCGTCACCGCCGCGACCGGCCTCACCTCCCCCGGCTGCCTGGGTAACGACCGCATCCGCCGCTTCCAGATCGCGCTCGCCGGCGAAGGCGTGCGCGTGGGACAGGCGCTCGGCTTCGAGCTCGAGAAGATCCGCGGCGTCGAGCCCGAGAAGCTCGCGCGCGCCGCCGAAGGCGACCGCGAGGCGCTCGCCGCCGTCGAGAGCGTGCTCATTCCCAAGCCCGGCGAGAATCCGCGCGCCGACATTCAGCGGCCGTCGATGGCGCAGGACATCCTGAAAGGCCGGCGCACGGAGATCGAGCAGATGAACGGCTACATCGCGCTCAGGGGCGCCGACGTCGGCGTGCCCGCGCCGAGCCATGTGAAGCTCACCGAGCTCGTGCTCAAGATCGAGCGCGGCGAGCTCAAGCCCGCGCCCGCCCATCTTGGAGGCTAAATGAATCTCTTGCGCTGCGGGATGCTCATCGCATGCCTCGCCTTGGCATTCAACGCCCTTGCGGCCGATGCCCGGCTGGTAATCGAAGAGTTCATGCTGGCCTCCGCGGATCCCGGCATCAGCCTCTACGTGCGCAACAAGCACCCGGAGGGCATGAGCCGCTTCAGCGCCGACAGGATCGTGCTCTTCGTGCACGGCGCGACGTATCCCGCGGAGACCGCCTTCGACTTGCGGCTGAACGGCGTCTCGTGGATGGAATACATCGCGCAGCACGGCTACGACGTATATCTCGTCGACGTGCGTGGCTACGGCAAATCGACCCGCCCGCATGAGATGGACAAGCCCGCGCAGGAGAACCCGCCGATCGTGCGCACCGAAACGGCAGTGAAGGACGTGAGCGCGGCGGCAGACTTCATTCGCAAGCGCCGCGGCGTAGACAAGATCAACCTGCTCGGCTGGTCATGGGGTACGACGATCATGGGTTGGTACACCGCGCAAAACAACGCAAGAGTGAACAAGCTCGTGCTTTATGCCCCCGCGTGGCTGCGCAATGCGCCGTCGCTGACCGACAAGGGCGGCACGCTCGGCGCATACCGCACCGTCACAAGAGCCGATGCGCAGGCCCGCTGGCTGACCGGCGTGCCCGAGGACAAGAAAACGACGCTGATACCGGCCGGCTGGTTCGAAGCATGGGCGGACGCGACCTTCGCGAGCGATCCGGTCGGCGCCCGGCAATCGCCGCCCGTGCTGCGCGCGCCGAACGGCGTCGTTGCCGATGGCCGCGAGCACTGGTCGGCGGGCAAGCCGCTCTACGATCCCGGCGACATTCGCGTGCCCACATTCCTCGCGCATGCCGAATGGGACCAGGACACGCCGAACTACATGCTCTACGCCTATTTCGAGAAGCTGGTGAACACGCCTTACAAGCGCTACGTGCAGATCGGCGAAGGCACGCACACGGTAATCATGGAAAAGAACCGCATGCAGCTCTTTCAGGCGGTGCAACAGTTTCTGGACGAGGACTCGCTAAAACCCGCGCAGCAGTGAGACACCAACGCCCCAGTCGGGGCTGCCGTCGGCGAAGCCTTTTAGCACGTACGCCTGCAATCGCGTGCCGCGATCCATGCGCCGGTTCCAGAAGGCAGTGAGCTCGCGCTGCGGCGCGCCGCCGGGTGTCACGCGCTGGCGGGCGTCGTAGCTCACGCCGAGGCTGTTCGCCGGGTCGAGCTTCTCGCTGAAGCCGAGGCCGTAATAGAGCACGTTATCGAGCTGCACGAAGTCGGAGTGCCCGAAGAACGTGTAACCGATGTCGGCGAAGATCGTGAAGCGGTCCTGCGTCTGGTACAGGTCGACTTGCACCGACTCGTCGGTCGAGCCGGTGCCGAGCCCTTTGTCCGCATCCGCTGTCGGCAGCTTCACCTTGCCGGTGAGATCGAGCCCTCGCTTCGCCGCATCGTCGTAATAAGCGGTGTAGGTGGCGCTTGCCACCGTATCGCCGAGACCGGATTCGGTCGTCGCGCCCGCTGCGCGGCGCCGCCGCGATCGTCCGCTCTCGTCGAAGCGTCCCACACCTGGGATCACGTTCGCCGGGCTCGTGACTCGCAAATAAGGGACCGTGAGCTTCAGCGTCCAGCGGTCTGTCTCGTACCGGGCGAGGAACGGAATGGACCAGATCCGGGTCGGCGTCGAGTCGCCGTATCTTCCGGTGCTGTAATTCGCGCCAGCGCCCACGCTCAGCTCGCCCTCGGCGCCGTGCGCAAGCGCGGCCGCGGCCGCGGCGAGCGCAAAGGCCGAGCGAGCCCATACGCTTCCCATCGCTCCTCCTCCCTGTGCCGGCAACTAACGCCCGCGCTCGGGCTTTTCCGGTTTGTCCGGCTTTTCCGGGCGCTCGGGTCGGTTGGGACGTTCCGCTCGCTCGGCGCGTGCTTGCCGGTCGTGCGCCACTTTGTCCGCCTTCTCCGCGCGCATCACGTCGCCAAGCTTGAAGCCCATGCCGTTCGCGATCTGCCCCCAGCCCTTGCCGCTGGCGCGCTGCTGCAGGATTTCGGAGAGCGTGCTCTTGAGCTGTTCGGACGTCGGGTTAGTGATGCCCTGCTCCTTGAGCTTTGCTTCGGTGAGCGCGAGCGCAATGTTCACGTTCCCGTTTCCCATCTTTTGCGTCGGCGGCGTGAACGTAGTGGTGCTGTTGCCGTCGGTGAGCGTGACCTGCTTGCTGTCGCGCAGTCCATCGACGAGCGATTTAGCGTTCGCGTCCGAGCCGACAAACGTCTTGTACTTGTCGATGAGCTGCGTCTCGGACTGCGCGGCGGCGGCGAGTGGCAGCGCGAGAAGCATCGTACTCATGGCGATGAGTGCCTCTTTCCTGTTCAGCATGGCGACTCCGTTTGCGGAATGAGAACGGCGCAATCTTAGCGAGCCGCCGTGTCGCCGCTAAGGACGCGCACCACGTCCCCGAGGCGCTTTATCTCCGAGCGGATGAAGGCGCCGAACTCGGCCGGCGTGCTGCCGAGCGGCTCCATGCCGAGCGCGACGAATTTCTCGCGCATCTCCGGCATGGCGAGGACGGCGAGCGTTTCGCTGTTGAGGCGCTTGATGATCGGCTCGGGCGTCCCAGCCGGCGCCGCAAGGCCGAACCAGGCGGACACATCGAACCCCGCGAGCCCCTGCGCCGCGAGCGGCGCCACCTCGGGTAGCGATGAAAGCGGCTTCTCGGAGGTCACGCCGAGCGCTTTGAGCCGTCCAGCCTTCACCTGGCTCATGGCGGTGGGCGCGCTCGCGAAGGTCATCGACACTTCGCCCGCGAGCGCCGCGTTGATCGCATCCGGCGTCGACCTGAACGGAATGTGCTGCAGCTTCACGCCGCCGAGCATGGCGAGCACCTCGCCCGAGATGTGCATCGACGTGCCGGTGCCGCCGGAAGCGTAGGTCAGCTCACCGGGCTTTTGCTTGGCGAGCGCAAGAAGCTCCGCCAGCGTATTCACGCCGAGCGACGGCGGTACGACCAGCACGTTCGGATTGGTCGCGACGAGCACGACCGGCGCGAAATCCTTGATCGGATCGAACGGCAGCTTTGGGTAGACCGAGACGTTCGCGCCATGGGTGCTTGAAGACGCCATGAGCAGCGTGTAGCCGTCGGGCGCCGACTTCGCCACCGCATCGGCGGCGATGTTGCCGCCGGCGCCCGCCCGGTTCTCGATCACGATCGGCTGGCCGAGCCGCGGCGCAAGCTTCTCGCCCACCATGCGCGTGAGCACATCGGCGGCCGCGCCCGGGCCGATGGTGACGAAGATGCGGACCGGCTTCGACGGATAGGCCTGCGCCCAGGCGAGCGCCGTGACGAGCCAGGCGAGCACGAGCACCAACGGTCGGAACATGCGGGCAATAATCCGCCCGTCGGCATGCAAAAGCAACGCGCCATCGTCATCGGCGGCTCGATCGGCGGACTCTTCGCCGCCAACCTGCTCGAGCGCCAGGGCTGGCGCGTGCAGGTATATGAGCGCGTGGCCGACGATCTCGCCGGCCGCGGCGCCGGTATCGGCACGCACGACGAGCTCTTCGCGATCATGCGTGAGCTTGGCATCGCCATGGACGAGTCGATCGGCGTGCGCGTAGCCGAGCGCGTCTGCCTCGATGAGCGCGGCGCGGTGATCCACCGGCTCGCATGGCCGCACGTCATGAGCCACTGGGTGCGCATCTACCGGCCGCTGCGCGAGCGGCTCGCGCCGGACAGCTACCACGCCGGTCGCAGCTTCGTCGAATTCACCGACGACGACGGCGAGCTCGTGGCGCATTTCGACGACGGCTCCTCGGCGCGCGCCGATCTCCTCATCGGCGCGGACGGCCTGCGCTCTACGGTGCGCGCGTGCCTCTTTCCGGATGTGCAGCCCCTCTATGCCGGATACGTAGGGTGGCGCGGCATCGTCGAAGAGAGCACGCTGCCGCCGGCGCTGCAGGAGCAGCTCGGCAACTCTTATTACTTCGCCCTGCCGCCGGGCGAGATGCTGGTCTGCTACCCGGTGCCCGGCCGCTACTGGAACTACGTGTGGTACCGGCCGACGCTCGACGATGCGGAGCTCACCGACCTTGCCAGCGACGCCACCGGCCCGCACGTGCGGCCCGGGCTCGCTGCGCGCCTGAAAGCGATCGCGCGCTCGGCGCTTGCGCCGCAGCTCGCCGAAGTAGTGGAGCGCTCGCAGCCCTTCTTCCAGGCAATCTACGACGTCGAGACACCGCGCATTGCCGCGGGGCGCGTCGTGCTGCTTGGCGACGCGGCGTACGTCGCCCGACCGCACGTCGGCATGGGCGTCACCAAGGCTGCGCTCGATGCCGCGTCACTTTGCCGTTCGCTGGAGAGCACCAAAGACATCGATGCGGCGCTCGCGCGCTACGTGCGACTGCGCGGCGAGTTCGGCCGGCGCTGCGTGCGCCGCGGCAGGCGGCTGGGCGCCTACATCGAGGCGCGCGCCCGGCCGCACCTCGCCTGGCCGCCCGGGGCGCTCGACCAGAGCCCGGAGCGCCTGCTGCGCGAGATTGGCGCCACCCTCGCCGAAATTCCGGAGCTGGGAATCGACCTCTAACCCCTAGATCGGTGCGCTGGCGCACCGGATACCCCCATTTTGTCTTCGGGTCCTAGGCGGAGCCGCCTTTCCCCGGTAACTTACCTGAATGTATATCCATCCCCGGGAGAGGTTGTGAGCAGAGAACGCCCTAGCGCTGCCAAGGACAGCGAGCATCTCGCCCGTGAGACCTCATTTGCCGACACCTCGCTCGCGCGCCTCGGCGCCTATGTGAACTACGAGCGCATCAGGAAGCGGGCGCCGAGCGCAAAGACGGTCGCCGAGACGATCGCGCTCGTGGTCGAGGACGATCCCGACCAGCTCGCGCTGGCGGTCCTGCGCCTGAACTCGGGCGGCTACGC
>VBCM01000223.1 GCA_005883675.1 Betaproteobacteria bacterium
AGCGGGCCGAAGAAGCGGCCCGAGCCGCCGACGATCACCATGAGAAGCATCATGAGCGAGGAGGTGAGGCTGAACGGCGCCGGCTCGATGAACTGCACCAGCGCGGCGAAGTACGCGCCGGCGATGCCGGCAAAGGCGGCGCCGATCGCGAAGGCGAGCAGCGTGTACGCCATGATGTTGACGCCGAGGCTTTCGGCGCGAATCGGGTTGTCGCGCAGTGCGGCAAAGGCGCGGCCCCAGGGCGAGCGAATGAGCCACACGAGCACGAGGGCAAGGACCACGGTCGATGCGTAGGTGAAGTAAAAGTAGGCGCCGGAACCATCGAAGAGCCTCGGTCGTGCAATGCCGGAGATGCCGAAGGTGCCGCCGGTAAGCCACTCCTCGTTGCGGAAGAAGAGAGACATCAGCACATTGAAGCCGAGCGTGGCGAAGGCGAGGTAATGGTGCTGTACCCGCAGCGCCGGAAAGCCGAGCACCAGGCCGACGAAAAAGCACAGCAGGGCCGCGATCGGCAGCACGAACCAGAAGGAAAGGCCGAGCTTCATCAGGATCGCCGCGGTGTACGCGCCGATGCCGAGGAACGCCGCATGCCCGATCGACATCTGCCCGGCATAGCCCACGGTGAGATTGAGGCCCATGCCGGCCATCACGTACACGCACCACAGCGTCAGGAGGTAGATGCCATAGTTCTTGAGCGCGAGCGGCGCAGCCGCCAGCGCGAGCAGCGCGATCGCGAGGACGATTGCCGTCCTCATACCTTGCGCTCCTCCGCCCTGCCGAGGAGCCCCTCGGGCTTGAACAGGATCACCACCAGAAACAGCATCAGCGCGACGCCTTCCTTGTAGGCGGGCGAGAGATAGGCGCCGGTCAGGTTCTCGAGGACGCCGACCAGCACGCCGCCGAGCAGCGCGCCGCGCGTCTGGTTGAAGCCGCCGATGATGGCAGCATAAAAGGCCTTAAGGCCGATGACGTCGCCCATGTCGAACTTGGCGAGATAGGTCGGCGTGACGAGCAACGCTGTGACCGCGGCGAGCAGCGCATTGATGAGGAAGACATAGAGCACCATGCGCTTCACATTTATGCCGAGCACCGTCGCCGCCTCGGTGTTCTGCGCCACGGCCTGCATGGCGCGGCCGGTGACCGTGCGGTTGAGGAATAGCTGCAGCGCGACGACGATCACGCCGGCGACGGCGAGCGCCCCGATGTCGTAGGCCGAAACGCGCACCGGCCCGAGCGTGACGAGCGCGCCGGGAAAGATATTTGGGAAGGGCTGCGGTCCGGCGCTGTAGCCGGCCTTCACTAGGTTCTTGAGGCCGATGGAAAGGCCGAGCGTCGCGATAACCAGCGGGATCACACCGTGGCGCCGCAGCGGCTCGACCACCGCCTGCTTGAAGGCGACGCCGAGAAACGCCATCGACACGAGGCAGGTGAGCGCGAAGGCGAGCGCCAGCGGCAGGTCATAGCCGAGGCATAGGAGCGTGATGAATGCCGGCACCATCACGAACTCGCCCTGCGCGAAATTGATGGTGCCGGACGCCTGCCAGAGCAGCGTGAAGCCGAGCGCGGCGAGCGCGTAGATCGCTCCGACCGCGGTGCCGGAGATCACGAGCTGCAGGAAATCGCTCAGAACACCTCTCTCCTCGCCGCAAATGCTATCGTGCGCGCTAAGCGCGTGTCACTGCATGACATGACGAAGCCCTGCATCATCACGGTCGCCATCACCGGTTCGCTGCCGGGGAAGAAGGACAACCCGGCGGTGCCGATCTCGCCCGCCGAGCAGGTCGAATCCACGCAGGAAGCATTCGAAGCGGGCGCGACGCTGGTCCATCTGCATGTGCGCGACGAGGAAGGGCGGCCGACCTCCGATCCGAAGCGCTTCGCAAAAGTGCTCGAAGGCATCCGCAAGCATTGTCCCGGCATGATCACCCAGCTCTCGACCGGCGGGCGCTCGGGTACCGGGCGCGAGCGCGGCGGCATGCTCTCGCTCAAGCCCGACATGGCCTCGCTCGCCACCGGCTCGGTGAACTTTCCGACGCGCGTGTACGAGAACGCGCCCGAGCTCATCGACTGGCTCGCCGCCGAGATGCTGAAGCAGGGCATCAAGCCGGAGGTGGAAGCATTCGATCTGTCGATGATCTTTCACGCGGCGGCCATGCAGCGCGCCGGCAAGATCAAAGGCCCGCTGCACGTGCAGTTCGTGATGGGCGTGAAGAACGCGATGCCGGTCGATCGGGAGGTTTTTCTCTTCTATGTAAAAACCCTGGAGCGCATCGCGCCCGGCTCGACCTGGACCGGGGCGGGAATCGGCAAAGACCAGATCACGTTGAATCGCTGGTCGCTCGAGCTCGGCGGCCACTGTCGCACCGGGCTGGAAGACAACGTGCGCATGAGCAAGGAGAAGCTCGCGCCGTCGAATGCGGCGCTGGTGAAGCGCGTCGCCGAGCTCTGTGCCCAATACGGCCGCCAGCCGGCGACGGTCGCCGAGGCGCGTAGGATACTGGGGCTATGATGCGCGCCTTGCTCGTCGCGCTGGCCGCGCTCCTTGCGCTGCGGGCGGTGGCGCAGCCCTATCCGTCGCGGCCGGTGAAGATCGTGGTGCCGGCGACGCCCGGCGGCGCGATCGATCTCATCGCCCGTACGTTGGCCGACAAGCTGACCGGCTCGCTCGGCCAGCCGGTGGTGGTCGAGAACAAGCCCGGCGCCGCGAACAACCTCGGCACCGACTTCGTCGCGAAAAGCCCGCCCGACGGCTATACGCTTGTCATCGTCGCCTCGAGCCACGCGACCAACAAGTGGCTCTACAAAGACCTGCCCTACGACCCGGTGAAGGATTTCGCGCCGGTCGTGTACACGCACGTCGTCCCATTGCTGCTGGCGGTGCATCCCTCGGTGCCGGCGAAGAACGTGCAGGAGCTCACCGCCTGGGTGCGCGCGAATCCGGACAAGGCGATTTACGCATCGAGTGGCCCCGGCAGCTCGCTGCACATGGCGGCCGAGCTCTACATGAGCATGACCGGGACGAAGATGCAGCACGTGCCCTACAAGGGAAGCTCGGCCGCGCATCCCGACCTGCTCGCGGGCCGCACCGCAATGATCTTCGACACCATCACCGCGATCCGCGGCCACGTGAAAGCGGGAACGTTGCGCGGGCTCGCCGTGACGACGGCGAAGCGGGCGAGCTCGATGCCCGAGCTGCCGACGATCGCCGAGTCGGGCCTGCCCGGCTACGACGCCGCGACCTGGGGCGGCATCCTCGCGCCCGCCGGCACGCCGAAGCCGGTCGTGGCGAAGCTGAACGGCGCGAGCAACACGGCGCTCACGCAGGAGGACGTGCGCGCGAAGCTCGGCGGCGCCGGCATCGAGATCCAGGGCGGCACGCCGGAGGAATTCGGCGCGGTGATCAAGAC
>VBCM01000224.1 GCA_005883675.1 Betaproteobacteria bacterium
ACACCGGCACCGCGATGCGCATGAAGATGTACTGCAGCGACCACAGCGTGGCGAGCAGCAGCCACCGCCCCGCCGCCGACGAGGTCACTCCGCTAGAGGTATACGCGCTTCAGCGCATCGGCCGGGTAGCGCAGGCCCGCGCCCGCGCCGGGCGGTGCGATATCCGAGATGCGCGTCACGTCGGCGGCCGAGAGCCTGACCTCGAGCGCGTCGAGGTTCTCGTCGACGCGCTGCTTCCTCTTCGTCCCCGGGATCGGCACGATGTCCTTGCCCTGCGCGAGCAGCCACGCGAGCACGAGCTGCGCCGGCGTGCACTTCTTCTCCGCCGCCATCTCCTCGAGGCGCTTCACGATCTTCACGTTCTTGTCGAGATGCTCGCCCTGGAAGCGCGGATGGGCGAGGCGCCGGTCGCCGTCGGGCAGGTCCGCCTTGCCCTTCACCGAGCCGGTGAGCATGCTGCGCCCGAGCGGCGCATACGGGACGAGCGTGATGCCGAGCTCTCGCGTCGCCTGCAGCGTCTCCTCGCCTTCGACGCGATAGAGCAGCGAATACTCGTTCTGCACGGCCGCGATCGGATGGATCTTGTGCGCGCGGCGGATGGTCTCCGGGCGCGCTTCCGAGAGCCCGATCGCCCGCACCTTGCCCGCCTCGACCAGGCGCTTCATCGCGCCGACGGTTTCCTCGATCGGCACTTTCGGATCGACGCGGTGCTGGTAGTAGAGGTCGATGGCGTCGATGCCCAGCCGTCGCAGGCTCGCCTCGCACGCGCGCATCACATAGGCCGGGCTGCCGTCGACGTCCTGTTTGCCGTCGGGCAGCTTCACCTGGCCGAACTTGGTCGCCACCACGACGCCGTCGCGCCGCCCGCGCAGTGCCTTGCCCAGCAACTCCTCGTTGTGGCCCCAGCCGTACATGTCGGCGGAGTCGAGGAAGCTGATGCCCTTGTCGAGCGCGTAGTGGATCACGCGAACCGATTCCTCGTCGTTCGCGTTGCCGTAGATCCCGGACATCGACATGAGGCCCAGGCCGATCGCCGACACCTTGATGCCGCTCGCTCCGAGCGTGCGCGTTTCCATGACTGCTCCTTAACCAGCGGAAACCAAATTATTGCGCGGCCAGCGGCGGCGGAAAGACCGCGCGCGGCCCGTTTTTCAAAACAGGTCGAAGTACTCCCGGTGCTCCCAATCGCTCACTTCGAGGTTGTAGCGGGCGATCTCGGCGTCCTTGATGCGGCAGTAGTAGTCGACGAACGCCTCGCCGAATCCCGCGCGCAGCACCTTGTCCTCGCGCAGCGCTTGCAGCGCCTCGGTGAGCGTGCGGGGCAGGAGCTCCGCTTTGGCCTCGTAGGGCGTCTCGGCCGCGGGCGGCGGACTGGCGCGCGTCGCCATGCCGTCCAGGCCGGAGTAAATCTGCGACGCAAAGTACAAGTACGGATTCGCCGCCGGCTCGCCGATGCGGTTCTCGATGCGCGTCGCGCTCGAGCCCGGTGCGCCGATCACGCGCAGCAGGGCGCCGCGGTTCTCCTTGCCCCAGATGACCCGATCGGGCGCGAGCGAGTAGGGGCGGTAGCGCTTGTAGCCGTTGATCGTCGGCGTGCTGAACGCGCACGCCGCGCGCGCATGGGCGAGAAGGCCGGCCAGGTAATGCTTGCCCACGTCCGATAAGTCCTCCCGCTCTGCGCTAAACGCATTGCGCCCGCCTTTGGCGAGCGACTGGTGCAGGTGCCAGCCGCTCGACATGACGTTCGGCAGCTTCGGCCGGCACATGAACGTGGCATGGTAGCCGTGGCGGCGCGCGATCTGCTTTATCGCGCTACGCAGCAGCACCATCGCATCCGCAGCCGCGAGCCCGCCGAGCGGCGCGAGCGTGAACTCGAACTGGCTCGGCCCGAACTCCACCTCGTAGGAGCGTAGCGGCAGCCCGAGTTGCTCGAGACCGCCGCGCAGCACTTGCACGACCGGATCGATCAGGTCGTAGCGCTGCTCGGTCAGGTATTGATAGCCGGTGGTGAGCAGCTCTACATCCGGCGGCGTGCCAGGCTGCCCGGCATCGGCGGGGCGCAAATTGGCGTTGGTGATGCGAAAGACGTGGAACTCGACTTCCAGTCCGGCAATGAACTCATGCTCGCCCAGCTTCTCGAGCGCCTTGCGCAGCACCGCGCGCGCGTCATAGGGCACAGGGCGTCCATCCTGCAGCCGCAGATCACAGAGCACCCAGCCGGTATCCGGCGCCCACGGCAGCACGCGGAATGTAGATGCGTCCGGCATCATGAGCACATCGGCCGCGCCCTCGAACTCCGGCATCGCCACGCCGCCGCCCGGCGTGAAGGCGGGAAACACCGTGCGATGCGACGTGTCCTTGAGGAGCAGCGTGCTCGTCACCGTCACGCCGCGCTCGAGCGCCCCGCGCACCTCGGCCGCTGCCAGCGTCTTGCCGCGAAGGATGCCGTGCTGGTCGGCGAACGAGAAGCGCACGGCCTTCAGGCCGCGCGCTTCGATCTCCTTCAGGATGTTCACGCCGCTCGTTCGGCTTCTTGCGTCCACCACTTGGCCTGGCGGCGCCGGTTTTCGTCCGCGCGCCGCCAGTACTCGTCCATCCCGCCCGTTGGGCCGATGCCGTCAATGGCCGGCGGCCCGCGCAGCTCGCGTGCCTTGTCTTCGGGCAAGACCATCAGCGGTCGCTCGCCCGCTTCGTTCTTGGCTTCCCAGGTTCTCCCGTGTCCGGTCGGCGATCGGCCCCTGCGACTCGCACGCCCACTGGTCGTGGATGTTGATGTCGAAGCCCATGCCCGTGAAGGTCTGCTTGCGTTGCTGCTCGTCGTCGAAGCCCCAGTGGTTGCCGCGGTGGTAAATCGGCCGGTAGTCGGGCGCGGGATAGGTCTTGAGGCGCTGGTTGCGCATGGTCGCCTTGTCGACCGGCGCGCCGTAACTCGTGAAGATCGAGTACCAGTAGCAGCCGGTGTCGTCGACCGGCACGTGCCACTGCGAGATGGTCATCTCCGCGTTCATCGGGATGACGAACGCCTGCGGGAACAGCACGTTGGTCACGCGGATGTGCGTGTGCGCGTCGCTCAGCCGGCGCAGCGTCTGCAGTCGCATGCCGTAGTCGGTGCGTTCGATGCGGATCTCCGGCCGGTCGAACTCGCGCAACACCTTCGAAATCGGAATTTGCGCATCCGAGGGCACACCGCGGAACTGGCGTCCATAACTTGCCGTCGGGTCCTCGTCCTCGAAGAACTTGTGCAGCCACGACGCGTGCGACGGGTCGATGCCGACCTCGAGCGCCTGCAGCCAGTTGCAATCCCAGTAGCCCTTGAACGCGAACGTGTACTCCGCCGGCGCGATGAACGCGTCGAAATGCGGGAACGCCGGCGCCTCGCCCTCGCCGAGGTAGGCGAAGAGGATGCCGCTCTTCTCGACGACCGGATAGGCGCGCAGACGGATGTTCTCGCACAGGCGGCTACCTTCCGGCTCGGCCGGTGTCTGCACGCAGCGCCCATCGGCGGCGTAGAGCCAGCCGTGGAACGAGCAGCGCAATCCCCCGTCCTCGAGCCGTCCGTAGGCAAGATCGGCGCCGCGATGCGCGCACTGGCGCTCGATGAGCCCGTAGCGGCCGCCCTCGCGGAAAAGCACCAGGTCCTCGCCCATGATCCGCACCGCTCTTACCGGCCGCGGGCCCTGCATTTCGTCGGCAAGCGCCACCGGCTGCCAATAGCGCCGCAGGAGCTTGCCGCAGGGTGTGCCGCGCCCCACGCGCGTCATCTGCTCGTTCTGCTCTGCGCTGATCATTCCTCGGCTTCGCGGTAGAGCGCGAGTGCCCTCATCGCCGGCAGGTCGTTGAAGGAGAAGAGCACCGCCTCCTCGTACGCGCCATGCCGGTGTAGCGCCCATGAGGGAAGCGCGAAGATATCCTTTTCCCCCCACTCGAAGCGTTGCCCAGCGATTTCCGACCAGCCGCTGCCTTGCGCGACCTGGTAGATCACGCTGCCGGTGTGGCGATGTGCGCCGGTCGTCTCGCCCTTTGCAAGCAGCTGGAGCTGTGCGGCCATCGTCGGCATGATCGGCCCGCCCGTAAGCGGGTTGCGGTATTCGTAGACGCGACCGTCGTATGGCGTCCGATCCGCTTCCCGCACCGCGCGGTAAGCGTCGTCCCACCGGTACTGGAACTGCGGCGAATAGGGCTTCGACCAGTTCTCGCGCGATAGCGGCGCCGGCGTCTGCATGAGCTGCGGGTGCACTTCGTAGAAGTTGGCGTCGAGCGAGTTCATCAGCGGGATGTCGAGCCCGTCCTGCCATACGCATTGCGTGCCGTTCGCCTCGATGCCATGGTCGTGCCAGGTGCCGTTGGGGGTGAGCACAAGGTCGCGCGCGCCGAGCGTCATCTTCTCGCCGTCGACTACCGTATAGGCACCACGCCCTTCCATGACGAAGCGCAGAGCGGAGGCCTGGTGGCGATGCGCGGAGGTGAACTCGCCCGGATTCATTACCTGTACACCGGTGTACAGCAGACCGGCGGCCGCGCTCCACTCCTTGCGGCCGGGATTGACCAGCATCACTACGCGGCGCGCCGCCTTCTCGGCGGAGACGAGATCGCCTGCGCGGCGCACGAAGCGCTCGATACGCTGCCATTTCCACAATGTCGGCACGGATTTCGGCTGCGGATACCAAGGCTCGATCTCGTTCGCCACGGTCCAGAGCGCGCCGAGCGCCTCGCCTTCGAGGCTGCGGTAGTACGCCTCGAGCTCGGGCGTGTCCTCGACGTTGGCGCGGCCGACAATGTTTTCGCGCTTCATGGCTTGGCCACTGGCGGCGGCAGCGTGATGCGCACGGGATAATCGCTCGCCGCCTTTTCGCCGGCCGGACCGAAATAGCGGATGCTTCCCGCTTCGGCGACGAGCCACACCTCCCGCGCCCCGGAATCGAAATAGGCGCTCATCTTTTCATCGATCTCTGCTTGCACGTTGGAAGGAGAGACGATTTCGACGCAGATCTCCGGGGCGCGCACGTAAGGCGTGATTTCGCCGTAGTCCTTCATGAAGCGCGGCGATGTCCATACTACGTCCGGCACGCGGATGCCAATGCGAGTAAGGATCGAACACTCGCTGATGACAAGCCCGCCTTGCAGCTGCCGTCTCAGTTCTGCGCCGATCTCTACTTGCAGCCGGCCGTGCCGGTTGCTCGCTGGACTCATCTCCAGCTTGCCCCAGGCGTTGATTTCGATCTTGTAGGGCAAGTCCCGGAGCGATGGATCGAGCAGCGCCTCGCGCCAGCGAGCGATCAGTGCTTCAGGCGTAGCCAGGTTTCCCATTGCGAAAAGTATACGCCGCGGGCTCAGGCGGGCGATGCTGCGCTTGCACCCGAGATGCGGTATTCGATCCAGTGCATCAGCGCGTCGGCCAGCGTCTTGAGCGTGGCGAAGAGCAGCATGCCGCCGGCGTAGCCGGCGCTCAGGCCGATGATGATCGTGAGGTGCATCGGCACGATCCGCAGGTACGGCAGGAACATCACGCCGCCGATGTTCGGCCGTCCCTCTTGGTCGGCGGCCATGATGCGCTGGTAGGACGCCCGGTGCGTGAGAACGAACGAGACGGTGAGCAGTGCCATGAAAAAGAGATCCAGGAGCGAGACATGGTACGCCGGCACGCCGCGCATGCCGCCTCTCGTGAATGCCCAGAGGAAAAGCGCGTAGACCAAGTGGAAGAGGCCGTAATGCAGCGTAAAGAAGCGCGCGGTATGGCGCTTGGTCGCCTCC
>VBCM01000225.1:0-3409 GCA_005883675.1 Betaproteobacteria bacterium
CGAGGTCTTCTATCCGGAGCCGGAGCTCTGCACCGACAACGGCGCCATGATCGCCTTCGCCGCCGCACAACGACTTGCGCGCGGTGCGCCACCCACGGCGCACGCGTTCACCGTAAAGCCGCGCTGGCCGCTCTAGGCCTTGTTTCCGCCGATGCGCGACTCCGTACCGGCGATGAGCCGGGCGATATTCCCCCGGTGTCGCCACGAAAGCAGCGCGGCCAACACCAGCACGCAGGCGAAATACGCGTCAAAGCCCAGGAGCAGCGCCGTGAAGAACGGCGCGAAGGCGGCCGCCCCGAGCGCAGCGAGGGACGAGTAGCGCAGGAACGCGGCGATGATGAACCACGTCGCCACCGTGCCGAGCCCGATGCGCCAGTCGATCGCGAAGAGCACGCCCGCAGCAGTGGCGACGCCTTTTCCGCCCTGGAAGGCGTGGTACACGGGGAAGAGATGCCCGAGGAAAACCGCGAGCGCCGCGTACGGCGCCGCCTCGGACACATAGAGCTGGGCGAGCCACACCGCGACAAACCCTTTCAGCGCGTCACCGGCAAGCGTGAGCGCCGCGGCCGTCCTGCGCCCGGTGCGCAGCACGTTGGTCGCGCCGGGATTCTTCGAGCCGTAGCTGCGCGGATCGGGCAGCCGCATCAACCGGCTCACCGCAATGGCAAAGGAGATCGAGCCGATCAGATACGCAACCACCACGGCGAGCACGATCTCCATTGCGGCGATTCTATAGAATCGTCGCGCGATGGACGCCATCATCATCCGGGACCTGCGCGTGGAAGCGCTGATCGGCATCCATCGCCGCGAGCGCCATGTGATGCAGACGCTCTCGATCGACCTCGACATCGGCCTGCCCGGAGGCGCCGTGTTCGCGAGCGACAAGGTGGCCGACACCATCGACTACGAGCAGGTCGCGCTTCGCATCCGCGCGCTCGCCGCCGCGCAGCACTATCGCCTAGTGGAAACGTTTGCTGACCGCGTAGCGTCTTTCATCATCGGTGATTTCGGCGCGCCATGGGTCAAGCTGAGCGTCGCGAAGATCGGCATCCTGCCCAACGCCAAGTTCGTCGGCGTGACCATCGAGCGCGGCAAGCGCTAGCCCCGGGGATGGTGCTTGGCGTGGAGCTGTTTCAGCCGCTCGCGCGCCACGTGCGTGTAGATCTGCGTGGTAGAGATGTCGGCGTGGCCGAGCAGCATCTGGACTACCCGCAGGTCCGCGCCGTGGTTGATGAGATGCGTGGCGAACGCATGGCGCAGCACATGCGGCGACAAGCGCTTGTCCGGTATCGCTCGCGCGCCATAGCGGCGTATCAGGTGCCAGAACGCCTGCCGGGTCATGGCGGCGCCACGCGCGGTAATGAAGAGCGCATCGGGCTCGCGCCTGCCTTTGAGCGACGCTCGCGCCTCGTCCACGTAACGCTCGATCCAATGTACGGCTTCCTCCCCGAGCGGCACGAGCCGCTCCTTCGCGCCTTTGCCGAGCACGCGAACCACGCCCGCCTGCAGGTTTACCGCGTGGAGCTTCAGCGCGATCAGCTCGGACACGCGGAGCCCCGTCGCGTATAGCGTTTCCAGCATCGCGCGGTCGCGCAGGCCCAGCGGCGCCGCCGTATCAGGCGACGCGAGCAAAGCTTCGACGTCGTGCTCGCTCAGGCTCTTTGGAAACCGCGGCGAGCGCTTCGGCGGATCGAGCTTGAGCGTCGGGTCCGCGCGCACCAGGCCCTCGCGCACGCAGTATTGGTAGAAGCGCTTGAGCGTGGAGACACGCCGCGCAGCGCTCGAAGCGCGGCCTTGCTTCGCGGCGAGAAAGGCAAATACGCGCGCCTCGTCCGCCTCGAGGAGATCACCGGCGAGAAACGCCTCCAGCTGCTCGAGATCCGCACGATAGGCGGTGATCGTGTTCTGCGCGAGCCCGTCCTCCAGCCACAGGGCGTCGCAGAACGCGTCTAGGGCGTGAGCTCGAACGCGTCCGCCCCGCACTCGTGCGCGAGCAGCCAGCGCTTTGCCTCCAGCAGATAGCCGGTCGTCGCGTGCGCGAAGCCGCCGATGCCGCCCGCCGCGACCACGCGATGGCACGGAATGACGATCGGCAGGCGGTTATCGCCGCACGCTTGCCCGACCACCCGGGCGTCGACTCCGAGCCGGCGCGCGAGCTCGCCATAGGTAAGCGTCTTGCCGCGCGGGATCTCGCAAAGCGCCTCCCATAGCCGGCGCTGAAACTCGGTGCCTTCGATGAGCAGCGGCAGATCGAAGCGCGTATTCGGATCCTCGCGGTATTGTTCGAGCTGCCGCGCCGCGCGCGAGGCGAGCGCGCTCGTCGGCGTGCGCATGGCGACGCTCGGCGGCAGATAGCAGATCTCCGCCACGCGCTCTTCGCGCGTGCGTACCGCCACCTTCATTTTCGGGAACGGGATGACGACGTCGTACATATCAGCGCACTGTAATCCAGATCTCGCCGCGTTTCATCCCGCTTTTTGCGCGAGCTTCTCGATCTGCGCGAGGAGCTCGTCCGGGATGTCGATGCCCTGGCTGCGCGCGCTCTTCTCGGCGGCGAAGCGCCGCGAGCCGGGCAGGCGCACCTCCGGATCGGCGAGCATCGTGCTCACCACCGTCTCCACACGCTCGAAGTAGGTATCCATGCCCGCGAGCGCGCCCGGATCGATGGCGATGAACGCTTGGCCAATGCGCGGGCGGTTGCCCTCCTCGGAGAAGAACGAATCGGCCTCCGGGCCGATCGCCGAGCCCGTCAATGCGGCGCAGATGAGCTCGAACATCAGCGCGAGCATCGCGCCTTTCACCCCGCCGATGGGAAAGAGGCTGCCGTGCTCGATCGCTTCCTTGGGATCGCTGGTCGGTTTGCCGTTCCGGTCGAGCGCCCAGCCTTCGGGGATGCGCTCGCCCTTGCGCATCGCCATCATGATGCGGCCGCGCACGACGGTGGTGAGTGCAAGGTCGATGACGATCGGCGCCGCGCCGCGGCGCGGGAATGCGGCGGCGACGGGATTGGTGCCGAAGAGGGGCTTCCGCCCGCCCCAGGGCGGAATCGCCGCCGGCGAGTTTGTGAACGCAAAGCCGACGAGGCCCGCTTGCGCCACCGGCAGGAGGTGAATGCCGAGCACGCCGACGTGCGCACTGTTGCGAATCCCGGCAAAGCCGATGCCGTTACGCCGCGCGCGCTGGATGACCTCTTCGATCGCCCATTGCGCGGTCACATAGGGCAAGCCGTCGGCGTTGTCGAGCAGGCACACCGCGCCGCGATCGGCAATGAGGCGCGGCGCCGCCGCGCCATCCGCACGGCCCTTGCGCAGCATGCCGCAGTAGAAGGGCACGCGCGACATGCCGTGCGTGGGCAGTCCCTGCTCCTCCGCCGCCACGAGGTGCCGGGCGGTAGTTTGCGCCATGTGCG
>VBCM01000225.1:3657-8846 GCA_005883675.1 Betaproteobacteria bacterium
ATCGCGCCGGCGATGTTTGACCGCGTGCAGCAGAACGTCGATCTCGGCTACTCGCCCGACGACATCGCGAAAGGGCGCGAGATCCGCGGCAAGGTCACGACCGACATGGCGATGAAAGACGCGCAGGCCGCGGCGAAAGAAGCGGCCAAAGCCGGCAAGGTCGGCATCGTCGGCTATTGCTGGGGCGGCTTTGTCGCCTGGATGGCGGCGAACAAGGTATCGGGCCTCGCCTGCGCCGTGCCCTACTACGGCGGCGGCATCCTCGACAACACGAACGTGGCGCCGAAAGTGCCGCTGATGGGCCACTTCGGCGACCAGGACCAGCACATTCCGGTCGCCGGGGTGAAGCAGCTCGCCGAGAAATACCCGCAGCACCAGATCTTCATCTACGCCGCCGACCACGGCTTCAACTGCGACCAGCGCGGCTCGTACAACGCCGCGGCGGCGAAGCAGGCGCGCGAGCGCACGCTAGCGTTCTTCCGGCAGCACGTCGGCTGAAGTTTCGGGTTCTGCTTTCGGACCGAGCAGCGCGCGCCGGAAGCGCGCCTTGAGCAGCACGCCGTCGTGCGGCGGCAGCACGAGCGGCAGCTTCTCGTCTGCGACTTTCACTGCCGCGAAGTTCGGCCCCGGCGTGCGGTAGACAAGCTCGCGCAGCGGGCCGAGCTCGGCGGTGATGGTAACGGCATGCTTGAACTTGCACGCCGCCGCAATGCGGGCGAGGTCGACGCCCTCCGCAGTATGCGTGCGCTGCATGCCGGTCTCGCCGTAGCGCTCGTTGTCGATGACGACGACGGTGAGGTTCGCCGGCTGCTGCACCCCGATGGTGGCGAGCGAGCCGATGCCCATCAGCATCTCGCCGTCGCCGGTGATGACGAGCACGCGACGCTCGGGCTGCGCAGCCGCGAGCCCGAGGCCCATCATCGCCGCCTGCCCCATCGCGCCCCACAGCGGGAAGCTGAGCGGCGAGTCGCCCGCCGCGGTGATGTCCCAGGCCGTCGAGCCGAGGCCGGCGATCACCAGCAGCTCACCGCGCTCGCGCAGAAGCTCCTTCACCACCTCGCGCCGACGCTGCCTCATTGCGCGCTTTGCTCCTGGAAGCTCTTGATGCCGATCACGCGCTGGGCGATGAGCACTGCCGCCGCGCCTTGCGCCTCGAAAGCAAGCCGCAGCGCCGTATGCACGTGCGCGGCGACCGTTTCCGGCTCGCCCGCCTGGCGCACCGCGACGCCCATGGCCTCGAGCACCCGTGCCGTCGTCTGGCCCATCGGCACCTGCCACGGATTGAATTCGCCCTGCTCTCCGCGCATCGTGACGAGCATGAGGAGCGGAAAGCGGCATACCTGCACCATGCCGAGCACGTTGACGAGATTGCCGACGCCGCTCGATTGCATGAGCAGCACCGTCTTCTCGCCGCCGAGCCACGCGCCCGCCGCGAGTCCGATGCCCTCTTCCTCGGTGGTGAGCACGACCGCGCGCATGCTGCGATCCGCCTGGCAGAGCTCGATCAGGCGCTTGTGCCCGGCATCGGGCACGTAGCCGACAATGCGCACGCCGGCGGCCGCCAGCTCGCGGTGCACGTGCGCGGGCCAGTCAGGCTGCATGCTTGAGTAGCGTCTGGCCGGGGCGCACGCGCGTGAACGCGACGGGCTTCATGGTCACGGTGCCGTCGGCGCGGATGCTCGTATAGGCGGATGTTTCCAGCGCCCCGGTGTGCGGGAAGTCTCCGCGATAGTGCGCGCCGCGCGACTCCTGCCGCGCAGCGGCCGCCTGCGTAATCGCCCGGCCTACCGCGACCAGGCTAGTCCGCGCGAGCTCGGCATCGAGCGCATCGAGCTCGGCAAGCGCCTGCGAGAGACCGCCCGCCTCGCGCAGGATGCCGACGCGCTCCCACATCGTGTCGTAGAGGCGCTCGCGCAGCGCCTCCAGATCGCCGGACGGCGCCGAAAGCGGCCGCTCGCAGCGCGCGATCGCCGCGTCGATGGCTCGCCGGTCCGGCTCCCTGAATTTTTCTTTTTTGATGAAGCGCGCCATGCTGTCGCCCGCTACGGCGCCGAACACTGTGGAGTTCGCGACGCCGTTCCCGCCCAGCCGATTGGCGCCGTGCACACCGCCTGAATCTTCGCCGGCGACGAAAAGGCCCGGCAGCACGGTAGTGCAGTCGGCAGCGAACTCCACACCGCCCATCATGTAGTGCGCGGTGGGCACGACTTCCACAAGGCCGCCCGCCAGATCGAAGCCGCAATCGGCGCAGCGCTCGACCATGCCTTTGAATTCCCGGCGCACGCGCTCGGGCCCGAGATGTGCCATCGAAATATAGAGTCCGCCATGCGGCGTGGTGTTCCCCTTGCGCATCTCGGTGAGCATGGCGCGCGAGACCACGTCGCGCGTCGCGCGCTCGGCCTTGGCGTCATAGGCGGGCATGAACCGCTCTCTATTAGCACCGAGAAGAAACCCCCCGGCGCCGCGCAACCCTTCCTCGAGCACGGTTCCCGTCATGCGCGTATGCGCCCCCGCGAGGAGGCCCGTCGGGTGGAACTGCACCATCTCCATGTCGCGCAGCGCGAGCCCGACGCGCAGGGCCATCGCCAGGCCATCGCAGGTCTTGTCGCCCGACGGCGTGTGATACCGGTACATCGTCGGCCCGCCGCCAGTGGCAAGGAGCACGGCTCTGGCGCGGACGAACAGGTAGTCGCCAGTGCGCATATCGATGAACAGCACGCCGGCGATGGCGTCGCCGTCGGCGGTCTTTATCAGCTCGACGGCACGGTGCTCCTCCAGGCGCTGGATGCGTCGCGCCCACACCTGCTCGGCGAGCCGGTTCATGATCTCAATGCCGGTGAGGTCGCCCTTGTGCACCGTGCGATCGAAGCTCTGGCCGGCGAAGGCCTTCTGGTGGATCGTGCCGTCGGGATTGCGATCGAAGAAGCAGCCGAGCTCGTTCTCGAGCTCGTGGATGCGCTCGATCGCGAGCGTCACCAGCTTCCACGCGAGCTCCTGGTCGGGCAGCCATTTGCCGCCCTCGATGGTGTCCATGAAGTGGCGCTCGACGGAGTCTTCGGCGGCGAGCGCGACGTTGTAGCCGCCCTGGACCATGCGCGTGCAGCCGCACTTGCCCAGCAGTCCCTTCACCGCGACGGTAATGCCGAGCTCCGGCGCCGCCTTGTGTGCGTGCAGCGCGGCGAATAAGCCCGCGCCGCCCGCGCCGAGGATCAGGATGTCGCTGTCGCGGGCTTGTGGAACCATTGCAGGGCGAGCACCACGACGACGAGCGCGAAGCCGGCGAGATCGGCGGCGCCCGTGGGATAGACGAGCAGGAAGCCCGCGGCGATGAGCATCAGGCGCTCATAGAGCGTCGTGCGCCGCAAGAGCCAGCCTTGCAGGCCGCCGGCGAGTGCGACGATGCCGACGGCCGCCGTGATGGTGACGAGGGCGATGGAGCCCCAGTTCGCGTTGCCCAGCGTCTTGAACGACCCGGTGAGCAGCAGTCCCGTGCCGCTCGGGTCGAGCACGAACATGAACGGCACGAGGAACGCGGGCGTTGTGTATTTCCAGCACTGCAGCGTCGTCTTGTACGGGTCGCCACCCGTGATCGCCGCAGCGGCGAACGGCGAGAGCGCCGTGGGCGGCGACACCTCGGAGAGCACCGCGTAATAGAAGATGAACATGTGCGCGGCGAAGTCCGGCACGCCGAGCTGGATCATCGCCGGCGCGGCGATCACCGCGCAGATGATGTAGCTCGCCGTCACCGGCACGGCGAGCCCGACGACCCATACGATGAGCGACGTGTAGATCGCCGTGAGGAGCAGCGAGCCACCGGCGTACTGCAGGACGATGGAGCTGAACTTGAGACCGAGCCCGGTGAGCGTGACGACGCCGACGATGATGCCGGCGCCCGCGCAGGTGGAAGCGACGTTGAGCACGCCCAGCGACCCGCCTTCCAGCGCCTTGATCAGGCCGGAGTTCCATAGCCCGCGGCCAATCGGCGTGCGGCCACGGAACACGTCGTAGGAGATGAGCGCTGTATCCCGGCGCAGGAAGCTCGTGAACGCCGAGACGACGGTGGCCCAGAACACCGACAGCACCGGCGAGAAGCCCCACAACATGAAGACCACGATCGAAACGAGCGACAGGAAATGGAACCAGTACTTCTTGGACAGGCTCCACGCCGACTCGACGCGCTCGAAGGTGACGTCCTTCATGCCGAACTTGCGCACGTCGATCTCCACCATCGCGAAGAGTGCGAGGTAGTAGAGGCACGTCGGGATCGTCGCCATCAGGATGACGTCGAGGTACGAGATCTTGAGGAACTCGGCGATGAGGAACGCGGCCGCGCCGAGCACGGGCGGCGAGATGATCGCGCCCAGGCCGCCGGCGGAGAGCAGACCGCCGGCCTCGTTTTTGCCGTAGCCCACCTTGGCGAGCATCGGATAGGCGACCGAGCCCAGTGTCACCGTGGTCGCAACGCCCGAGCCCGAAGGTCCGCCGAGCAGGAACGAGGCGAGCACCACGGTGCGGCCCGCGCCGGTCGGCCGGCCGCCCATCGCGGAGAAGGAGAAGTCGATATAGAACTTGCCCGCGCCCGAGTGCTGCAGGAAGGCGCCGTAGATGGTGTAAAGAATGATGAGCGAGGAGGACACGTCCACTGCGACGCCGAAGATTCCCTCCAGCGTCATGTAAACGCGTAGAGCAAAAAACAAATGGTGATCACCGGCATGATCCAGCCCGTCGAGCGCCGCATCGCTTCGAGCACCAGAACGATGAGCACCGCGCCGAAGAGCACGTCCCAGTCGTTCGGCACGATCGAGCGGTCGAAGAATTCGTCACCCTGGCTGATGAGATAGGCGCACACCGCGACGCCGAGGAGCGCCATGACCCAGTCCCATGGCATGACGCGATGCCGGAAGCGCCGGACGACGGGAAAAATCAGGAACGAGAGGAACAGCACGAACGCCACGTGCGTGGCGCGCAGCACCTCAGTGCGCACGATGGCGTAGGAGGCGTACAGGTGAAAGAGCGACATCGCCACCGCCACCGCGGTGATGAAGACCGCCATCGCGCCCGCGAACTTGTTCTGTACGCCCTCTTCTTCTTCGATCAGCTCCTCGGCGCGTTTCAGCGCCTCCTCGCTGATCGCGGCGTCGGGCTGATGGATACGGGCGATCTCTTCAGCCATGGCGCGATGCGGGCTT
>VBCM01000155.1 GCA_005883675.1 Betaproteobacteria bacterium
CCCGGCAGCGTCATGTGCCAGGCACAGCGGTTCCAGGTCGCCGCGCCGAGCTGGTTCGCCATGCCGCGCTCGTCGCCCGCCGGCCATGGCGGCGAGGGCATCGGCGCACGTTGCAGCTTCAGCGGCTCGGCGCCGTGAACGAGCAGCGGGAAAACGAGGAGAAGCCAATTAAGATACGCGCGCATAAGAATAAGGGAGCTCCATTGGCGGTGCGTCAAGTCTACCGGGCCGAGGCGTGTGCGCTTGCCCTGGCCGCGGTGCTCGGCGCAACGAGCGCCGGCGCGGCGAGCGATCCGTTCATCGACGCGCTGCCGGTGGGCGGCGCGGCCGTGGGCTATCTCCTGCGCTTCGAGCGCTCGACCTACCGCGGCGCCGAGCGCGGGGCCGATCAGCTGCCGCTCTACCTTTACGAGGGCGAGCACGCCTACCTGCATGGCACGCGCCTAGGCCTCAAGGCGAGCGCGGCCGATTGGCGCTTCGATGCATTCCTCGCCTATCGCTTCGAAGGCTTCACGCGCGACCGGCGTCCCGCCGTGGCCGAGGCGCTTGCGCCGCGCGAGCCGGGCTTCGATGCCGGCGTGAGCCTGCGCCGGCGCACGAGCTGGGGCACGCCGTACGTCGAGCTGCTGCACGATGTGAGCCGCAGCTCCAACGGCACCGAGCTCCGCGCAGGCTACTGGAACGAGTGGCGCCGCGGCCGGTTCACCCTCAAGCCGCAACTCGTCCTCGCCTGGCGCGACGCGAGCCTCAACAACCACTATTACGGCACTGCCGAATACCAGGCGGGCGCGGGCCTAGACGCGCAGGCTGCTCTCTACGCGAGCTACGCGCTCACCGAGAGCTGGAACCTCCTCGGCTGGCTGACGGCCACGCGGCGCTCGCACGAGATCACCGCGAGCCCGCTCGCGCAGGGCGGCCTCGCGGCCGAGGCGTTCGTCGGCTTCCTCTACGACTTCTCGCCGAAGCAGGCGCGCTGGGCGCCGCGCATCTCAGCCGACGGGAAGCCTCTCATCGTGAAAGCGCTCTACGGCAACTCGAGCGACTGCGACATGCTGCAGATCATGCGGTTCAACTGCACGACCCGGCACACGGTGGACAATACCGACGTGGTGGCGCTGCACGTCGGCCGCAAGCTCATCGAGCGCGCGGGCGGCTGGCCCATCGACCTCGCCGGCTTCGTCGGCATCCAGCGCCATTTCGAGAAGAGCTACCAGGACGACTTCTGGTCGGTGATGGCGTTCTTCAAGGTGTACTGGTACGGCTTCGGCTGGGAGCGCTGGGGGCTGCACACGCGCTTCGGCATGGGAAGCGGGCTCTCCTACTCCGAGCAGATCACCGAGATGGAGCTCCGCGACCAGGGCCGCCGCGGCCGCGGCAACTGGAAGCTTCTGAGCTACCTCGACCCGAGCTTCGACGTGCGCGTGGCGCGCGATACTTACGTCGGCGTCGGCGTATCGCACCGCTCGGGCGCCTTCGGCAAATCGCAGTTCTTGGGCAACGTGAACGGGGGCTCCAATTACATCTACCTCTCGCTCGAAACCAGCTTTTAGCGCTCATTTTCGTGACTTGGCCGTCCTCAGCACGCTCGCCATGAAGGGCGTGCTGGAAGCCGCGGCGCCCGGCTTGCGCGCGGAGTTCCATGCCACGCAGGCGCTGCTGAAATCCGTCGCCGAGGGCGCCACCGCCGATGTGGTGATCCTCACTGCCGAGGGCATCGAGCAGCTCGCCGCTGCCGGCAAGCTGCTAAGCGCGACGCGCCTCGACCTCGGCCGCTCAGGCGTGGGTCTCGCCGTGCGCAAAGGCGCGCCGAAGCCCCGCATCGGGTCTTTGCAAGAGCTGAAAGAGACCTTGCTGGCCGCCGCTTCCGTCGCGCATTCGAAGCAGGGCGCGAGCGGCATCTATTTCGCGGGGCTGCTTGAGCGCCTGCAGCTCACCGAGAAGCTCAAGAAGCGCATCATCGTCGAGAAGGGCCCGGTCGCCGCGCGGGTGGCGAGCGGCGAGGCCGCGCTCGGCGCGCAGCTCCTGTGCGAGCTCGCGCCGGTCCCGGGCATCGACATCGTCGGGCCGCTGCCCGCCGAGGTGCAGACGTACTACGCCTTTTGCGCAGCGGTGATGAAAGCGAGCAAGAAGCAGGACACCGCGCGCGCGTTCATCGATTTCCTGCGCACCGAACCGGTGCGCGCGGCGATGCGCCGGAACTTGCTCGAGCCTGCCTAACCCTGAATCGAGTAGCCGCCGTCCACCGGGATGGCAGCGCCGGTGATGAAGTCGCTCGCGCTCGAGGCGAGGAACACCGCGATGCCGGCAAGGTCGGCCGGCTCGCCCCACCTGCCGGCGGGCGTGCGGGCGAGCACCCGCTCGTAAAGCCCGGCGACCTCCTCGCGCGCCCGGCGGGTGAGCGCGGTGTCGATCCAGCCCGGTAGCACGGCGTTCACCTGGATGTTGTCCTTCGCCCAGGCGCAGGCAAGCGAGCGCGTGAGCTGGACCATGCCGCCCTTGCTCGCGCCGTAGGGCGCGGCAAACGAGGCGCCGAAGAGCGACATCATCGAGCCGATGTTGACGATCTTGCCGCCCTGCGCGCGCACGAAGTGCGCATAGGCGGCCTGCGAGGCGACAAAGGCGCTCGTCAGGTTCGAGGCGAGCACGCGCTGCCATTCCTCGAGCGTGTACTCCTGCGGCTGCTTGCGGATATTGATGCCGGCGTTGTTGACCAGGATGTCGAGGCGCGCGAGCCGCCGCGCCGCCTCGTCGACCATGCCGCGGCAGGCGCGCTCGTCGCCGAGATCCGCCCGCAGCGCGATCGCGCCTTCGCCGAGCTCCCTTAGCGCCGCTTGGTTCTTGCGCTCGTCGCGCCCGGCGATCGCCACGCTTGCCCCGGCGCGCGCGAGCCCCTGCGCCATGCCGAGGCCAATGCCGCCGTTGCCGCCGGTGACGAGCGCGGCCTTTCCCGTGAGGATCGCCGCATGTCCCACCACGTCGATGCGGTGCGGCGCTTCAACCGCTTCTACACGCGCCGCATCGGCGTGCTGCACTCGAGCTACCTCGGGAGCCCCTTCCCGCTGCCGCAGGCGCGCGTGCTCTACGAAATCGGCCGGCGCGGCGAATGCACCGCGAGCGAGCTCGGCGCGGACCTCGACATCGACCTCGGCTATCTCAGCAGGCTGCTGCAAGGCCTCAAGCGCGAACGACTGGTGCAGGGCGAGCCGGCGCGCCACGATGCGCGCCACATCCGCCTGACGCTCACCCCGAAGGGCCGCAAGGCGTTCGCGGTCCTCGACGAAACGTCGCGCCGCACGATGGGCGAGATGCTCTCGCCGCTTGCGCGCACCGAGCGCGAGCGGCTGGTGGCGGCGATGCAGACGGTCGAAACGGTGCTCGAGCCGCGCGCGTCAAAGGGCGAGATCACGCTGCGCGCACACCGCCCTGGCGACATGGGATGGGTGGTGGAGCGCCACGGCGTGCTCTACGGCGAGGAGTACGGCTGGGGCGCGCTGTTCGAGGCGCTGGTGGCAGACATCGTCGCCAAATTCCTGCGCGAGTTCGATGCCAAGCGCGAGCGCTGCTGGATTGCCGAGCGCGACGGCGAGCGCGTCGGCTCGGTCTTCGTGGTGAATGAGGGCCGCGCGACCGCCAAGCTGCGCTTGTTGCTCATTGAGCCCCACGCGCGCGGCGCCGGGCTAGGGAATCGGCTAGTGGAGGAGTGCATCGCCTTTGCGCGCAAGAGCGGCTACCGCAAGCTCGTGCTCTGGACGCACGCCAACCTCCTCGCCGCCCGCGCGATCTACACGAAGCTCGGCTTTCGCAGAGTGAAAAGCGAGCCGCACCGGCAGTTCGGCGTGCCGGTGGTGGGCGAGTACTGGGAGCTCGCGCTTAAGTAAAAAAGTCAGGCCGCCGCGGCGGCGCGGAACTTGACGCTGCGGTTGCGGCCGTCCTGCTTGGCGGAGTAGAGCGCCCCATCGGCGTGCGCGGCGAGCGCGTCGAGCGTGGCACCGTCCTCCGGGTAGGAGGCGATGCCGATGCTGACGCTCGTCGCGAGGCTCTTGCTATCCATGGCGAGCGGCGAGCCGGCGATGCGGTTGCGGATCCGCTCGGCGACTTCCATGGCGCCCTTGGCCGGGGTGTCGGGCAGGAGAACGATGAACTCGTCGCCGCCGTAGCGCGCGGCGATGTCGGTGAAGCGCAGCTCCGCCTGGATCGACTCGGCGAGATGGCGCAGCATGCGGTTGCCCGCCGCATGACCGTAGCCGTCGTTCACGCTCTTCAGGTGATCCGAGTCGATCATCAGCACGCTGGTTGCGCGCCCGTGTCGCGCGGCCTGCGCGAAGAGCCGGTTGGCGGCGAGCGCGAAGCCGCGTACGTTCAAGAGGCCGGTGAGGTCGTCGGTCTCCGAAAGGAGCTTGGCGCGCGCGAGGCCGTAGCGGATGTCGGCCGAGAACATGGTGGTGATGTAGGCGACGAGCACCACCGGGGCGAGCTGCGCGAAAAAGGCGCCGATGAAAGGCAGCGACAGGAGCTCGGCGGGCTCGATGCCGCCGCCGAGCACGACGTAGCAGACGGCGATCAGCACTACGGTGATCAGCGTGAACACCTTGCCGAGCGTGAGCGCGGAGGTGATCACCGGCAGCAGGTAAGCGTTGAGGAGCGGGCTCGCGAGGCCGTCGGTGTACCAGAGCACCCAGGTGGTGAAGAGGAGCATGCCGGCGGTCTCGATGGCGATCTTCCAGCGCGTCTCGCGCCGGTAGAAGTTCGCGTAGCGAAAGCTCATGACCAGCGCGGCGTAGAAGAAAAGCCCCATCCAGATCGCCGCGTTGGCCTCGGCGTCCTCGCGCGCGCCACCGAAGATGAGGTAGAGCAGCACGAGGATGAGCAGCAGCCAGTGGATCTCGGCCACCGTACGCGCGATGCCGCGCAGTTCTTCTTGCTCGATGGAGATGCTGGTCCCCGTCGGCGACGGTCTTAGCATGCGGGCTTCCCCCGAAAGCCGTGCGCTATTATCCAACGCCGTGAATCTCTCCGCCAAGGAAATGCGCGTCCTCGTGACGGCCGGCGCGGCGGGCATCGGCCGCGCCATCGCGGAGACCTTCCTTGACCATGGCGCGCGCGTCCACGTGTGCGATATTGACGAGCGGGCGCTCGCACAACTGCCCCAAGCGGTCACTCGCACGCGCGCAGATGTGGCAAATCTGGCGGACGTCGAGCGCCTGTTCGCCGATGTCGAGCGCGAGCTCGGCGGACTGGACGTGCTGGTGAATAACGCCGGCATCGCCGGCCCCACCGCCAAGGTCGAGGATATCCGCCCAGAGGACTGGGAGCGCTGCATCGCCGTCGACCTGAACGGCATGTTCTATTGCACGCGAAAGGCGATGCCGCTCATAAAGCGCGCGGGCGGCGGCTCGATCGTCAACCTGTCCTCCGCCGCCGGCCGGCACGGCTTCCCGCAGCGCAGTCCCTACGCGGCGGCGAAGTGGGGCGTCGTCGGCTTTACCAAGAGCCTCGCGGTCGAGGCGGGCCCGGACAAGGTGCGCGTCAACTGCATCCTGCCCGGCATCGTCGAGGGCGAACGCATCGAGCGGGTCATCGCCGCCAAGGCCGAGGCGCACGGCGTGTCGCACGAGGAGTTCAGGCGGCGCTTTCTCGAGACCACCAGCCTGCACTCGACCGTGAGCGCCGCGGACATCGCCAACATGGTGCTCTTCTTGTGCAGCCCGGCCGGCGCGCGCATCACCGGCCAGCCGATCGCGGTCGACGCGGACGTACGGTATCTCGTTTAGCGTAATTCGGCGCCAGGCCGACAATTCATCGAGTTCGCGCCATCGTATAGGCGTCGACGTAGCTGCCGTCGCGGAAGGCATACTTGCGGTGCGTGCCTTCGATCTCGAAGCCGAGCCTTTTGTATAGCCGCAGCGCCGGCTCGTTGTCGGTGTAGACGGTGAGCTCGAGGCGCGAGAGGTTCAGCCATTTGTCCGCGAGGTCGATGGCGGCTTTGATCAGCGCGCTGCCGACGCCTTTGCCGGCCCATTTATCATGCACCGCCATGCCGAGATCGCCCACGTGGGCGCGACGAAGACGCGTGCTCACTTGCAGCGACAGCATGCCGACGATTTCGCCCTCGACGCAGGCAACGAGCCCGTAGTCGCGCTCACCAAACTTGGCGAGACGCTCTTTCCACGCTTCTTCCGACGGAAAAGGCAACTGCAGCGTGCCGGCAAGCACGTTCGGCTGCGCATGCACGGCACAAACCGCCTGGTAGTCGCCGGGCTCGACGCGCCGGATCTCGATGTTCATAGGTTCTGTTCCTTCAGCCAGCCGACGACGGTCTCGATGAGTTGGCGGCGGTTGTGGATGAAGCCGTGCTCTGCGGGACCGCGCTCCTTGTTCGGCAGCTTCACGTACTCAATGCCGGGCACGAGGCTGCCGCTCGTGCTCGCGGCGGAGAGCAGCATGTATGGCTCGAAGGGCTGCACGATGGCGTCGCCGTCGTCGCGCACCATGAGGATGGGATAAGGGACGCGCCGAATCCAGTACGTGCCGTCGGCGGCGCTCGAGTTTTCCCAGCGGTAGGTGAGAAAGTGCTGTGCCGTCATCGGCACCTTCTGCCCGGTGATCCAGCTCATCTGCACCGGCATCACCTCGGCCGCTTTGCCTTCGCGAAGCTGCGTCATCGCCGCGCCGAACAGCGCCGGCCAGTTCTGTTCGTCCTGCACGAGGATGTGGCGCGATTTCCACGGCAGGTTGCCGAACATGCCGGTAAGTACCACCGCCTTGATCTCCGGCTGCCAGTTGTTGGCGGCGTAGTACTGCACCTGGATGTTGCCGAGGCTGTGCCCGTGCAGCACGATGCTCTTGTAGCCGAGCGCGCGCGCCGTATAGAACGCCGCCTCGAGATCGCGCCGCACGTCCATGAAGTTGTCGGTGTTGACGCGCGGGCCACTCTGGCGCGTGTTGATAGCGAGCACCGCGTAGCCGCGCTCGGCGAGCCCCTTGCCCAGGAAACCGTTCGGATTGCCGTGATAGGTCTCGCCGCTGCCGTGCACCATCAGCACGAGCGTCTTGGCGTTCGGCGGTTGCCACAGCGCCGCGTCGACCCGTGCGCCGTCGATAGCGGTGATGGCCAGAAAGCGCAGCCCCGGCCCGTCGTACTCGGTAGGCAGGCCCGCAGGCCGCGGCACGAACTCGTAATCGATCGAGGCTGCGCGTTCCGCCGCCGCCGGTAGAGCGAGGCCGAGCAATATGCCTAGAATGATTGCCTTCATGGTTCTCCCTCCCGGGTAGCGAATCCAACTATGGCAGCAGCGCAAGGCAAAGTCATCATCACGTGCGCGGTCACCGGTTCGATCCATACGCCGACCATGTCGCCGCATCTGCCCATCACGCCGGACGAGATTGCCGAGGCCGCGATCCAGGCGGCGCGCGCCGGCGCAGCGATCGTGCACCTGCACGCGCGCGACCCGAAGGACGGGCGCCCGACGCAGGACCCGGAGCTCTTCCGGCAGTTCGCGCGCAAGATCAAGGCCGAGAGCGACGTCGTCATCAACTTCACGACCGGCGGCGCGCCCACCATGTCGATCGAGGAGCGGCTGCAGCCGACGCTGAGGCTCAAGCCCGAGGTCGCCTCGCTCAACATGGGCTCGATGAATTTCGGCCTCTACGAGATGCTCGGGCGCTACAAAGAGTTCAAGCACGACTGGGAAAAGCCTTACCTCGCGGGGTCCGACGACCGCATCTTCAAGAACACCTTCAAGGACATCGCGTACATCCTCGAGTCATGCGCGGAGAACGATACGCGCTTCGAGATCGAGTGCTACGACATCGGGCACCTCTATGTCGCGGCGCATTTCGTCGACCGGCGGCTCCTCAAGCCGCCGCTCTTCATCCAGTCGGTGTTCGGCATCCGCGGCGGCATCGGGCCTCACCCCGAGGATGTCCTGCACATGAAGCGCACCGCCGATCGCCTTTTCGGCGATGCGTATCACTGGTCGGTGCTTGTCGCCGGGCGCAACCAGATGTTCATCGCCGCGATGAGCGCGGTGATGGGCGGCAACGTGCGCGTGGGCCTCGAGGACAGCCTGTGGCTCGGGCGCGGCCAGCTCGCGAAATCGAACGCCGAGCAGGTGTCGAAGGCGCGCCGCATTCTCGAGGAGCTCGGCCTCGCGGTGGCGACGCCCAATGAGGCGCGCGACATGCTGAAGCTCAAGGGAGCTCGCAATGTGGCTTTTTAGGCTGCTCGCGCTCCTCGTTTTTGCGGTCCCGGCAGCGGCGCAGGAATGGCCGACCAAGGTAGTGAAGTTCGTCTCGCCGTACCCGCCGGGCGGCTCGGTCGACCCGCTCGCGCGCATCTTCGCGGCGAAGCTCGGCGAGTCGCTGCACCAGCAGTTCATCGTCGAGAACCGCACCGGGGCCTCTGGCGTGATCGGCACCGACTACGTCGCGAAAAGCGCGCCGGATGGCTACACGTTCGTCTTCATCTTCGATACGCATGCCGTGCACAAGGCGCTCAACCCGAACGTACCGTTCGACCCGGTGAAGGATTTTGCGCCGGTGATGATCGTCGGCACCGCGCCGATGGTGGTCACCACCGGGACGATGAAGCCGTACAAGAGCTTCGGCGACGTGCTCGCCGCGGCGAAAGCGAAGCCGGACACGATCACCATGGGCAACGTCGGCAACGGCTCGCTCGCGCACCTCACGACGATCGTGCTCAACCAGGCGGCCGGCGTGCACATCGTGCCGGTGCCGTACAAGGGCGGCGGCCCGCTCTCCACCGATCTCATGGGCGGGCAGGTAGAGCTCGCCATGGCGTCGACCGCTGCGCAAGCGCAGCACGTGCGCAACGGCAAGATGCGCGCGCTTGCGCTCACCGGCGACAAGCGCTCGCACACCATGCCCGATGTGCCGACGCTGAAAGAGCAGGGCATCGATGTGTCGGCGCATGCCTGGTGGGGCATCCTCGCGCCGGCGCGCACGCCGCGGCCCATCATCGACAAGCTGCACGCCGAGCTCGTGAAGACGATCAAGCTCCCGGAGGTCAACAAGACGCTCACCGAGACGCTGGGCATGGACGTGGTGGCGCTCAGCCCCGAGGCGACGCAGAAGTGGATCGTCGAGCAGAACGAGCGCTGGGGCAGGGTGGTGCGGGAAAACAATATCCGCGCGGAATGACGGCATAAAGCTTGCGGCGCGGCGCGCGAAAGGAGGATCGATGAACCCGCGGGAATCGATCACCAGGCAAATCCACGGCCGGCTCGAGCGCGAGCCGCGCATCAATCTCCATCGGCATCCGATCGCCATCAGCAACGCCGACGGCGTTGCGATCCTCGAAGGCGAAGTGGGCGACATCGCCGCGAAGAAGCTTGCGCTCGAGCTTGCCGCGTCGGTGGCGAACGTCCGCGGCATCGTCGACCGGCTGCGGGTTGCGCCCGGCGAGCGCCGCGGCGACGGCGCGATCCGCGACTCGCTGGCGCGCATGCTCCTCGAGCAGCCGGAATGGCGCAATTGCACGATCCGCTCGCAGGTACAAGAAATGAGGAACTCGCGAACCATGGTGCTCCGGCAGGGCAACCACGACTCGGTGGGTGACATGGAGATCGCCGTGACCGACGGCGTCATCACGCTCGAGGGGCATGTCATCAGCCTGCCGCATCGCCTCTACGCCGGCGTGCTCGCCTGGTGGACGCCTGGGCGGCGCGATGTCGTCAACGCGCTCGAGCTGCGTCCGCGTTACGAGGAGCGCGACGACGAGGTGACCGAGGCGCTGGGCCTCGTGCTCGAAGCCGACCCCGCGATCGATGCCTCGCAGATCCGCCCGAGCTGCGCGAAATGGGTGGTGACGCTCGAAGGCAGCGTGCCAAGCGAGGAGCAGAAGCGCCGCGCCGAGCTCGACGCGTGGTATCTCTCCGGCGTCGAGCGCGTCATAAACAAGCTGCGGATCGCCGCCTGAACCGAATCCTCCTCGTCATTGCGACGCTCCTGATGCAGCCGCTTCCCGCGGCGGCGCAGTTGAAAGTGCTCATTTCGGGCGGCTTCTCCGGCCCGTACGAGCAGCTGCTTCCGGAGTTCGAGCGCACGATGCGCATCAAGGTGACGACGCTCTCCGGTTCATCGCAGGGAACGGGGCCGCAGACCATCGGCGCGCAGCTCGCCGCCGGCATTTCCGCAGACGTGGTGATCCTCTCGCGGGAGGGCCTGAGCGAGCTCATCGCCGCGCAACGGATCGCTGCCGGAAGCGACGTAGATCTGGCGCGAACGCCGCTCGGGGTCGCGGTGCGAGCGGGCGCCGCGAAGCCTGACGTCAGGACGGTCGAGGCGTTCAAGCAAGTCGTGCTGCGCGCAAGCACCGTTGCCGTGCCGAGCAGCACCAGCGGCATCTACGTCACGAACGAGCTCTTCCCGCGGCTCGGCATCGCCGACAAGGTCAGCGTCAAGCGCACACCCCGCGGCGCGGGCGCGGCCGCCATGGTCGCCACAGGAGAAGCGGACGTTGCTGTCATGCCGGTGAGCGAAATCGTGCACGCGCCGGGCGTCGATCTGGCAGGCGTGCTGGCGGAGGAAATCCAGCTGAACCAGGTGTTCGCGGCTGCGATCGTGGCGGGATCGCAGGAAGTGCAAGCGGCGAAGCAATTGATCGCATTCCTCACCTCCGATCGCGCATCGGCAACCATCCGCAAGAGCGGGATGGAACCGCTTCTCAAACGGCACACCGACTGATGCCTAGGACAGTGCTCATCACGGGCGCCGGCAGCGGCTTCGGTCGCGGCGCTGCCATCGAGCTTGCGCAACGCGGACACAAGGTCATCGCCGGCGTGCTGAACGACGAGCAGGCTGGAGCACTTCGGACGGCGGAGCCGAAGCTCAGCGTGGTCAAGCTCGACATCACCGACGCGAAAGACATCGCCAAGGTGGACCAGTGGAGCGTGAATGTCTTCATCGCCAACGCTGCGATCGGGCAGACCGGGCCGCTGTCGCTCATCCCGCTCGAGCGGCTGCGCGCGGTGTTCGAGGTGAACGTCTTCGGCACCTTCGCCATCACGCAGCGCGTGGCGCAGGCGATGCGCGAGAAGCGCGCGGGCCGGATCATCATCACATCGTCGATCGGCGGCGTGCGCGCCGGCGTCGGCTCGGGCCCGTACACCATGACGAAGCACGCGATCCAGGCATTCGGCACCGCGCTGCGCGCCGAGCTGAGGATGTTCGGCGTGGATGTCTGCCTCATCAATCCGGGGCCTTACGCGACCGGCTTCAACGATCGCATGGCCAACGATCCGGGCCCGTGGTTCGACCGCGAGCGCGCTACGCCGGAGGACATCGCGGTCATGGAGCAGCTCGTGCAGCGGATCACCGTCGGTCAAATGGATCCCGCCGAGGTGGTGAAGCGCTACGTCGAGCTGGTCGAAGCCGAGACGACCGAGCTCGTCAATTTCGTGCCGCCCGACATCGTCGAGCGCATGGGGAAGTCGATGCCCGCCCGATGAGCGCGCAGCAGGCAAAGGGCGAGCGCTTCAGGCGCCTCCACGAAGGCCCGCGCGCGTTCGTCATCCCGAATCCGTGGGACGGCGGCTCGGCGCGCCTGCTCGCCGGGCTCGGCTTCGAGGCGCTGGCGACCTCAAGCGGCGCTGCAGCCGGCGTGCTCGGCCGGCGCGACGGCCATATCAGCCGCGACGAGGCGCTCGCGCAGGTACGCATCATCGTCGCGGCGACCGATCTTCCCGTGTCGGCGGATTTCGAGAAGGGCTACGGCGACGCGCCGGCGGACGTCGCCGAGACCGTGCGCCTGGGCGCCGAAGCCGGCCTCGTCGGCTGCTCGATCGAGGACGCGACGGGCGACAAGGAGCGCCCGCTCTACGACTTCGCTGCCGCCGTCGAGCGCATCAAGGCCGCCGTCCAGGCGGCACGCGCGCAGGCGTTTCCGTTCGCGTTGACAGCGCGCGCCGAGAACTTCCTGCGCGGCAATCCCGACCTCGACGACACGATTCGCCGCCTGCAGGCGTACGAAGCCGCCGGCGCCGATGTGCTCTTCGCGCCGGGCCTGCCGGACCTCGATGCGGTGCGCCGCGTGTGCCGCTCGCTCTCCAAGCCCGTGAATTTCATGGTGGGCATCCGCGGCAAATCGTTCAGTGTCGCCGAGCTCGAGGCGGCGGGCGTGCGGCGCATCAGCCTCGCGACCTCGCTGTGGCGCGCAGCCATGAGCGGATTGCTGGAGGCAGCGCGCGAGGTGAAGGAGCGTGGCACGTTCGCCTATCTCGAGCGCTCAGTCGCGACGCCGGACCTCGGGCGCTACATGCAGTGAAGCGCTCGCCGCTCGTCACGCGTATCTCCTGGGGCCGCATGGAGGTCGACGGCCTGGGGCGCGGCAAGGATTGGAAGCTCTATCCCGGCGGCGGCCGTGTCTGGAACTGGCGCGAAACCGGCACCGACCACGTTCCCGGCATTCAGCCCGCCGATGTCGCCGAGCTTCTCGAGCACGGCGCCGAGGTGGTCGTGCTTTCCCGCGGCATGCAGCTTGTGCTGCGCACCTGTCCCGAGACGCTCGATCTCCTCGAAGGCCGCGGCATCGAAGTGCATGTCCTCGAGACGCGCAAGGCGGTCGAGCTCTACAACCAGCTTGCCCGGGATCGTCCGGTAGGCGGCCTGTTCCACTCGACATGCTGACCGGAGGCTGCCACTGCGGCCGAGTGGCGTTCGAAGTGAAGGTGCCGCCGTCGAAGGCGTTCCGCTGCAATTGCTCCTATTGCAGCCGCCGCGGCTGGCACCATGCGTACGCCGAGCCGGCGGACTTTCGCCTGCTGCGCGGTGAAAGCGACCTGGCGACGTATCGTTTCGGTGCCGGCACGACGGAAAATTATTTCTGCCGTTATTGCGGCATCCATACGCATTTCTATACGACGTACGCCGACCGGCCCCACTATGCCTACAGCCTCGCGTGCTGCGAAGGCATCGATATCGCCAAGCTGGCGGTCGAGCTGATCGACGGCCGTTCGTTCTGAAGGCGTTCCTGTGCAATATGCAGGCGGGAGGCGTTCATGAGACAGATCCTGATCGGGGCGGCGTTGACCATCAGCGCGGGCGCGGCTCTCGCTGCCGATGCGCCCGCTTGTCCGGGCGGCGACCAATGTGCCTCGACGCTGGCGGCACCGAGATCTACCTGAGGAACACGAGCGCTACCGCGTCCGCGAACGCAACCTACACGCCGCGCTGACTTGCTGATCGAGCGCTGCACCGCTGCCAGCCACCACGGATGGCTTGAGCTGCGCGAGACGCTATGGCCGCAGGCGCGCGACGTGCACCTGGCGGAAATGGAGCTGATGGCGACAAACCCGCAGCGCTTCGCCGCGTTCGTCGCGTACGCCGGCACGAACGAGCCGCTCGGGCTCGCGGAGGCGGCGATCCGCACCGATTACGTGAACGGCGCGCTGTCCTCGCCCGTGGGCTTCCTGGAAGGCCTGTACGTCGTGCCGCACGCGCGGCGACGAGGTGTGGCGCGCGCGCTCGTCGCCGAGGTGGGCAGATGGACTCGGGATTGCGGGTGCAACGAGCTGGCTTCGGATACAGCGCTCGCGAACGCCGCGAGCCATGCGGTGCACCGTTCGCTCGGCTTCGAGGAGACCGAGCGGGTCGTGTTCTTCCGCAAGCTCGTCTAGGGAGTCAAAGAAAACTGGAGCCCCGCTTTCGCGGGGGCGACTAACAGCGCTATTTCTTGGTGGCGCTCCAGCGCCCTTCCTGGCCCTTGTCGTCGCGGAAGCTGCCCTGCATCTGGCGGCCGTTCACCTCGCCCGAGAAGTCGCGCCGCAAGCCCGCCTGGTCGATGTAGGCGAAGCTGATGTGCGGGCCGCGCAGGCGCGCCTCGCGCAGACCGCCCTGCGCGCTGCCGAGCGACACGGTGCCGTTGATCTTCTGGAATGTCTGCTCGAGCGAGATCTCGGTCTTCTGGCCGCCGGCATCCAGGCTCCAGGTGCCCATCACGTTCGCCGGCACGATCCAGAAGTAGGCGCGCCGGCCATCCATCGTCGATACTTCGTCCGCTTCCCAGTCCTCCATGGTGAAGGAGTGCGAGGCGACGCGGGTGCCGGGCTTCATCGCCAGGATGGTCGGCCGCAGCTTCATGTTGAGCGCGGGCAGCAGGTACAGCGTGATGACGGTGGCCTGGGAAAAATCGGTGGCGAAGATGTCGGCGCGGCGGAACTGCGCGCGCTCGGCGACGCCCGCCTTCTGCGCGTTGTCCTGCGAGAGCTTCACCATGTCGGGGTTGTATTCGACGCCGAGCGAGCGCGCGCCGTACTTCTTCGCCGCGAGGATCACGGTGCGGCCGTCGCCCGAGCCGAGGTCGACGACGAAATCCTGCGACGTCACCTGCGCCATGGTCAGCATGCGATCGACGACTTCTTCCGGCGTCGGCACCCAGATCACGTCCTTGCCGGCCTGGCCGACCTGTGGTTCGAACTTCTGCGCCGAGGCGGCGAATGGAACGAGCAGAACGGCAAGAAAGGCGAGCGCGCGAACGAAAGGCTTCATGGGGTCCTTGAGCCGAGATACCGGGAGCGCGGGAATGTAGCAGAAACGACTGTGACGTTGGCGAAACACGCCCGAGCCTTTCTTATTCCTGAATCGGGGTCAGATCCCTAAAAGAATAGGGCTCTGACCCCTATTTCTAGAGCGCGTCGGCGGCGTGGTCGGCGAGCCGCGAGCGCTCGCCGCGCGCGAGCGTGATGTGCCCGGCATGCGCCCAGTCCTTCATGCGGTCGACCACGTAGGTGAGGCCGGAAGATCCCTCGGTGAGGTAGGGCGTGTCGATCTGCGCGATATTGCCGAGGCACACGACCTTGGTGCCCGGGCCGGCGCGCGTCACGAGCGTCTTCATCTGCTTGGGCGTGAGGTTCTGTGCCTCGTCGATGATCAGCCACTTGTTGACGAAGGTGCGCCCGCGCATGAAGTTGAGCGACTTCACCTTGATGCGCGAGCGCACGAGGTCGCGCGTGGCGGCGCGGCCCCATTCGCCGCCCGACTCGTCGGTGGTGTTCAGCACGTCGAGGTTATCTTCCAGCGCGCCCATCCACGGCGTCATCTTCTCTTCCTCGGTGCCCGGCAGGAAGCCGATGTCCTCGCCGAGCGGCACCGTGACGCGCGTCATGATGATCTCGGAGTAGCGCTTTTCATCCAGCACCTGTGTAAGGCCCGCGGCGAGCGCGAGCAGCGTCTTGCCGGTGCCCGCCTGGCCGAGGAGCGTGATGAAGTCGATCGCCGGATTCATGAGCAGGTTGAGCGCGAAGTTCTGCTCCCGATTGCGGGCGGTAATGCCCCACACCGCGTTCTTGGCGTGGGTGTAGTCGCGCAGCGTCTCGATCACCGCCACGCGGCCCGAAGTCTCCTTCACCACCGCGTAGAGCGGCTTCTCGCCGGTCTCGTCGTAGATGAATTCGTTGACGTGCAGTTTCCCTACCAGCGGACCGCGCACCCGGTAGTACGTGTGCCCTTCCTTCTTCCACGATTCGATGTCGCGCCCATGCGTGTCCCAGAAGTCTTTCGGCAGGCGGCGCACGCCGGTGTAGAGGAGATCGGCATCCTCCAGCACCTTGTCGTTGTAGTAGTCCTCGGCGGCGAGCCCGATGGCGCGCGCCTTGATGCGCATGTTGATGTCTTTGGACACCAGCACGACCTGGCGGTCCGCGTGGCGCTCTTGCAGCGAGCGCACGACCGAAAGGATCTGGTTGTCCGTCTTGCCGGAGGCGAGTGTGCTCGGCAGCTCGCCGTTCATCGCCTCGGTCTGCAGGAAGAGCCGCCCCTTGGCGTTCTGCCCGTCGCGCGTCTTCAGCACGAGACCGGCCTTGATGTCGGCAACCGCGCTCGAGACGATCTCGTCCAGGAAGCGGCTCGCCTGGCGCGCGTTGCGCGAGACATCCGACAGCCCGCGCTTGTGCTGGTCGAGCTCCTCGAACGTCGCGATCGGGATGTAGATGTCGTGCTCGTCGAAGCGGAAGAGGCTCGTCGGATCGTGCATCAGCACGTTCGTATCGAGCACGAAGAGCTTCTTCACCTTGGGCTTTCGCGCGGCGCGGGGTGATTTCACGGCAGGGAAAGACGACGCACCATCAACGGCGGGCTGCTCGACATCATAGGGCTTTAACAAAGCTCAATACCTCCTCGACGTGGCCAGGCACTTTCACCCCGCGCCATTCGCGCGCGAGCTTCCCCTTCTCATCGATGACGAAGGTGCTGCGCTCGATGCCGCGGACCTTTTTTCCGTACCTGTTCTTGTCTTTGATCACGCTGAACTGCGTGCAGGCCTGCTCCTCGGCATCCGAGAGCAGCTCGAATGGGGAATCGCGCGAGACCCGGTAGATCTCGCCGCCTAAGCGCTTGAATTCGCTGTAGCGGCGATCACGGAAATCGCTGCCGGTGGTGCAGCCCGGCGCGTTGTCCTTGGGGTAGAAGTAGAGCACCAGCGTCTTTCCACGCTGCTCGCTCAATCGGAAGGTCCTGCCGCCGGTGCTGGGAAGACTGAGGTCCGGAACCGGCTTGCCGAGCATTTCCAGAGGTTTTAAGTACCCTTCTTAGCAATGTGCTCTAACGCATTCATTGAACATGTTTTTCTCCGGCGCTGCAACCTTGACCTTAGACGCCTGAAAGAAAAGGCCTTTCATGCCGGCCGAGCCGGGGAACTCGGTTGACGGTCGGGCGGTCAGCCGATTAAGGGGCGCTTCACCGATAACTCTTCAAAGTAGCGAAGAGGCGAGCGGACCGAGCACCGAATCACAGCGGTCACGCCACGGTTGAAGTGCCCCGACCTACGCACGCGGGGCAAGAAATCGCCGCAGCTCGGCGACGAGTTCGCGCGGCTTTTCTTCGGCGATGAAATGCCCGCAGTTAAGCGCTCTTCCGCGCACGTCGTCGGCCACTTCCCGCCAGTCCGCCAGGCAGTTGAAGAGCGCGGCGATCACGCCATGGCGGCCCCAGAGCGCGAGCAGCGGCATGCGGATTTTTCTGCGCCGGTCCTGCTTGTCGTGCACGAGATCGATGGTCGCCGCCGCGCGGTAGTCCTCGCAGGTGGCGTGGATGGTGCGCGGGTCGCGGAAGGCGCGCGTGTATTCGAGGATCGCTCGCCGGTCGAAGTGCTTGAGCCCGCTCCTGCCGCGCCCCAGGCGCTTGAGGATGTACCAGGGCACGTGCCCGGCGAGCAGCCGCTCGGGGAGCGGCGCCTCCTGGATGAGGAAGAACCAGTGCCAGTAGGCGCGCGCGAACTGCTGCGTCGTGCTCTCGTACATCTTTAGCGTCGGCGAGATGTCGAGCACCGTGAGCGTGCGCACGCGCTTGCCGAAGTCGCGTGCCAGGCGATGGCCGACGCGGCCGCCACGGTCGTGTCCTACGACGTGAAACCGTAGGAAGCCGAGCGACTCCATCGCTTCCGCCATGTCGAGCGCCATGGCGCGCTTCGCATAGTTGAGATGTCCGGGAACGCCGCGCGGCTTGGAGGAGTCGCCGTAGCCGCGCAGGTCGGCGCACACCACGGTGTAGTCGCGCGCGAGCTGCGGCGCGACCTTGTGCCACATCGCGTGCGTCTGCGGATAACCGTGCAGGAGCAGCACCGGCGGGCCGTCGCCGCCGATCTCGAGATGGATGGTCGCGCCGCTCGTACGGATGCGGCGCGTCTCAAACCCCGGAAACAGCGTGCTCATGCCGGGGCTCCCTGCAAGGCGAGCGTGCCGGATCGGCCGAGCACAGTGCCCTGCAGCACTTCGCAGCGCGGCAGTCGCTCGACATCGAGCGCTCGGTAAAGCGCCTCGAGCGCCACGAGCTCGTAGCCCTGCGCTTTCCAGCCCGCGAGCAGCGCGTCGAACATCGGCATCAGCTTGCCGCCCTCCAGCTCCGCATGCGCCGTGAACACGTGCTCGCCATCTCCCGTACGCGAAAGCAAGTGCTGCACCACGTCGTCGTGCAGTCCGATGAGCTCGTCGAGCGTCGGCAGCGTCGTCGGCAGCTGCGGGCAGCCGATCGCGACCCCGTCCCACAGTGGACGGAAAGGTCGCGTGCCGCGCGTATCCGAGGCGTAGGCGAAGTGCCGCTCCTCGTACCAGGCCGCATGGCGGTTCAACTGCCAGCCGGCGGCACCCCACGTTTTTGCTTCCGTCTGGAAAATCTCCTGGAACCGCTCGCAGGCGCGTTGCATCTCGCGCTCGGTCCAATCGGCGTCGCGCCGCGTGACGAAGTCTTGCCAGCGCACATGGTCCCAGCAGTGCACGCCCACCTCGAAGCCCGCGTCGCGCACGGCTCGCATCACGGCTGCGCAGCGGCGGCCGATGTCGGGGCCGGGGAGCAGCGTGCCGTAAAGGAGCGTGCGCAGCCCATAGTGCTCGAGCACCGACGTGCGGCTCACCTTGGAGAAGAAGCCTGGCCGGAACATCCGGCGCAGCGCGCGGCCGGTGTGGTCACGCCCCAGGCTGAAAAGGAACGTCGCGCCGGCACCGTGCTTCTTCAGCAGCTCGACGAGCCGCGGCACGCCTTCCCGGCTGCCCCGGAACGTGTCGACGTCGATTTTGAGGCCGAGCCTCACTGCTTCTCGGGCGGCTTCTTGCCCTTCATTTCACCAGGTGACGCGCCTCGGCGATGTCGGTGCGGTAAGCGTCGTAGATGCGCTTCAGCGCTTCGCGCATGCCTACGCGCGGCCGCCAGCGCAGCTCGCGCATGGTGTTGTCGATCTTCGGCACGCGGTTCTGCACGTCCTGGTAGCCGCGCCCGTAGTAGCGATCGGCAGTGGTTTTCACGATGCGTACCTTGCGCGCGGCAGCCCGGTACTCCGGGTACTCGAGCGCGAGCTTCACCATCGTTTCGGCGAGCTCGCGCACCGAGATGTTGTTCTTCGGGTTGCCGACGTTGAAGATCTTGCGCGAGGCAATGCCCGCCTTGTTGGCGATGATCGCCATCAGCGCGTCGATGCCGTCGTCGATGTAGGTGAAGGCGCGCTTTTGCCGGCCGCCGTCGACCAGGTTGATGCGCTCGCCGCGCACGATGTGGCCGAAGAACTGCGTGACGACGCGCGAGCTGCCTTCCTTGGGCGTCGCGAGCGAGTCGAGGCCCGAGCCGATCCAGTTGAACGGGCGAAACAGCGTGAAGTCGAGCCCTTCCTTCTCGCCGTAGGCCCAGATCACCCGGTCCATGAGCTGCTTCGAGCAGGCGTAGATCCAGCGCTGCTTGTTGATCGGGCCGTAGACGAGCGGCGAGGCTTCCGGATCGAACTGCCGGTCCGGCGACATGCCGTACACCTCGCTCGTCGACGGGAAGACGAGGCGTCTCTTGTGCCTCACGCATGCCCGGACGATCGGCAGATTGGCCTCGAAGTCGAGCTCGAAGACGCGCAGCGGCTCCTTCACGTACGTCGCGGGCGTCGCGATCGCCACCAGCGGCAGCACGGTGTCGCACTTGCGGATGTGGTACTCGATCCACTCGCGGTTGATGGTGATGTCGCCTTCGAAGAAGTGAAAGCGCGGCTCCTCCAGCAGATCCGCGATGCGGTCGGTCTGCATGTCCATGCCGTAGACGTCCCAGTCGGTCGTGGCAAGGATGCGCTTGGAGAGGTGATGGCCGATGAAGCCGTTGACACCGAGAATTAGGACGCGCTTCATAAAGGCAGGCTGCGCTTCATTTTCTTTCTTCGAC
>VBCM01000067.1 GCA_005883675.1 Betaproteobacteria bacterium
GACATGGTGCGCCGCCGCCGGCGCGGCAAGCAGCGCCACGGCGAACGCGAACGCTCTCACCCGCCCTTGGGCTTGGCGTACAGCGCTCGGGAGCCGAGCTTCATGTGGTGCGCGCGGCCGAGCTTCTCCTTGAGGAAGTCGACCTCGAACTTCTGCGAGAGCTCGCTTCCGTTCCAGGCGAAGCCGCGGATGAACTGCTCGTTGTCCGCGCCGCCCTTGTCCCAGTTGGCGAGGAGCGACGAGGTGATGTAGACGCGCTTGCCATCCCAGCTCTGCGAGATCATGTTGACCTGCTTGCCGGTCACCTTCTCGTAGGTCTGCTTCGGCGCCTCGGGATTGCTGAGATCGAAGTAGTGGGTCTTGCCATCCATGAAGGTGTTGACCCACAGTCCCTTGCCATCGCGCGTGATGCTGATGTCCACGGGCAGCGGAATCTTCGCCGGATCGCCGATCGTGCCGACCTCCTTGGCGTTCCAGTCGCCTTTCGCATCCTGCTTCACCAGCCAAAGCTTGGAGGTGAGCGCGGCGGCGGTGATCGCCCAGTTGTCCTTCGGGTTGAGCGACCAGCGGATCTCGAGCGGCGCGCCGGGCACGGCGAGCACCTTCTGCGGCTTGAGCACCTTCAGGTCCCACACCACCATGGTGTTGCCGAAGTTCTTCATCGCCTCGCCGTCCTTGATCAGCTCGCCGAGCGGACGCATGTAGTTCGCGTAGCCCGAGAAGCTGGAGGTGAGCAGCACGTTCTTCTTCGGGTTCACCGCGAGATCGTAGCCATAGCCGTCGCCGCCGTTGGAGCTCGGCATCGGCTGCGCGTCGATGAACTTGCCCTGGTTGTTGTACAGCGCCATGCCGGTCTTGCCGCTCTTGTCCTTCGTATTGGAGAGCGCCTGCACGAGCATGCGCCCGGGGAGCGCGTAATACGTGTGCGGGCCGAGGAAGCCCGACTTGTCGCCGAGGTCGCTCACCGTGCGCACGAGCTTGGGCTTCGCCGGGTTGCTGGCAATGTCGAACACCCAGATGCGGTTCTCCGACAGGCCGCCCGCCCAGATATGCCGCCGGTCGTCGGTAAAGCCCATGTGGTGCGCCTCGGCGCGCGTGCCGGTCGACACGGTGTTGATCACCTTGCCGTAGGCCTTCGACTTCGGGTTGACGTCCACGGTGACGAGCTTGTCGGAGCCGTCGCCCAGGCCCTCGATGCCCAGCGTCCAGACGTAGACGTAGTCCTCCTGGCCCTTGATTAGCTTCGAGATGTACGGCGAATTGCACGTCTCGTCGGCATGCACGCCGGTGAATGCCGCGCACGCCAACGCGGCTACGGCAACGCAATAGCTGCGACGCATGGCCTCCTCCTCAGGTGAATTGTGCTGCGCGATGCTACACCCGCAGCGTGCGCGCGGCACGTCGCTTGCTGCCGGACGGCAGGAGGTGTCCATGAAACCGGCGGTCCTGGTGGTGTTCGAGCGGCTGCAGCCCGTCGTGCGCCCGGTCTGTATCACGTGCGCGCTTACGCTGGCAGCGCTCCTGCTCGGTGGCTACCTCAGCTTCGTGCTGCGCGGCTTTCCGATGGACTGGTGAGCACCGTCCCAGGCGCGCACCCAGAGCAGCGCCGCGACGGTCTTCGCGTCGGTGATGCGGCCGTCGCGCACCATGGCCAGCGCCTCGTCGAAAGGCGCGATCAGCGTCTCGACGAATTCGCCCGCGTCGAGCTGGGCGGCACGCTGCTTCTCGAGCTTGCGGGCCACGAATAGCTCGATCGCCTCGTCGGTGTAGGCAATCGCGGTGTGGATGACGCCGAGGCGCGTCCATTTCGCAGCGCTATAGCCGGTCTCCTCCAGCAGCTCGCGCTTCGCGGTCTCGAGGTGCGGCTCGTCGGGCTCGAGCTTCCCCGCCGGCACCTCGATGAACTCGCGCCGGTGCGGGTAGCGGAACTGCCGCTCGAGCAGCACTGCGCCGTCGTCGAAAAGGGGCACGACGGCTACCGCGCCCGGGTGGCGGATATATTCCCGCACGCCCAACGTGCCGTCGGGCAGGCGCACTTCGTCGCGGTGCACTTTCAGCAGCCTTGTCCTTCAAAGGAGCTCGATCGCCGCCTTGCAGATCGCCATCACGTTCTGCGGCAGGATCCCGACGAGGAGCAGGACCAGGCCGTTCGCCGACAGCACGAGCCGACCCACCGGCTGTGGCCGCACGCGCTGCGCCGCCACCGGATCGTCGAAGTACATAAGCTTCACGACCCGCAGGTAGTAGTAGGCGCCGACGAGCGAGAGCAGCACGGCGGCGACAGCCAGCCAGACATGGCCCGCCGCCACCGCCGCCTGGAATACGGCGAGCTTGGCGTAGAACCCGGCGGTGGGCGGGATACCAGCGAGCGAGAACATGATGATGAGCATGAGGAACGCGTACCAGGGATGCGTGCGGTTCAGGCCGCGCATGTCCTCCAGGTTCTCGCATTCGAAGCCGGCGTGCGAGAGATACACCAGCATGCCGAAGGCGCCGACCGACATCACGGCGTAGACGATCATGTAGAAGAGTGATGCGCTGTAGGCGTCGTTGCGGCTGTTCCAATTGTCGCCCACGAAGCCCGAGAGGAGCCCGAGCAGCATGAAGCCCATGTGTGCGATCGCCGAGTAGGCCAGCATGCGCTTCAGGTTGGACTGGGCGATCGCCGTAATATTGCCGAGGGCAATGGAAAGGATGGCGAGCAGCGCGAGCATCTGCTGCCAGTCGGGCGCGAGCGCGGGGAGCGCGTTGACGAGGAGCCGCACCGCCATGGCGAAGGCCGCCACCTTCGGGCCCGAGCCGATGATCAGCGTTACCGGCGTCGGCGCGCCGTGGTAGACGTCCGGGATCCACATGTGGAACGGCACCACGCCGAGCTTGAAGGCGAGGCCTGCCATCACGAACACCAGCCCGAAGACGAGGAGCGTGCGATCCGCGGGGCTGCCGACCTGGCGCGCCACCTCGCGCGCCACCTCGTTGATGGTGAGCGTGCCGGTCGCGCCGTAGATCATCGACATGCCGTAGAGAAGCAGTCCCGAGGACAACGCGCCGAGCACGAAGTACTTCATCGCCGCCTCGGTGGAGGTCGCCGAGTCCCGGTTCAGCGCCACCATGGCGTAGAGGCAGAGCGACATCAGCTCGAGCCCCAGGAATATCGTGAGGAAGCTCGCCGCGCTGATCAGCACCATCATGCCGAGGAGCGAAAACAAAAGCAGGGACATGAACTCGCCGCGCAGCATGCCCCGCTCGTGGAGATACGAGCGCGAATAGACGAGCGCGGCCGAGACCGCCAGATAACAAACCAGCTTGAGCAGGTTGGCGAAGTGGTCGACGACGAACAGGCCGTTGAAGAGATAGAGATGCGAGCGCGTGCCGAATTCGACGAAAAGCGTCGCGGCGGCGCACAGATAAAGCACGACTTGGGCGAACACCGCGCTCGCGCCGCGGCCCTCGTCCTTCACGTAGAGGTCGAAGATCATGAGCGCGCACGCGCCCAGGAGCAGCAGCACCTCCGGCAGCACCGGCAGGTGATCGATGAGGAGCATCGCGTTCATAGCTTTGGCACCGCCACGTGGCGCAGGAGATCGCTCACCGAGCTATGCATCACCTCGGTGAAGGGCTTCGGATAGACGCCCATCCACAGCACCGCGAGGGCGAGCGTGCCGAGCACGATGATTTCGCGGTAGTTGAGGTCGCCGAGCTTGGCGACGTGGTCATTCGCCACCGCGCCGAAGATGACGCGCTTGTACATCCACAGCGTATAGGCCGCGCCCAGGATGCCGATAGTCGCGGCGGTGAGCGCGATCCAGAAGTTCGCCTTCATCGCGCCCATGATCACCATGAACTCGCCGACGAAGCCGCTCGTCGCCGGCAGGCCGGCGTTCGCCATGGCGAAGAGCATCATGAGCGTCGCGAACTTGGGCATGGTGTTCACCACGCCGCCGTAGTCCGCGATCATGCGCGTGTGCATGCGGTCGTAGAGCACGCCCACGCACAGGAACATGGCCGCCGAGACGAAGCCGTGCGAGATCATCTGCACGAGGCCGCCTTCGACGCCGAGCGCGTTGAAGAGGAAAAAGCCGAGCGTGACGAATCCCATGTGCGAGATCGAGGAGTAGGCGATGAGCCGCTTGAGATCGGTCTGCACCAGCGTGACGAAGCCGATGTAGGCAATGGCGATCAGCGAGAGCGCCACCATCATGAAGGCGAGGTAGCGCGAGGCATCCGGCAGGATCGGCAGCGAGAAGCGCACGAAGCCGTAGGCGCCGAGCTTGAGCAGGATCGCGGCGAGCACCACCGAGCCGCCGGTGGGCGCCTCGGTATGCGCGTCGGGGAGCCAGGTGTGCACCGGCCACATCGGCACCTTGACTGCGAAGGCGAACAGAAAACCAAAAAACAAGGCGATCTGCACGCCGAGTGAGAGCGGCACCTTGTGCCAGTCGAGGATCGCGAAGCTGCCGCCCGCCTCGTTGTAGAGATAGAGCATCGCGATCAGCATCAAGAGCGAGCCGAAGAGCGTGTAGAGGAAGAACTTGAGCGCCGCGTACACGCGGTTCGGCCCGCCCCAGATGCCGATGATGATGAACATCGGGATCAGCGTGCCCTCGAAAAAGACGTAGAAGAGCACCGCGTCGAGGGCGGAGAACACGCCGTTCAGCAGCCCGGACATGATCAGGAACGCGGCGAAGTACTGCGCGATGCGCGTCTCGATCACCGTCCAGCCGGCGATCACCACCAGAATGGTGATGAAGCTGTTGAGCAGGACGAAAAGCAGCGAGATGCCGTCGATGCCCAGGTGATAATTGATGTTGAAGCGCTCGATCCAGGGCCTGAGCTCGACGAACTGCATCGCGCTCGAGCTCGGCTCGAAGCCGGTATAGAGCGGCAGCGTCACGAGGAAGCCGAGCATTGCTCCGGCGAGCGCGATCCAGCGCATCCATGGGTTGCGCTCGCCCGCCACGAGCACCAGCACGCCGGCGACGATCGGGATCCAGATGGCAGCCGAGAGCAGCACCGCGCCTATTTCCGCAGGAACCAGAAGGCGAGGATCATCACGCCGAAGAGCATGGTGACCGCGTACTGGTTGAGGAGCCCCGTCTGCAGCAGGCGCACGACGGAGGAGAACCAGCCCACCACGCGTGCCGAGCCGTTCACCATCACGCCGTCGATCACGGCGATATCGCCGCCGCGCCAGAAGCCGAGGCCGACGCTGCGCGCGCCGCCGGCGAAGAGCCAGGCGTAGAGCTCATCGAAGCCGTACTTGCGCTCGACGAGCGCGTAAAGCGGGCCGAGCTCCATGGCGATGCGCCTGGGCAGCTCCGGCCGCTTGAGATAGAGCAGCCATGCCGTGGCGATGCCCGCGAGGCCGAGGAGGAAGGGCAGCGACACGAGCCCATGGACGGTGAACGCCACAAGCCCATGGAACTCCTCTTCCATGCGCGGCAGCGCGCCCTGGAAGTACTCGCCGTAGACCACAGACCCGACCAC
>VBCM01000068.1 GCA_005883675.1 Betaproteobacteria bacterium
CAGACGATCGTGCCCGCTTGCTTGAGCGAACGCGCGAGCTCGCCCGCCGTCTCAGGGCCGATGTCGAGGATCATCTCGTCGCTCGTGACCCCGCTCACCGGCTTGGTTGTTCCCTTGGTGTCCTGCAGCGAACGGCCGACGACGACATCGCTTGGCAGCGGTACCTTGGTGCGCGAGGCGATCTTCCTCGCCTCGGACGCGAGATCGGGCTCGGCGAGCGACTTGCCGATCGGCTTGCCTGCGGCGAGCAGGAACGTATTGGCGATGCCGCCGCCGACGATCAGGCTATCCACCTTCTGCGCAAGCGCATCCAGGATGGTGAGCTTCGTGGACACTTTCGCGCCCGCGACGATCGCCACGAGTGGCCGCGCCGGTTTGGCGAGCGCCTTGCCGAGCGCGTCGAGCTCCGCCGCCATGAGCGGCCCGGCGCACGCCACCTTGGCGTAGCGCGCGACGCCGTGCGTGGTGGCTTCCGCGCGGTGCGCGGTGGCAAAGGCATCGTTCACGTACACGTCGCAGAGCGCGGCGATCTTCTTGGCGAGCGCCGGATCATCCTTCTTCTCGCCCTTGTTCACCCGGCAGTTCTCGAGCAGCAAGACCTGCCCGGGTTTTACGTCGACGCCGTTCACCCAATGGCCGATGAGCGGGAGCTCGCGGCCGAGCAGCTCGGCGAGCCGCTTGGCGACGGGCGCGAGCGAGTCCTCCGGCTTGAGCTCGCCCTCGGTGGGACGCCCGAGGTGCGACGTGACCATCACCGCGGCGCCGGCATCGAGGGCCTGGCGTATCGCCGGCAGCGAGGCGCGGATGCGCGTGTCGTCGGTAATGCGCCCGTTCTCAATCGGAACGTTCAGGTCGGCGCGGATGAAAACGCGCTTGCTGCGCAGGTCCACCTCGGACATACGACGAAACTTCACAACGGCAGCTTAAACTTCTGCTCGGCTACTTCGCGAGCGCGACGCCGACTTCCGCAAAGGCAACCGCGACGTCGAGCATGCGGTTCGAGAAGCCCCACTCGTTGTCGTACCACGAATAGACCTTCACGAGCGTGCCGTCGGACACCTTGGTGATGGTAGCGTCGAATACCGAGCTCGCCGGGTTATGGTTGAAGTCCGAGGACACGAGCGGCTCGGTCGAGTACTCGAGGATGCCCTTCAGGTCGCTATCCGCCGCCTGCTTGACCGCCGCGTTCACTTCTTCAACGGTGGTCTTCTTCTTGGCAACGAAGGTGAGGTCGACGAGCGAAACGTTGATCGTCGGTACGCGGATCGAGAAGCCGTCGAGCTTGCCGTTCAGGTGCGGCAGCACGAGGCCGACCGCCGCCGCGGCGCCGGTCTTCGTCGGGATCTGGTTGTGCGTGGCGGAGCGCGCACGGCGCAGGTCCTTGTGATAGACGTCGGTCAGGACCTGGTCGTTCGTGTACGAATGGATGGTCGTCATCAGGCCCGAGACCACGCCGATGCGGTCGTCGAGCGCTTTCACCAGCGGAGCGAGGCAGTTCGTGGTGCACGAGGCGTTCGAGATCACCGCGTCGGAGTCCTTCAGCGCCTTGTGGTTGACGCCGAAGACGATCGTGCGGTCGACGTCTTTCTCGCCGGGCGCCGAGATGATCACCTTCTTCGCGCCCGCCTGGAGATGGGCGCTCGCTTTGGCCTTGCTCGTGAAGAGACCGGTGCATTCCATTACCACATCGACGTTGAGCTGCCGCCACGGCAGCTTGGCCGGGTCGCGCTCGGCGACGACCTTGATGCGGTCCCCATTCACGACCAGGCTGTCGCCGTCGACTTTGACGGTGCCCGGGAACTTGCCGTGCGCGGTGTCGTACTTCAGCAGGTGGGCGTTCGTGTTGGCGTCGCCGAGGTCGTTAATGGCGACGAACTGCAGGCCGTGCTTCTTGCCGCTTTCGTAATGCGAGCGCAAGACCATACGGCCGATGCGCCCGAAACCGTTGATCGCAACCTTGATGGTCATTTCACTATGCTCCTGACTGCCTCGGCCACCTTCGCGGGGGTGAAGCCGAAGTGCTTGAAGAGATCCGCCGCCGGCGCCGATTCGCCGTAGCGGTCGATGCCGACCACGGCGCCTTCGAGCCCCACGTACTTGCGCCAATAGTCGCTGACGCCGGCTTCCACTGCTACCTTGGGCAGCGTACCGAGCACGGCGTTCCGATAGTCCGCGTCCTGGCGGTCGAAAACGCTGGTGGAGGGCATGGACACCACCCGCACGGGCATGCCGTCCGCCGCCAGCAGTTTTTGCGCCTCCACAGCGATCGCGACCTCGGAGCCGGTCGCGACGATGGTCGCCCGCGCGGCCGGCGCGTCCGCGAGCACATAGCCGCCGCGCTCGATGCCGGCAAAGTCGGCTCGCTTGCAGAAGGGCACGTTCTGGCGGGTTAGTAACAGCGCCGTGGGGCCATTCTTGCGCTGCACGGCGGCGCGCCAGGCGAACGCGGTCTCGACGCTGTCGGCCGGGCGCCAGACGTCGAGGTTAGGCATCAGGCGCAGGCTCGCGGCGTGCTCGATCGGCTGGTGCGTGGGGCCGTCTTCGCCGAGGCCGATGGAGTCGTGCGTGAAGATGTAGAGCACATGCGCGCCCATGAGTGCTGCCAGCCGGATGGCGTTGCGCGCGTAGTCCGAGAAGACGAGGAACGTGCCGCCGTAGGGAATGAAGCCGCCGTGCAGGGCGAGGCCGTTCATCACCGCGCACATGCCGAACTCGCGCACGCCGTAGAACACGTAATTGCCGCCGCCCCCGCGTCCGATGACCTTCGAGCTCTTGGCCATGGTGAGGTTCGAGCCCGTCAGGTCGGCCGAGCCTCCGATGAGCTCGGGCAGCGCGGGCACCAGCGCGTCGAGCGCGAGCTGTGAGGCGCGGCGCGTGGCCACCGTTTCCGCCTTCTG
>VBCM01000069.1 GCA_005883675.1 Betaproteobacteria bacterium
GGAAGGGAGCGAGCGTTGCCTGCACGTCGGCGACGGTTTGCGCCTGGCGCAGGCCAAGGCGCAGCTCCAGGCGCTCGAGCGTGCCGCCGAGCGCAAGCGTCGCATCGAGCGGGAAGCGTTCGTGCTCGAGCGCGAAGCTGCCCTCGGCAGAGACGCTCGCGGGAACGGCCGGGCCGAGCGCGATATGGACGAAGCGGACCTTGCGCAGCGAATAGACCGCTTCGGCGCGCGCGATGCGCAGGCGCTCGACGTCGACTTGCCCGAGGCGCAGGCCGAAGGGCAGGAGCGGCGGCTGCGTGGCGCGCCGGCCGCCTTCGCCGATGGCGATGTCCAGGGCGCCGATATGCAGCGGCTCGATCACCAGGCGCCCGCCAAGCGCCGCGGCGAGATGCGCATGGCCGCCGACGTCGCGCGCCTCCACCACGGTGCCGTCGGCGTCGTAGCGCACGCGGTCGATGAGCACCGCGGTCGCGAGCGTGCCGCGCGCGCCTTCGATGTGGAGGTTCCCGCCCGCCGCGTCCTCGGCGTGCGCGAGCGCCCAGCGCAAGCCGGCCTCGGTGCCGAAAAGCCACACAATGCCGACCAGCGCAGCGCATACGGTCGCGGCGATGGCGGCGACAGCGCCGATGAGGAGATGGCGCGGTCTCAGAAGCCGTACCCTACGGAGAAGTGCAATCGCCAGTCGCTGTTCCTCGCGCCGTAGGCGAGGTCGGCGCGAATCGGACCGATCGGCGTGCGAAAGCGCGCTCCTACACCGTAGCCGGTAGCGATGTCGGTGCGTACGCCGGTGTCCCAGGCGTTGCCGGCGTCGAAGAACGTGGCGATGCCCCAGTTGTCGCCGATCCAGCGGGTCTCGAAGGCGTAGCCGCGCACGGTCTGGTCGCCGCCGGTGCGGAAAAGGAAGGTGCTCGGGATGCCCTCGCGCGCCGCCGAGCGCACGGCGCCTGCCTGGCCGCGGAGCAGCAGATCGTCCTGACGCCCGAGCGGAAAGAAAAGGAGCGCGCTTGCCACGCCGCGCACGAAAGTCTGCGACGCCAGCGCATTCGGCGCGCCGCCCACCTCGGCGGAGAGCACATAGCCCTGGCGCGGCGAAATCAGCGCGTCGGTGCGGCGAAAGCCTTTGCGCAGGCCGAAATAGACCGCGTGCGCGGTGGAGGCGATGACGTCGCCGATGCGCTCGTCCTCGGCGTGCGCGGAGACGAGCAAGGCGGAGGGCGCGGCGCTGGCGCCATAGTTGCGCGATACGCCGACCGCGAATTCGCGCGTGACGTCGTTCTGGATGTCCTGCTTGCGCGCCCGCGTGAAGACGCTGTCCCAGATGCCGCCCTCGCGCGGCGGCGTGTTGAGGTCGAGCTGCAGGTTCTGGATCTTCTGGTCGAGGTTAAGGGTCGAGCCGAAGCGCCAGGCGGTCGAGAGCACGTCCTGGTTGGTATAGCGCGCCTGTAACCGCGGCCCGACGTCGGTGTTGTAGCCGATGCCCCACTCGACGTGGTACTTGGGCGCCTCGATCACAGAGACGCGCAGCGGCGCCGCATCCGCCACGCCCGGCTGCTGGTCGATCTCGGCCTGTACGCTCGCGAAGTAGCCGGTCTCGAGCAGGCGTCGCTGGTAGAGGATCAGCTTCTCGCGGTCGTAGACATCGCCGGCATGCAGCGGCGCGAGATTCGCGACCAGCGCGTCGTCGTAGCGCCGCGTGCCGGTGATGTGCAGCTCGCCCAAGCGAAACGGCGGCCCGCTCGCGATTTCCACCTGCAGCGACGCGCTATGCGTCTGCGGGTCGATGCGCGCCTCGCTCGCGGCGATCGACGCGGCGGCGTAGCGGTAGCCCGAGAGGTCGCGCACCGCCTGGCGCTTGGCCGATTCCCATTCGGCCTGGCGAAAGGGCTGCCCGGGCCGCAGGGTCCAGTTCTGGCGCACGCGCTGCATGTAGGGCCGGGCTTCGCCGTCGGTGCTCGCGGGGCCGCTGAAGCGGATGTCGACATCGCTTACCCGCGTGCGCTCGCCGGGCTCGACGCGCAGCCGCACCACCCACGGCTCGCCCGAGGAGTCGATCTGCGCCTGCACGTGCGCCGAGAAGTAGCCGTCGGTGGCGGCGGCCTCGCGCGACTCGCGGATCGCCTCGTCCACCAGGCGCCTCAGCCGCTCCTCGTCCATCTCCGGATCGGTGCGCCAGCGCACGATGTTGAGCCCCTTCTGGAGCACGTCCTTCAACTCGCGCGGCGCGTCGATCTCGACGCGATAGTCGAGCTTCGCGGCCGCCGGGCCGGCGGCGAAGACGAGAGCGGTGAGCGCGTAGCGCACGCACCTTAGACACTGTGTGGCGAGCCTGTTCAAACTCCTGTGGACTGTAGAATCGTTCGCGTGAAAATTCTCGTCTCCAACGACGACGGCTACTTCGCGCCGGGCGTCACGCTGCTTGCCGAGGCGCTCGAGCGCCTGGGCGCGGTGACGGTGGTGGCGCCCGAGCGCGACCGCTCGGGCGCCTCCAACTCGCTCACGCTCGACCGCCCTCTGATCGTGCGCCGTGCGCCCAACGGCTACTACTCCGTTAACGGCACACCCACCGATTGCGTGCACATCGCGGTGACGGGACTGCTCGATTTCACGCCCGACGTGATCGTCTCGGGGGTGAACCTCGGCGCGAACATGGGCGATGACACCATCTATTCCGGCACCGTGGCGGCGGCCGTGGAGGGCTATCTGCTCGGCATCCCGTCGCTCGCCGTATCGCTCACCAGCAAGACGGGCGAGCACTTCGAGAGCGCGATCGCCGTGGCGCTCGAGCTCGTCGGACGGCTCGCTCGCGCGCCCTTCGGCGAGCCGGTGCTGCTGAATGTGAACGTGCCGGACCTCGCGCCGGAGCGGCTGCGCGGCATCGAGGTGACGCGCCTTGGCAAGCGTCACAAGGCCGAGCCGGTGATCAAGCTCACCACGCCGCGCGGCGAGAGCGCGTACTGGATCGGCCCGGCGGGCGCGGCGGCCGATGCCGGTCCGGGCACCGACTTCCACGCGGTGGACAACGAGCGCGTGTCGGTCACGCCGCTGCGCATGGACCTCACGCATGCCGCGCAGCTGCCCCGCACGCGCGAATGGCTCGGACGCTGAGCGATCCCGCCAGGACCGCCGGCGTCGGCATGACGTCCGCGCGCACGCGCGCTCGCATGGTGGCGCGGCTGCGCTCGAAAGGCATCCGCGACGAGCGCGTGCTCGCGGCGATGGCCGTCGTGCCGCGCCACCTTTTCGTCGACAGCGCGCTCGAGAGCCGCGCGTACGAAGACAGCGCGCTGCCGATCGGCTTCTCGCAGACCATTTCCCAGCCGTTCGTGGTGGCGCGCATGATCGAGCTCGTCCTGCAGGAGCGAACGCCCGGCAAAACGCTCGAGGTGGGCACCGGCTGCGGCTACCAGGCGGCGCTGCTGGCGACGATTTGTCCCGAGGTCTACTCCATCGAGCGCATCAAGGCGCTGCACGAGCGCGCGCGCCGCAACCTCCTCGCCCTGCGGCTCGCCAACCTGCGCCTCGTGCATGGCGACGGCTATGCCGGCCTCGAGCAGGCGGCGCCGTTTCATTCGATCATCGTCGCCGCGGCGGCGCCGCACCTGCCGCAGGCGCTCGCGCGGCAACTCGCGCCCGATGGCAGAATGATATTGCCGCTGGCGCAGCCGGCGGGCGGGCAGCGGCTGCTCCTCGTCGAGCGCCGCGGCCGCGCATACCAAGAATCGGAGCTCGATCCGGTGCATTTCGTGCCCATGGAAGCGGGCAAGGCATGATCCGCCGATGGCTGATGGGCGGCGCGCTGGCGCTCGCCGCCTGCGCTTCGCCGCCGTCCTCGGCGCCGGTGGTCGACCGCACCGCACGCGCAGCGGCACCCAAAGCGCCGGCGGTAGCGATGGTGAACGCCCCGGTGCCGGTCACGGTGCCGGAGAGCCATTACCAGGTGAAGCGCGGCGATACGCTCTACAGCATCGCGCTCGAGAACGGCGCGGACTACCGGGAGCTTGCCGCCTGGAACGGTCTCGATGATCCGACGCGCATCCGGGTGGGGCAGGTGCTGCGCGTGAAGCCCGATGAGTCGCACGCGGTCACGGTGAACCGGGCGAAGGTAGCCGCACCGATCGAGGCGCGGCCGCTGGATGCGCCGAGCGCGGCGCCCGCGGCGCCGAAGGAAGCACTCAAAGACGCGGCGAGTCGACGGCAAGCCCGGCGACCCGGTGGTGGCGGCGGCCGCCGGGCGCGTGACGTATACGGGCACGGGCATCCCGGGCCTCGGCAAGCTGGTGGTGATCAAGCACGACAACGGCTTCATCACGGTCTACGCGCACAACCGCAGCATCCTCGTGAAGGAACAGCAGAGCGTCGCGCGCGGCCAGAGGATCGCCGAGCTCGGCGCCTCGGACGCCGAGCGGCCCAAGCTCCACTTCCAGATCCGCAAGGGCGCGGCCGCGGTCGATCCGCTGCGCTACCTCCCGGCGCTCTGAACGCGCGCGGCGAGCGCATCGGCAAGATCCGCCACCGCGGCGGCATAGAAGGCGCTGCGGTTGTAGCGCGTGATGACATAGAAGTTCTGCAGGCCGACCCGGTAATCGCCTTCCAGGGCGAGCAGCGCGCCGAGCGCGTCGCTCGATGAGGGCGCGGGATCGAGCGCGATGCCGGCGGCGATGAGCTCGTCGAGCCGATGGCGCGGGCGGAGGCTCCCGTCGGTAAAGAGCGCCGCGTCGGGCGCGAGCTTCGCCCGCAGCAGCACCGGCTCGCCCGAGCGCCAGCCGTGCTCGCGCAGAAAGTTCGCAGCGGCGCACGCTCCCCGGCATGAACTGCGGGATGCCGATCGCGCCGGCGTACGAGCCCTGCAGCGCGAAGACATCGAGGCGCGACTCGCGCGCAAGCAGCAGGTACTGCTCGAGCTCGCCGCGGAAGAAGCTCGCGCGCGGCGCATAGTCGAACGCGAGGGTGGCGAGCGCGTCGACGACGCGGTAGCGGCCCATGTTGCGCCCGTAGTTGGTCTCGACGCCGAGGATCGCCACGATGACGGCGGCGGGCACGCCGTACTTGCGCTCGGCGCGGGCAAGCGCCCTGCGGTTCACCTTCCAGAAGGCGGCGCCGCGCGCGATACGGTTTTCGTTGACGAACTGCGCACGGTAGTCCTGCCACGACGGGCGCTCGGCCGGCACGATGAGCTGCAGCGGCGCATCGAGGCGCTGGGCGCGCGCGAACACGCGCTCGAGCTTCGCGGCGTCGAAACCGTGCCGCTCGACGAGCTCGCCGATGAAGCTCTTCACCTCCGGACGCTCGCCGAAGGATTCGGCAGCGCCGGCGCCCGCGGCGAAGACCGCGAGCAGGACTGCGGCGAGCGCGCGCATCAGGCCAGGCGCAGCTCGCGCACCAGGCGACGCAGGCGCGCCGCGCCGGGCGCGCCGCTGTTCTCCATGGCCCGCGTGCCGTAGCGCAGCGCGATGTAGAGCGCGCCGATGCGCAGGATCGCGGCGCGCGACGCCGGCAGCGCGCGCGCGGCGCGTGCGGAGTAATCGCGCGGCCCTTCGTGCGGCGCGCGCGCGATGCCGCGCGCGGCGAGCTTGCCGCAGAACGCCTGCCACGCCTTCTGCACCGGGTCGGGACGGGCAAGGCGCCTCAGCGACCAGACGAGGAGCCCGATCGTCATCAGGCCGAGGAAAGTGAAGAGCAGCGCCGTCAGCTTCTGCCAGTCGGCGTCGCGCATGCCGAGCGCGAGCATCAGGTCCCGCTGCCGCTCGGGGCTGTAGCCCAGCACCCAGACGTTCCACTTATGAGCGAGCGCTTCCCACTGGTAGCGCGCGGCGCGCAGCCATGCCATGTCAGGCCGCAGCATGAGCGGCAGGCCTTCCATCTGCGGCAGCGCGCGCGCGAGGCCGTCGTTCACGCGCTGCGGCATCGCCGCCGCCGTCGGATCGATGCGCACCCAGCCGCGGCCGGGGAGGAACACCTCGGTCCAGGCATGGGCGTCCGACTGACGCACGGTGATGATCTGATCTACGGGGTTGAGATCGCCGCCCTGGTAGCCGGTCACCACGCGCGCCGGGATGCCGGCCGCGCGCATGAGCACCGTAAAGGCGGAGGCGAAGTGCTCGCAGAAGCCGGCCTTGGTCTCGAAGAGGAACTCGTCCACCGGGTCGGCGCCGAGGAGCGGCGGCTCCAGCGTATAGGTGAAGCGTCCTTTGCGAAGGAAATCGAGTGCGCGCGCGAGCACGTTCGCGTCCGAGCCGCCGGCAGCGCGCCATTCCTGGGCGAGCGCCACGGCGCGCCGGCTGTACCCGGCCGGCAGGCGCAGCGCCCGCGCGAGCAGCCCGCGGCTTTCCTCGCGCGCCTGCCCGGGCGCGATTGCCGAAATCATCTCGTAGCGCAGGCGGCTGCGCACCGGGACGTTGGCGAGCACCTGCCCGTCGAAGCTCATGCGCGAGGCGGCGGGCAGGCTGACCGCCGTCTCGAGCGCGAAGAGCCACGGGTGGTTGTGCGCCTCCAGCACCACGGAGTAGCGATAGACGCCCCGGGGGTTGGGTGGCGGCTCGTAGCGCACCGGGTACACCCCCTCGGTCGACCAGGTGCGCCCGTCGAAGTCCCATAGCACCGGCCCGCGCCAGTAGCGCAGCGGCAGCGGCGGCGGCTCGGCTTCGAAGGCGGCGCGAAATGCGATCGCGTCGGAGAGTGCGAGCCGCGAAAGATTGCCCGGCGTCATGGTG
>VBCM01000070.1 GCA_005883675.1 Betaproteobacteria bacterium
CGCGCGCTCGGCGAGCCGCGCGGCCGGGATCTGCATCACGTGCCGCTGCGCGGCCGAGAGCACCTGTTGCCACTTGTCGTAGAGCGCCGCGGGTGCCAGGCGCTGGAAATCGACCCTGCGCCCGACGAACGCCGAGACGTCGGCGAGCTCCTGCGCAAAGACATAGTCGCTGCCGCGCGCGACGACCGGCACGGTGCGCACGCCGAGCGCGCGCAGCTCCTCCATCGCCTCCGGCCGCGCCGAGACGTTGATCGACTCGTAGTCGACGCCGAGGTTCGTCAGGAACTCCTTCACTTTCACGCAGCTCGAGCAGCCGGGCCGCCAATAGACGCGCAATTCGTTCATGTGGCCACCTTTACACCGCGCACGCCGTGCCTTTCAATCGCGCGCGCCACGAATCCGGACTGTTTCACGTCCTCGGCGAACTCGCGCAGATACTTGGCCGCCGCCGCGCGGCCTTTCGGCGCGCCGATCGCCTGCTGCACGCCGGTGATCTGCCCGTCGAGCACGCGCGCGCCGGGCGTACGCTCGGCTTCTTCGACCAGCTTTGGCTTGAGCCCCGCCAGCGCTTCCAGCTTCTGCGCGACGAATACGTCATAGGAGGCGGGGATGCCCTGCGCGCGCAGGAGCTTCGCCTTCTTCAGCGTGCGCGTCAGGTACAGGTCATAGGCACTGCGCTCCGACACCGCGACGCGCACGCCTTCGCGATCGACTTCCGCGATGGTGCGTATCGGCGAGCCGGCCGGCACGAGGAAGGTCACCGGGATCTCGAGGTACGCCGGTGAGAAGGCGACCTCATCGGAGCGCTGCGGCTCGGCGCCGAGGAAGCCGACGTCGCACGCCGCGCTCTTCACGGCGTCGAACAGCTTGCCGGCGCCGTCGAACTTCACGAACTCGAGCGCGAGCCCCGTGCGACGCGCGAGCTCGCGGCCGAGATCCGGCGCGATGCCGCGCGGCTCACCGTTGGCGTCGTCGCCGAGCACCAGCAGGAAGTTCGAATAGTTGAGGCCGACTCGCAGGCGGCCCGAGGGTGCCAATGCGGGCGCGAGCTCGTTCGTCATGGTTTGGCCGCGTAGAAGAGGTTGGTCATGCTTTTGATGTCCAGTTGCCTGAAGTCGCGGAAGCCGGCATCGCGCAAGAGGCCCTCGGTTTTCTGCGGGCCCATGCACGTGCCCAATCCCGGCCCGCCGCGGGCGAGCGATTGCGTCATGCAATGAAAGAGACTGAAGCCGTAGAACATCGTCGCCACCGGGTTGCGATTGTCCTCCAGGCGGTCGGCGGCCTTCGGCTCGACGATGAAGAGCGTACCGTCGGCTTTGAGCAGCCGGTGGATCTCGCGCAGCGTCTCGACCGGCGCCGCGAGATCGTGGATGCAGTCGCAGATGGTGATGAGATCGAATTGCCCGCTTGGCTTCTCGCTGCCGAAGGCGATCTGCAACTCCTTCGCCGCCTCGCGGGCGCGGGCGATGGACTGCGCGTCGACGTCGTAGCCGGCGAGCTCGGCGGCCGGGAAGGCTTTCTTGATGGCGATCGCGACGCGCCCCGAACCGCAGCCATAGTCGAGGACGCGGCCGCCGGCGCGCAGCCGCTCCATGGTGTCGGGCAGCGCCTTCAACCAGTAATCGGTGAAGCGCTGCTCGTACTGGCCGCGGTTGATGAGATCGAGCGCGTTCAGGCAATCAGGGCCAAACTCCTCGAAGCGCACGCCACCGCCCTTGGCGAACGCGCCGGCGACCTGGGGCGCCACGCGCATGAGCGGCGGCACCATCTCCCACATGCCGCCGACGAAATGATCGCTGCCATCCGAGGCGACGAAATAGGCCATCTCTTCCGGGAGCTCATAGGTCTGCGCCGCGGGCGAATACTCGAGATAGCCCGCGCTTGCCATGCCGCGCAACCACTCCTCGACGTATCGGCGCTGCAACTGGGACGCGCGCACGACCTCATCCACCGTCATGGGGCCCTTGCCGGCCATGGCGCGGAAAAGCCCGGTGCGCGTGCCGACGAGCGCCATGCCCGCGCTCATCGCGCCCGCCATGTCGCGAAACACCTGGTCGATCGCCCGGCGGGTCTTTTCCTTGTCCATGGAGGCGAGCATTGTAGACTCGGCGCCGATGAAGGAGCCTCGCCCCGTCACGCTCGAAGGCCACGGCGTGCGACTCGAGCCGCTCGCGCGCGAGCATCGCGACGCGCTCGCCGCCGCGGCGGCCGATGGCGCGCTGTGGGAGCTGTGGTTCACCTCCGTGCCGCGCCCGGAGGAGACGGAGCGCTATCTCGCGCAGGCGCTCGCGGGGCAGGACGCCGGGCACATGCTGCCGTTCGTGGTACGCGAGCTCGAGAGCGGCACCCTCGTTGGCTCGACGCGCTATCACGACATTTTGAAGGAAGCCGAGCGCCTCGAGATCGGCTACACGTGGTACGCGAAACGCTGGCAGAAGACGCACCTCAACACCGTCTGCAAGCTGCTCCTCTTCGGCCACGCGTTCGAGGCGCTCGCCTGCAAGGTGGTCGGGCTTCGCACCGACAATTTCAACTTCGCCTCCCAGCGCGCGATCGAGGCGCTCGGCGCGAAGAAGGACGGCGTCATCCGCCACCACCAGCCGCGCCGCGACGGCACCGTGCGCGACACGGTGATGTACAGCGTGCTCGCCTCCGAGTGGCCGGACGTGAAGCGCCATCTGCAGCTGCGACTAGTTCGGGGACGTAGCCCGAATTAGTTCGGGCTCCGGCCCCGAAATTCGGGTCTGAAAGTTGCTGTAGCGAGGGCCGTGAACCTGTCACTGCGGCCCGAGCACCTCAAGCGCTACAAGGACTTCGCGCTGCTCCTCTGGAAGTATGGACGGCGCGATCTCGTCGCGCGCGCGGGGCTGAACGAGCTCCTGCCGCAGGAGCCCGACGAGAGCGCCGCCTGCGTGCCCGAGGCGCGCGAGCTGGCGCGCGATGTCGAGCGGCTCGGGCCCACGTACATCAAGCTCGCGCAGCTCCTCTCGACGCGGCCGGACATCATCCCGCCGGCGTACGCCGACGCGCTCACGCGGCTCCAGGACCACGTGGAGCCGTTTGCCTTCACCGAGGTGCAGAAGATCCTCGATGAGGACATCGGCGCGCGGCTCTCGAAGGTGTTCGAGCGCATCGAGCCGCAGCCGGTCGCCGCCGCCTCGCTCGCGCAGGTGCATTACGCGGTGCTGCGCGACGGCCGCGCGGTCGCGCTCAAGGTGCAGCGTCCCGGCATCCGCGAGCAGGTGCTCGACGACCTCGAGGCGCTCGGCGAGCTCGCCGCCTTCCTCGAGGAGCACACGCAGTTCGGCAGCCGCTTCGGCATCACGGCGCTCTTCCAGGAGT